>NZ_ANAX01000197.1 GCF_000341065.1 Nocardiopsis halotolerans DSM 44410 | reverse complement strand
TTGCCCCCGCCGACACGGCGGTCGCCGCGCCGGTCACCGCGGTAGCCGCCCTCACCGCGCGGTCCGAAGTCACGGCGCTCGCCACGGGGACGGTCGCCCCGGTAGCCGCGGCCCTCGCCACGGTAACCGCGACCCTCACCGCGGTCCCCGCCGCGCTCGCCGTCACGGAAACCGCCCTCGCCGCGGTCACCACGGCGGTCGCCACGGTAGCCGCCGCGCGGACCG
Source organism: Nocardiopsis halotolerans DSM 44410 (assembly GCF_000341065.1). Lineage (GTDB taxonomy): Bacteria > Actinomycetota > Actinomycetes > Streptosporangiales > Streptosporangiaceae > Nocardiopsis > Nocardiopsis halotolerans. Next base: position 11,150 of record NZ_ANAX01000197.1, on the reverse strand, counting down.
CCGCCACGACGGTCGCCGCGGTAACCCCCGCGGTAGCCGCCGCCACGACGGGGACCGCCACGGCCACGGCGCTCGCGCACGGGCTCCGGCGGCTCGATCCACGGCTCCCAGGAGGGCTCCTTGGCGCCGGTCACCTCGGAGAGCAGCGCGTCACCGGGGTTGACCAGGTGCTGCTTGGCCTCCACGCCGGCGTCGTTGAGCATGCGGCGGGCCATACGGCGCTGGTTGGGCGCCACCAGTGAGACCACCACGCCCGAGGAACCCGCGCGGGCGGTGCGACCGCCCCGGTGCAGGTAGTCCTTGTGGCTGGTGGGCAGGTCGACGTTGACCACCAGGTCGATGCCGTCGACGTGGATGCCGCGGGCGGCGACGTCGGTGGCGACCAGGGCCTGGATGCGTCCCTCGCGGAACTTGGCCAGGGTACGGGTGCGCACGCTCTGGGTCTTGCCGCCGTGCAGCGACGCGCAGGGGACACCGGCCTGGACCAGCTGCTCGCTGATGGTGTCGGCGCGGAACTTGCTGCGCACGAACAGGATGGTGCGGCCCTCGCGCGCGGCGATCTGGGTGACGATCGTGTTCTTGTCGCGGGGCAGCACCTTGAGCAGGTGGTGCTCCATCGTGGTGACCTGCGAGACCGGCGGGTCCACGGAGTGGATGCGCGGCTCGTTCGTGTACCTGCGGACCAGCTTGTCGACGTCGCCGTCGAGCGTGGCCGAGAACAGCAGGGTCTGGCCGTCGGGGCGCACCTGGTCCAGGAGTTCGCTGACCTGCGGCATGAAGCCCATGTCGCACATCTGGTCGGCCTCGTCCAGCACCGAGACCTCCACGTCGCCCAGGTCGCAGGCGCCCTGGTCGATGAGGTCGGTCAGGCGGCCCGGGGTGGCGACCAGGACGTCGACGCCGCGGCGCAGCTCGTTGATCTGGCGGGTGTAGGAGCTACCGCCGACGACGTCGCCGACGCGCGCGCCCACGACGCGGGCGTAGCCGCGCAGGGCGTCGCGGACCTGGTGGGCCAGCTCACGGGTGGGCACCAGGATCAGGGCACGGGGGCGGTTGGCTGCGGCGCGGCGCTCGGACGCGCGCATGAGAACCGGCAGGCCGAAAGCCAGGGTCTTGCCCGATCCGGTGCGACCGCAGCCGAGGACGTCGATGCCCTCGATGGCGTCGGGGATGGTGGCGGCCTGGATCGGGAACGGGGTGGTCACACCGTTCTTGGCCAGCTCTCCGACGATGTCCTGAGGCAGCCCCAGGCTGTCGAAGGCAGGCGTTACGGCAGTGTCCGTCGTCAAGTGACGTGTACCTTCCTCATCGTTTGGCGGCGTTTCGAGGAAGGCTCCACACGGCCACAACCGACCCAGCGAAGAAATCACACAAACGCGCCTGATCACACGCGGAAGCGGGCCCCTGCGTGATGTGGGGCTCCTGAGCTCGTGGGTTCCACACGGGTGTGGGGGAACGAGCGACTCTTCGGGTCAAGAGTGGCGCCGACCGGGTCGGCACGCTCTCCGCGCCTTGCGCGGCCTCGGCGCGCTCGGATGCGCGCGGCATGTCACGACCGCTTGCAGAAGCGTACTAGAGATCGCCCACGAGCGGGGACGGGAGGGGGTTTTTCGACCGGTGACAAGGGTCTCCCCCGCCCGTCCACATACTCGCGGGCGCACCGGGCATCCGGCGCGCCCGCGAGAGGGGCGGTCTCCCGCACCCCGGAGTTACCCCTCACCCCGGGCCGTCGACCGGGCCAGGGCGGTGAGCCGTGCGGTCTGGGCCCTGCGTTCGGCCTCGGCCTGCTGCCCGAGCGTGTTGCCCGCGGCCTGCTGGAGCAGGGCCTTGGTGGCGGTGGCGGCCTCTCTGTTGGTGGCGAGCAGGGCGGCGACGGCGTCGTCCACGGCGCCGGGGAGCTCGTCGGCGGCGACCACGAGCTCGGCCAGCCCCAGGTCACGCGCCTCCTCGGCACCGACGCGGCGGGCGGTCAGGCAGATCTCGACGGCGCGGTTGACGCCGACGATGTCGACCAGGGGCTTGGTGCCGGTGAGGTCGGGGACCAGGCCCAGGGCGGGTTCCTTCATGCACAGCTGGGCGTCGTCGGCCAGGATGCGGATGTCGCAGGACAGGGCCAGCTGGAACCCCGCGCCGATGGCGTGGCCGCGTACGGCGGCGACGGTGACCAGGTCGGGGCGGCGCAGCCAGAGGAAGCCCTCCTGCAACCCCGCGATGTAGTCCTCGACCTCGGCTTCGCCGGAGGTTCCGTCGGCCAGTCCCGCGACCATGGAGCGCTCGCCGTCCACGCCCTCCGGGCTGAACATCCCGAGGTCGATCCCGGCCGAGAAGATGTCACCGTCCCCGTCGATCACGACGACGCGGACGTCGTCGGGCAGGGTCCGGCCGATGCGGGCCAGCGTGGTCCAGGTGCGTCCGGTCATCGCGTTGCGGCGGTCGGGGCGGCTGATGGTGACGCGGGCGACCGGCCCCTCCACCGCCAGCCTGAGCCGGGCCGCGGAGAGCTCCTCCTCGGTGGGCGGCGGTTCGGTCCCGTTCGTCGCCTGTGCCATGGGTTCCTCCGTCGTGTTCGGTGTCACCCCAGATATTACTCAGCAGTAACCACAGGTGGCGTGCGGGCCCCGCACCCCGGGGTCAGGCCTTGCGCGTGGGTCCGCCGCGGCCGCGGAGCTCCGCACCGGCCTCGCTCAGCAGCCGGTGGACGAAACCGTAGGACCGCCCGGTGGCCGCCGACAGCATGCGGATGCTCTCCCCCGCGTCGTAGCGGCGCTTGAGCTGGGCGGCGAGTTCGGTACGGTCCTCCCCCGCCAGCCTCGGGCGTTTGCGCGGCACGTTGTTCACGGGTCTCCCTCCGTCCGGTCGCCCCTCGCGGGGATCACCTCATGATCCGGTACCGCGTCGAGCGATGGCCACATTATCGGGGCGCCACGCGGACAGTGCATGGAGAATACGGGTTTCGGAACGCCGTAAACGACAACCGAAAAGGCGGAGGCGCCCCCGGCCCCGCCGGGGGCGCCGGGGGCGCCTCCGCCCCGGGGACCGCCTGTCAGGCCAGTGCGATGAGGTCCTCGAACTCGGCGTTCCACACGTCCTCCACGCCGTCGGGCAGCAGGATGACGCGCTCGGGTTGGAGCGCCTCCACCGCGCCCTCGTCGTGGGTGACGAGCACGATCGCGCCCTTGTAGCGCCGCAGCGCCGCCAGGATCTCCTCGCGGCTGGCCGGGTCCAGGTTGTTGGTGGGCTCGTCCAGCAGCAGCACGTTGGCGCTGGAGACCACCAGTGTGGCCAGGGCCAACCGGGTCTTCTCACCGCCGGAGAGCACGCCCGCGGGCTTGTCGACGTCGTCGCCGGTGAACAGGAACGAGCCCAGTGTGCGCCGCGCCTCGACCTCCGGCAGGTCCGGGGCCGCGCTCATCATGTTCTCCAGCACGGTGCGGTCCACGTCCAGGGTCTCGTGCTCCTGGGCGTAGTAGCCGAGCTTGAGGCCGTGGCCGGGGACGACCCGACCGGTGTCGGGTTCCTCGACCTGCCCGAGCAGGCGCAGCAGGGTGGTCTTGCCCGCGCCGTTGAGCCCGAGGATGACCACGCGGCTGCCCCGGTCGATGGCCAGGTCCACACCGGTGAAGATCTCCAGGGACCCGTAGGACTTGGACAGGCCCTCGGCCATGAGCGGTGTGCGACCGCTGGGCGCCGGGTCGGGGAAGCGCAGCTTGGCCACCTTGTCGGCCTTGCGCACTCCCTGCACGCCGTCCATGAGCCGGTCGGCGCGGTTGAGCATCTGCTGTGCGGCGCGCGCCTTGGACGCCTTGGCCCGGAACTTGTCCGCCTGTTTGCGCAGGGTGTCGGCCTGCTTCTCGGCGTTGGCCAGCTCGCGCCTGCGCCGCCGCTCGTCGGCCTGACGCTGCTCCTGGTACAGCTTCCAGCCCATGTTGTAGACGTCGATGGTGCTGCGGTTGGCGTCCAGGTAGAACACCTTGTTCACCACGTCCTCGGTCAGCTCCACGTCGTGGCTGATGACGATGAGCCCGCCCTGGTGGGACTTGAGGAAGTCGCGCAGCCAGGCGATGGAGTCGGCGTCCAGGTGGTTGGTGGGCTCGTCCAGCAGCAGCGTGTCCGCGCCGCTGAACAGGATGCGCGCCAGTTCGATCCTGCGGCGCTGGCCGCCGGAGAGCGTGTGCAGCGGCTGGTCGAGCACCTTGTCGGGCAGCCCGAGGCTGGAGGCGATGGCGGCGGCCTCGGACTCGGCGGAGTAACCGCCCAGCACGTGCAGCCGCTCCTCCCACCGGGAGTAGGCGCGCACGCCCTTGTTGCGGGTCTTGGTGTCGGCGCTGGCCATCTTCTTCTCGGCCTCGCGCATCCCCTTGAGGGCCTCGTCGATGCCGCGCGCGGACAGCACCCGGTCCCGGGCGATCACGTCCAGGTCGCCGGTACGCGGGTCCTGGGGCAGGTAGCCGATGCTGCCCGAGGAGGTGACCGTGCCGCTGGTGGGCAGGCCCTCACCCGCCAGCACCTTGGTCAGGGTGGTCTTGCCCGCACCGTTGCGGCCGACCAGTCCGATCCGGTCCCCGGGTGCGACGCGGAAGGTGGTCGGCTCCAGGAGGAGTCGAGGACCGACGCGCAGTTCGAGGTCGGTGGCGATCAACATGGTGGGGCTTCCTACGAGGTGGTGGGACGACGGGGCACGGCCGGGCACGCGTGCGCGCCGTGGGGAGACGGAGCTCCTTCGCACGGCGGCGGGAAGGTGGTTTCGGGCCGACCGGACCAGACTAACGGCAGAGCCGGGGGGCGGCGCGAGGGAATTCCGCCGGGACGTCCCGGCGCCCCCGCCCGGTGAACGGGGCGGGGGCACGGCGCATTCCCGGAGGGGGCGGCTCCGCTACTTCTGTTCGGGGGCGTCGACGGGGGTGGCGCCATCGTCGGACCCGTTCCCCGTCCTGACCACGACCGTGTCCGCCTCCACCTCGGCGACGTCGTCGGGCTCGTCGTCGTCACCGTCGCCGCCGCTGGCGGGCGGGCGGTTGCGTAGGAGCGCGGCCAGGACGGCGACCACCGGGGTGGCCAGGAACATGCCCGGGATACCACCGAGGACGGCGCCGACGGAGATCGCGATGAGCACGATGGGCGAGGGCAGGTCCAGGGAGGCACCGTAGATGCGCGGCGCGAAGACGTTGCTCTCCAGCTGCTGCACCAGGAGTACGGCGCCCACCACGATCAGCGCGACGATCCAGCCCTTGGTCACGAACGCGACCAGGGCGGCGAGCAGTCCCGTGATGAAGGCGCCGATGATCGGCAGGAACGCGCCGACGAAGGTCAGCACGATCAGCGGGATGGCCAGGTTGATGTCCAGGACGATGACCAGGACGATGCCGATGCCGACGGCGTCGAAGAAACCGACCGCCGCCACACCGCGCACGTAGCGGCCCATCACCCCGTAGGCGACCTCGCCCGCGTGGTTCAGGCCCGGGCGGGAGCGGGGCGGCAGCAGGGTGAGGAACCAGTCCATGAGCTGGTCGCCCGAGTGCACGAAGTACACGACCAGGGCGATGATGAGGACGATGCCGACCAGGACCGAGACCACCGCGGAGGTCGCGGCCCAGGCGCCGCTGAGGATCTGGTCCTGGTTCGCGGTGATCATGCTCTCGATCTGCGCCCAGAAGTCGTTGATCACGTCGGTGAACAGCGCCTCGTCGAGCCCGAAGGGCAGTTGCAGGTTCTGGAGCTGGTTCACCGCGCTGGTGACGCTGTCCACGAGGGGTTCGAAGCCCTGGATGGCGGGCGTGACGATCAGCGAGATCACGCCGCCGAAGACGATGAGTCCGACCAGCAGGGAGATGGTGGTCGACAGGCCCCGCCCGAGTCCCCTGCGGCGCAGTCCTTTGGCGATCGGCATGAGCAGGGCGGTGATGAAGACCGCCAGGATGACGGGCAGCGTGACGACCGACAGGTAGACGAGCACGTAGACGAGCAGGCCCGCCACCACGGCGATGACCAGTGCCCGCCAGGCCACGTCGCTGATGGAGCGCAGCAGGTCGTTCGCGCTGCCCTGGTGCTCTTCGGACGGCCCGTCGTCCGCGCTCGGGGACTCGGCCTGGGAACGTTCGTTCTCCGCCTCCAGTGCGGCGAGACGCTCGGCTCGGGCTCTGCGGGCGGAGAGCCACTTGTTCAGGAGCGCCCACACTCCCGGCCGCTGGGCTTGCACATGGACTCCATTCTCCGGATGTTGCGCTGCGGACGCCTGGAGGCGACGACCGCATGGGGATGGTTGGGAAGGCGCGAACGTCGGACCCGGGGAGCCCGGGCCCGACGGGAGGTCAACGCCGTCAGAACCGCCAGGGTTCCCTCAGGTGGTCGCTGCGGACGATCTCCCTGCCGAAGGGTGTGAGGGAGACGGGGATCATCTTCAGCGAGGCCCAGGCCATGGGGATACCGATGATAGTGATGGCGAGGCCGATCGCGGTGGCGATGTGGCCGAGGGCCAGCCACCATCCGGCGACGATCACCCAGATGACGTTGAGGACGGTGCTGCCTCCGCCCGCGCCGGGGGTGCGGACCGTCTCCCTCCCGAAGGGCCAGAACGCGTAGCTGGCCATGCGGAAGGAGGCGACGCCGAACGGGATCGTGACGATGAGGATGCAGCAGATGATCCCCGCGACGACGTAGCCGACGGCCAGCCAGAATCCCGCGACGAAGAGCCAGATGACGTTCAGGATGAACCGCAAGAGGCCCACGGTTTTCTCGTCCTCCTTGGATCGGTCCCGTTACGGGAGCGGGCGGCCCGGAGGGGCCGCGTCGTTGTTTCTACCGTCTGGGACGCCCGCACACCACGACCTGTTCCGACGCGGTCCCCTGGTCCTTCCCCTAGGGGACCGTCGCCCAGCACACGGAGGAGATGGGGGAGGCGGCTTCCGACGGCGTGTCGCGGGAGGGGCTGGCGGCCCCGGAGCGTGAGGGGGAGGACGGAGACCTCCCGGGCGGCAGCCACGGAGGGTGAGGACATACGGTCATGTCCGAACTGGAGACCTGGCACTAACCGAAATGTGATCGGCACATCAGGAGGACCCCCTAGGCAGGAGGGACATCGCGCCATACGATGTGCTGTGTCCTTCGCAAGGTGTCACATCTTACGAAGACGACAAACTCGGACAAAAGGCCGTGGATCGGTCTACAGCCATCAGGTTTCGGTAACGGTTGTGCGAGTAATTTCCCTACCCCCCGTGCATGATCGGGACTAGGGATGGCATGATTACATACCGGCTCGGACGGAGGCCGTCACCGCCTCCGCAGCCGTTCGCGTGAGCACTCCGCCACCGGCGGATCGGTGCCGCAGTACCTGTGCTTCTCGTGGTCTCAGCCACACCGGGGAACATCACTCGCACCGCTCGGCGTTTGCGTCGTGCGGGGTGACTCACACCGCATGACCAACTTTTGGTGACCGAAGCTTTTTTCGACAGCTTACTAGTGATTTCAGTAGAGGTGGTTCAAGCATGTCTCAGGTACGTCGGCAGGCCGCGCTGCGCCCCCGCCCGAGCTGGGGGTGGCAGGATGCCGCCGCGTGCCGGGGCGAGGACCTTGTGCTCTTCTTCGGCCCGGACGGCGAACGCCAGCCGGAGCGGGAGATCCGTGAGCGCAAGGCCAAGGAGATCTGTTCGGCCTGCCCGGTTCGGAACGACTGCCTGGACTATGCGATCTCGCGTCCGGAGAAGTACGGCACCTGGGGCGGCCTGAACGAGGACGAGCGCGCTTCCGAGCGCCGTCGCCGTATGCGCCGCGCCAACGCTGCCTAGCCGAGGCTTCCGGCAAGCGGATCTCCCCCCGGTGGCCCCGGCCCCGAAACAACCCGCGGCGCCCCGACGTACGAACGTCGAGGGCGCCGCGGGTTTTCTCATGCCCTCACCCGGGACGCGCCCGGAGGGTCGGGCGGCGGTCAACCCGGCCGCCGCGGCCGCGGCGCCTTTCGGGGACGCGCGTGCTCGTGCTCGGCGATGATCTCGGTGACGCGTCCGTCGGAGAGCTGGCCGAAGTCGCGGTACCACTCCCCCACCGCGCGGAAGTTGTCCGGCGCGCTGAGCACCACCAGGGCGTCGGCCTCCTCCCGCAGCAGCGCGACGGCCTCCGGGGAGGCGACGGGCACCGCCAGGACCAGCCGGGCGGGTCCGGCCTGGCGGACCATGTGCAGCGCGGCGCGGGCGGTGCCCCCGGTGGCGACGCCGTCGTCCACGACCACGCAGTCGCGCCCGGCGATCCGCCGGGACGGGCGCTCCCCCCGGTAGACGCGGCGCCTGCGGTCGAGTTCGTCCCGTTCGGCGGCGACGGTGTCGGACAGGGCCTGGCGGGGCACGTGCATCCGGGCCAGGGCGCGGTCGTCGTAGAGGACGTGCCCGTCCTCGGCGATGGCGCCCACCCCCAGCTCGGGCCGTCCAGGAAGTCCGATCTTGCGGACCATGAGCACGTCGAAGTCGGCGTCGAGCCGCAGGGCGAGTTCCACGCCGACCGGCACCCCGCCGCGGGGCAGGGCCAGTACGAGCGGATCGTTGACCGCGAAGGGGCGCACCCGCTCCGCGAGGCGGCGTCCCGCCTCCGACCGGTCGGCGAAGGGCAGTGAAACGGGTACTGGGTTCATGTCCTCACCGGTGCCGGGACCCGGGCCCCGGTACCGCTCCTCTCGGCTGTGTGGATGAGCCGTTGGAAAGTGGTACCGAGATACCCCCCGAGACGAGGGTTCCAACCCCGAAGCGGAACAAAACCCGCTCGTCAGCGACGGAAGCCGTCCCTGAGCACCGCCATCAGCAGGGCGTCGTGGCGGCGTCCCTCCCACAGCAGGGAGTCGCGCAGCCGCCCCTCCACGGAGAAACCGCAGGAGCGGTAGACGGCGATGGCCCTCATGTTGAAGGCGTAGACGTACAGCCAGACGCGGTGCAGGCCGATGCGTTCGAAGGCGTACTCCAGCACGAGACGGGTAGCCTCCCGACCCAGCCCCTGGCCGGTGAACTCGATCGCGGACAGGGCGATGCGGTACCCGGCGCTCTCGTTCTCGGGCGCGACGGCGTAGAGGGACAGCTCGCCCAGGTAACGCCCGTCCCCCGGGGCGATGATGGCCAGGTCCAGGCGGTCGGTGCGTCCCGCGCGGCTCTCACACCACTCCCTCGCACGCTCGTAGGTGACGGGGCTGTGGGTGCCGGTGAGTCTGCGAACCTCCTCGTCGAGGCTGGCGGCGAAGTAGGCGTCGGTGTGTTCCGGCGCCAGGGGCACCAGACGTACGCCCTTCCCCGTGAGTGTGGGCTTTTCTCGCAGCGCGCTCGTGTTGATCATGTGATCTTCCGGTTCCGTCCGGGCCGCGCGAACACGGTCTCCGGGGTGAGGGAGTCGGCGGACAGCAGGCTGGGGTGCCCTGCGCGGGAGCGGGCCGCCGGGCGAAGGCGCGGGTCAGGTCCTGGTCGGGGGCGGGGTCGGAGTCGGGGGTGTACGGGGCCGCCCGGTTCGGAGCGGAACTTCTATGTAAAGCGGGACCGCGTCCTATGGCAAGCCCGCTCACACGGGTCGCGGAGAAGACCTACCATCCGATGATCTGACTGGATAGCATCTGCCAGCACCGAAATCCGTCCTGGGAGCCGCCGTGAACGTCCAGACCAGAACCGAGTCCCCTCCGCCGGAGGCCCGCAGGGCCAGGGTGGCGGTCTCCACCCTCTTCTTCGTCAACGGCTTCACCTACACCAACGCCGTTCCGTGGCTTCCGGTGATCAAGTCCCAGCTGGGGCTGAGCAACGCGGAACTGGGTCTGGCGATCGCGGCGATGCCGACCGGCGCGATCCTGACCGGGATGCTGGCGGGTCCGCTGATCCACTGGTTCGGTAGCGGCCGGACCGCGGTCGGCACCAGCCTGGTCTCCTTGGGAGCGCTCCCATTCATCGCGCTGGCACAGAACTGGTGGATGCTGGCGGCCGCGCTGTTCGTGCTGGGCAGCGCGGACGCCTGGACCGACTCGGCGCAGAACTCGCACGGGTTGCGCGTCCAACGGCGCTACAAACGCACCATCATCAACACCTTCCACGCGGTGTGGAGCCTGGCAGCGGTCTCGGGTGGCCTCCTGGGCGCGGCCATGGCCGGTTCCGGGGTTCCCATCCTGTGGCACCTGGGCGGTGTGTCCGTGCTGCTGTTGTGCGTGAACCTGCTGGTGAGCCGGATGCTGCTGCCGGGACCGGACAGCAGTGAGCGTGAGGACGGGGCCCCCGGGGAGGGTGGTCGGCGACCGCGTATCCCCGGGCGGGCCGTGCTGCTCCTGGTGGTGCTCAGCGTGCTGCTGATGTTCGCCGGGGGTATCGAGGACTCCGCCGCCTCCTGGGGCGCGGTGTACATGACCTCGGTTCTGGAGGCGCCGCTGTTCCTGGCGGCGATGCCGTTCGTGGCGTGCCAGGCGATGATGACGCTGGGAAGGCTGGTCGGAGACAGGGTGACCGACCGGTTCGGTGCCGTCGCCGTGGGGCGCGCCTGCGGTCTCCTGGCGGGCGGCGGGCTCGCGTTCGCCCTGCTGCTGCCGCACCCGGTGACCACCGTCATCGGCTTCGGGGTGATGGGGCTGGGTGTGTCCACGCTCTTCCCGCTGACCCTGGCGGCGGCGGGGAACGTACCGGGGGTGCGCACCGGGGACGGGATCACCATCGTCGGGTGGCTCGGACGCGCGGGTTTCCTGGCCTTCCCGCCGCTGGTGGGCTTCCTCGCCGACTCCTCCAGCATGGGCGCCGCCCTGTGGGTGATCGTGGGAGCGGGTGCGGGCGCCTTCCTCCTGGCCTTCGCGTTGCGTCCGCGCGAGTGAGGGAGCCGGACGTGAGGGGCCCCCGACCACCTGGGTGGTGGTCGGGGGCCCTCGTACTCACACGGTCAGGGACCGTGCGGGTGGGGATGACGCCGTCAGGCGATCGGGGCCGGGCGGCGGGCGCTGGCCCACAGGGCCAGAGCACCGATGCCCGTCACGATGGTGCCGCCGAGCACGAAGCCCTGCATGTCGGCACCGGTCGTGGGGAGGGTCTCCTCGTCGTCACCGCCACCGTCACCGCTCACCGGAGCCGCGGCCTCGGGGGCGTCGTCACCGGGGTTGGTGTCGGGGTTGGTGCCGCCGGGAGCCTGGATCTGATCGCCGTCGCCGCCGCCGTCACCGG
>NZ_ANAX01000196.1 GCF_000341065.1 Nocardiopsis halotolerans DSM 44410 | reverse complement strand
CGGTATCCGCCCTCTTCGTCACCCACCACCCTCGCCCTCCTCAGCGGACGGCCTCCGGACGTGGCGCCTTCCTCCCCGTCGCCGCTCCCGACGGACGGGACGGCCTTGGACCCCGGCCTTCTCCGTGCCGCCTCCTGCGTCAGTACGCCTCGCCGACCGGCGGGCGGGCGATCCGTTCGGGTTCGGGCGCGCAGCGCACCGTCACCTGGCGTCCCTCGGGCGGGGGGCAGTCCGCTCCGGTCAGCACACAGGCCCCCGTCCACAGCGCCAGCGCGACCAGGGTCACCCGCGTGGCCTCGTCACCGCGCTCGTCCACCATCACCACGTCGTCGGCGGTCAGCTCCAGCAGGTCCCGCAGTTCCGAGAAGCGCCCCATCAGGTCGTTGTGCGGATGCAGGGTGGTCAGGAGGCCGCCGCTGGTGTTCTCGTAGCCCAGGATGCCGTTGTCGAACAGCCCGCGCGCCGGGCTGTACCCGTTGCCGTCGGGGCTGGGCTGCAACAGTTCCTCGAAGGGTGTCGTTCCCAGCATCTGCCCGAACGCGATCACCTGCCGTACCCTCGACCGCTCCGCCAGCTCCAACGCGGTCCGCGCCATGTCGGAGCTGACCAACAGCAGGCGGGTGTCGGTCTCGGTGAGCACCGCGCACTGGGTGTCCATGTCGGACGCGGTCGACAGCGGCAGGGCGCGCCCGCCCACGGCCATCACCGTGTACGTGGCCAGGAACCGGTCGGGCGAGACCGGTGCGAGCACCCCCACGACGTCACCGAAGCACATGCCCCGTCGACTGAGCCCGGCGGCGGCCTGCTCCACCGTGGCGGCGAAGGACAGGGCGTCCACGCGGTGTCCGGCCCCGCGGATCGACCCCCCGCGCGCGGGGCGTAGCCGGAGCCGCTCGCACAGACCCCCGGTCAGTGATCCGATCGGGTTGTCCCGGCGCGGCAGGTGGCGCCCCGATCGTCCGGTTCCTGAAGACAGCCCTACCCCCATACGTACCCCCAGTTCGCCCATTCGACGGTGGCGCCGCCGTCCGGGTTCGTCACGCCCCCTCCACGTGGCGAACCCGGCGGCGACGTACCGGCCGACGGGTGCGGTCTCCCTCCCCAGGACGCACCACGCGCCGACGCGGTCCTCCACCGGCCCCGGAGACCTCTCCGGGACCGACGGCTCGGGGAACGGCGGTGTCGCACCCCGTCCCCGACGGCCGTTCACGGGACCAGCGCGACCGTGTCACCGCGGTGCCACGAACGTGATGTCCCATGGCCTGAAGCCTAGCGCGTTCACAGCCAGATGCACATGCATCTTGCGATGCACATGCATATGTAGATTCGGTGCGTACGCGAGTTTTCCCGGGGGCGAGCCGGGCGTAACGGGGCAGATGGGACGGCTAGTCCACGGTCCGATGTTGGCGTACCCACGACGCGATCTGCGTACGCGAGTGGAAGCCCATCTTGCGGTTGATGTTGGCCACGTGCCGTGCCGCCGTCGACGGACTGATGAACAGCGCGCGGGCGATCTCGGGGTTGCTCCCGCCCTGACTCACCAGGCGGGCGACCTCCAGCTCACGTCTGGTCAACCGCTGCTCGGGGGTCACCGACTCCGGCGCGGGCGGGGGATCCGAGAGCGCGCCGCGACCGCGCGCGGGGCGGCGGGGCGGGGCGCTGCGGCGCGGCTGGGGCCGCCGTCCCTCCTCGATGAGCCGCTCGCCCTCGCGGACCGCGACCGACAGGCTCAGGGACCGACCGCGCTCCCACCAGTTCACCAGGTGGCGACGGCGCCGACGGGTGCTCTCCGCGTCCCCGAACGGCCACGGCGCCTCGTGCGTGGACAGGCCCAGACGCTCACGCACGCTCATCGCCGCACCCGCCAGACGGCAGGCGGACTCACGCGGCCCCGCACCGAACGCCACCTGGGCGATCGCGGTCAGGGCGCGCGCCGCGTCCGCCCGCTGTCCCGCCGAGTGGCTCAACAGCAGCCCCTCGCTCAGGTAGTCGTAGGCCTGGCCGGTGAACCCCTGGGCGTACGCCACCCGACCGATCCCCACCAGGCAACGCGCCTCCTCGGCCACCGCGCCGATCATCCGCTGGGTGTCCAGCGCCTCCCGGTAACAGCGGTCCGCCGTCACCAGGTCGCCTCCGGCCTCCGCCGCGCGCGCCTGGCCCATGAGGGTGACGCCCACGCCCCACCGGTGGTCGATACCGCGCAACAGCGTCAGCGCGGCGTTGTAGTGGTGGTCGGCCGTGGGGTGGTCGCCCTGCTGGGCGACCAGGGCCGCCCGGGTGCCCAGGGCGATCGCCTCGCCCCACAGGTCGCCCGCCTCGCGGCACAGCCGCAGGGCCTCCTCCACCCGCACCGCGGCCTGGTCCGGCACGTGGTCGCGCACCTCCACCAGGGCGAGCAGGTTCAGCGCGGTGCGGACGAACACGTCGTCGCCCGCCTCACGGCACAGCCGCAGGCCCTCCTCGCCCAACGACACCGCCAGATCGTGGTCGCGCCGCACCCGCGCCAGCTGGGCCCGGCCCACCAGGGCACGCGCACGCGAGGGGGCCTTCGCCGCGTCCTCCAGCTCCAGGAGGCGGTCCATCCAGTGCGCGCCCTCGGCGTGCGTCTGGTGACTCACCCAGTGCGCGACCAGGCTGACGCACAACCGCAGACCCGCCTCGGCCGCGCCGTGCTCCACCGCCCAACGCAGCAGGGAGCGCAGCGTGTCGTACTCGGCTATCACCCGCTGCCGTCCGGAGTCGCGTTCGCTCCAGGGCATGGTCCGGCTCGACTCCAGCTTCCGGCCCAGGTCCTCCGCCAGGCGCAGCATCCGGTCCAGGAGCCGCTCCTGGAACAGCTCCGCCTCGCCCTCCTCGACCAGCCGGGCGTGCGCGAACCGGCGCACGGCCTCCGGCAGCCGGTAGCGCACCCGGCCCTCGAACTCGCCGGTCACCGTGATCAGGGAGCGGTTCAGCAGGGAGGTCAACAGGTCCAGGAGCGCCGGCTCCGGCAGCAGTTCGTCGGTGCACACCTGCTCGGCCAGCTCCAGGTCCCAGCCCCGGAACACCGACAGGCGGCGCAGCAGCACCCGCTCGGCCTCGGGCAGGGCACCGTACACGAAGTCCAGCACCAGCGGCAGTACCTCGCTGCGCGGGACGACCTGCCCCGGCCCCGGCTGGACCTTGGGGGAGGCCAGGTAGGCGCGCAACCCCTCGGCCAGCGCGGCGGGTCCCACTCCGGGCGCGCTCGCGCCCAGCACCTCGATCCCCAGCGGGATCCCGCCCGCCAGGTCGCACAGCACCGTCACGGTCTCCAACTCCTCGCGCGAGAGCGAGAAACGGGGATCGCGTGTGCGGGCGCGGTCCATGAACAACCGCACCGCCTCCGCGCGGGCGGGGTCGGGCGGAGGCCCCTTGCGCGCGGGCAGCGGAAGCGCCATCGGCGTCATGCGCCAGATCGTGCCCCCCGACAGGCGGACGGGGCTCTCACTGGTGAGGAGGACCGACACCGCGGGGCAGGCCGCCAACAGGGCCTCGCCGACCTCCGTCACCTGGTCGGCGACCTGCTCGCACGAGTCCAGCACCAGCAGCAGGCGCCGGTCGCGCAGCGCCTCGGTCACCGTGACCGACAGGGGCTGCCCGGCTTCCTCGACCACGCCCACCGCGGCGCCCACCCGCGCGTACACCTCCAGTGTCGTGCGCGCGTCCGCCAGGTCGGCCATCCACACGCCGTCGGGAAACCACTGGGTGGACTGCTCGGCCAGGCGTATCGCCAGACGGGTCTTCCCCAAGCCGTCGGTTCCACACAGCGTGACGGATCTACTGGAGCCGAGCAGACGGATCAGGTCGCTCAGGTCCCGCTCACGGCCCACGAATCCGGTACCCGGACGCGGGAGGTTGTGCCGCGCGGGCGCGGTCAAAGGTGCCATGGCCTTCACATGTAGGGGCGGTCGGAGGAGGTTCTCACCGGGGTTGAGGGGGGAAGGTCGGCAGAGGCGGACGGTCAGTATGGGAGGTGGTACCCGGAGTTCTGTCTTAGCGGGTGCACGCGCACTGTGCAAGTGCTTCCCGTCGATCCGGGCCCCGTCAGCCACCGTCCCCGGACAAGGCCCAGCCGGTCAACTGCGTCCTGGAGGAGATCGAGAGCTTTCTGAAGATGTTCGCGATGTGGCGGGCCGCGGTCGCCTGGCTGATGGTCAGCCGCTCGGCGATCTCCCGGTTGGACAGGCCCTGTTCCGCCAGCTCGGCGATCTCCCTCTCCCTCGGGGTCAGCGACTCCGGGCCCGAGGGGCTCGGAGCCGGCGGGCGGGGGAAGGCCAGGGCCCGGTCGCGCACCTGCTCCAGGGGCAGGGAGCGCCACGCGTTCCACGCCTCGGCGGTCCGCGTCCCGCCCACGCGCCGTTCCACCGCCGACCGCAGCCGCAGTGTCTCGGCCGAGGGCCGGTCCAGGGACGTCCTCAGGTCCGCGGCCACCCCCACCAGGGCGGCGGCCCTCTCCGCCTCGTCCTCGGCCAGGGCCAGCTCCGCCAGCGCCTCCAGAGCGCGGGCCACCGCGAGCCGCTGCCCGGAGGTGAAACTCACCCGCAGACACGTCGACAGGGGCCCACGGGCCCGCAGGACCTCGCCCTCGGCCAGGTACAGGCGCCCCAGCTCCCGGGCGCAGTGCGTGGTGGCCGGGGCGGCCTCCAGCTCACCGAAGACCGACAGGGCCTCGGAGAACCGCTCACGCGCCCCCGCGAAGTCCCGCAGCTCGGCGGCGAGCGAGCCCAGCCCGTGCAGGCAGCGGGCCACGCTCCACCGGTCACCCAGCTTCTCGGCCACCGAGATACTGTGCTCCAGGTAGGCGGTCGCCTGGGCGGTGTCGCCCCGGCGACGGGCCAGCTGGGCCAGCACGTCGAACGTGGTCGCCTCGGTGATGGGGTCGTTGACCTGGGAGGCCCACTCCCTGGCCCGCTCGGCGTGTCGCTGCCCCTCGTCCAGGGCGCCGGTGCGCAGGGACAGCGCCGCCATGGTGGACAGCGCGGAGGCGGCGGCCCCCGCCTCACGGCAGGCACGTGCCGCCTCCAGGGCGCACATGGCCAGGGCGGACAC
Organism: Nocardiopsis halotolerans DSM 44410; assembly: GCF_000341065.1. GTDB lineage: Bacteria > Actinomycetota > Actinomycetes > Streptosporangiales > Streptosporangiaceae > Nocardiopsis > Nocardiopsis halotolerans. The sequence goes on along the minus strand of NZ_ANAX01000196.1, from coordinate 17,999 downwards.
GCGCGGCGCGGGGTCCAGGTCCAGCCGCAGTTCGGCGTGCAGCGCCAGTGCGCGCGCCCGCAGGTGCGGGGACTGCCGGTCGGGTTCGGTCTCCAGGGTCCGCTCCAGCAGGCGGCTGCCCTCGGCGGCCAGGTCGCGCACCATCCAGTAGGGGCGCTGCGCCACGCACACGCGCAGGGCCTCGTCCACGCGCCCGCGCGAGAGCGCCCAGTCCACCACCCGGGCGTGGTTCTCGCGGTGGTGGTCCAGCAGCCGCAGCCGTACCAGCCGCTCGTTCCACGGCAACGGAGCACGGCACCTCTCGGCCCACTCCTCCAGCCGGGTGACGCAGAAGTGCAGGTAGCGCTCCCACCTGTGGTCCTCACCGCCGCTGTCGGCCAGGTGCTCGGCGGCGTAGGCGCGCACGGTCTCGGTCAGCCGGTAGTGGGCGGTGCCGTCGATCTCGGCGTCCACCACCGCCAGCGACTTGTCCAGCAGGGAGAAGTGCAGCGACAGGATGTCGGCGGGGTCGACCCCCTCGCCCGAACACACGTCCTCGGCGGCCTCCAGGTACCAGGTGGAGAACACCGACAGGCGGTGCAGCAGGAGGCGCTCGGAGTCGGTGAGCAGGTCGTGGCTCCACTCCAGGACCGCGCGCAGGGTCCGCTGGCGCGGCGGGAGGTTCTCCGACCCGTCGCTGGTCAGGAGCTGGAAGCGGTCGTCCAGACGGCGCAGGATCTGCTGCACGGACAGCACCCGGACCCGGGCGGCGGCCAGTTCGATCGCCAGCGGCATGCCGTCCAGCATCCGGCAGATCTCGGCGATGTAGCCCGAGTTCTCCCTGGTCATCTCGAACCCCGAGCGCGCGGCGTGCGCGCGGGTGACGAACAGGCGCACCGACTCGTAGCGCTGGGTGTCGCGCCGGGGGATGGGCGCGGGGTCGGCGGCGTAGGGGTCGGTGGGGGTGGGCCGCGCGGGCAGGGACAGCGGTGGCACCCGCCAGATGTTCTCCTCGGGCACGTGCAGCGGCTGACGGCTGGTCACCAGGATGCGCACCCGGGGGCAGTCGCGCAGCACGGCCTGGCACAGCTCCGCCATCGGCCCCACGGCGTGCTCGCAGGTGTCCAGGAGCAGCAGCAGGTTGCGGGTGCGCAGGGAGGTGATGACGGCGTCCATCATCGTGCGCGAGTCGTCCTGGACCGCCTGGAGGCCGCCCGCGACCGCGCGCAGCGCCTGGTCGTGGGTGGAGGCCTCGCTGAGGTCGACGAAGCGCACGCCGTCGGGGAACCGGCGCATGACGCGCTCGGCCAGGTGCAGGGCCAGACGTGTCTTGCCGATACCGCCGGTACCGGTCAGCGTGATCATCCTGGCGGTGCCGAGGAGTCGGCTCAGGTCGACGATGTCGCGCTCGCGTCCGACGAAGCTGATGAACTCGCCGGCGGACAGGGGAAGGTTGTGGCGGGGAGGAGACATGGCCTCTGGATTGCATAGGACACCGAATCGGCCGTGCCGCCGCGACCGCGCGGACGCGGCGGCACGGGGAACGCCGTTCCCAGTGTCGCACCCGACGACCCCGGCTGTCCCCGGGATGGCCGATTCCGGCACGAGCGGTCCGAAACCGCCCCCGCCGGGCCAGAAGGTGCTATGGAGCGATCACTCCGCGCTCCTCGGGGCCCAGGTGCCGGGGTCGGCCGGACCCTGCTCGCCCGAGCCCATGTCCTTGACCTCGTGGGCGCCCCCGTCGTCGAACGGCGGGAACCACACGAAGGGGATGCCCTTCTTGGAGGCGTACTGGATCTGCTTGCCGACCTTGGCGGCGGAGTGGAACACCTCGACGTTCCACCCGCGCCCGCGCAGCAGCTCGCCGGTGCGCAGGGCCTCCCTGCGGCGCTCGGCGTTCGGCACCACGACCATCACGTCGGTGGGGCAGGCGCGCCCCTCCTCGACCCGCCCCTCGGCGACCAGCTTGGCGAAGATGCGGGTGAGGCCGATGGAGATACCCACGCCCGGCAGCCTCCTGCGGATGAACTGCCCGGCGAGGTCCTCGTAACGGCCGCCCGCGCAGATGCTCCCGTAGCCGGGGTCGTCGTCGAAGGAGGCCTCGTAGACCGTGCCGGTGTAGTAGTCCAGGCCGCGGGCGATGGACAGGTCGGCCACGACGCTGCCCTCGGGCAGGTCGGCCAGGTCGTCCAGGACGAAGGTCAGCTCCTCCAGCCCCTCGTCGAGCAGCTCGGAGGCGACCCCGAGGGCGCGGACCCTCTCGGCGACGTCGGAGCCGGTACCTCGGACACGGGCCAGCGCCAGGCAGGCGTCGGCCTGCTCGCCGGTCAGGCCCTCGGTCAGCAGGATCTCGCGCACGCCGTCGTCACCGATCTTGTGGAGCTTGTCCACGGCGCGGATGACCGCGATCGGGTCCTTGACGCCCAGGCCCTCGTAGAAGCCCTGGAGGACCTTGCGGTTGTTGACGTTGAGCGTCCAGGCGGGCAGGTCCAGCCCGCTGAGCACCCGGTACACGATGCGCGGCAGCTCGGCGTCGAAGTGCAGCGGGACGGAGTCGACGTTGATGACGTCGATGTCGCACTGGGTGAACTCGCGGAAGCGTCCCTCCTGGGGCCGCTCGCCCCGCCACACGCGCTGCGTCTGGTAGCGCTTGAAGGGGAAGGTCAGCTCGTTGAAGTGCTGGGCGACGTACCGGGCGAAGGGCACGGTCAGGTCGAAGTGCAGCCCGAGCCTGGCGTCGGAGTCGTCCTTGGCGTCCGCCTGGACGCGGTGCAGGGCGTAGACCTCCTGGGAGGTCTCGCCCTTGGCCATGAGCACGTCGAGGTTCTCCACGGACGGCGTCTCCACCGACGCGAAGCCGAAGGACTCGAACCCGGCGCGGATATGGTCCAGCCAGCGCTGCTCCACGGCCCGGACCTGGGGGGTCCACTCGGGGAAACCGCTGATGGGAGTGGGGCGGACGATGCGCTGATCGGACATGTGGGGTTCTCGGCTCACAGTTTCGTCTCGGCTTGCGGGCCCCCGGCCGCGGCGCCGTGCGTGTGCACGCGCGCGCACGCGTCGATCGGGGGAGGGCCGGTCCAGTCTACGGGGAACGCGGGCGGCGGGTCGCGGACTCCGGTCCGCGGGGCGGCGGAGCCCCCACCGGCCCACGTGGACGGTTGTGGGCCGGTGGGGCGCCGGAGCGCCGACCCGGGGTGCCGACCGGACCGACGCCGAAGAGCGGGACGTCGGTGGGTGGTCGTCCACTCCGGGACGCCGCCGGGGCTCCCGCGGTCGCGTCCTCGTGCCAGGAGTCTGTTCCGCGACCGCACCTGCCGGTACGGGCCCCTGCCTCCACCGTAGACTCCGCGGACCGCTCCGGACAGGGATTGGCGCGGCCGAAAGCGGCCGAAAATGACCGCTCACAATGTCGTAAAGTCCTCCTTCCCGGGTACGGATGTGTGCTTACCTGTTCACGGTCAGTCCTGGGTGGAGGACCCACCGCCACGGGACGGGCCGTCCAACGCCAGTGGCTTCCCCTCTGCCCGGGAGCCGCGATCCCCACGCCGCCGGGGGTGTGGCATGCCGCACCACTGGGCCGAAACGCCTCCCCCACGGACCGACCGGTGTTAGGTTCCAGGAGCGGTGCCCCCGCGGCGGTACGGACCCCGGAGGGTCCCGTGCCCCTCAGGCCCGGGCCGTGCGCGCCGTCCGCTCCGCCGGCCCGGCACTCCCGCTAGGACTAACTGTGATCGATCCAGCCAACAGCACGAACAACGTCCACGCCTCCACCGAGCTGTCCACCAAGATCATCGTCGCCGGGGGGTTCGGGGTCGGGAAGACCACGTTCGTCGGCGCCGTCTCGGAGATCCCACCGGTCCGCACCGAGGCCGCGGTCACCGCCGCGAGCGCCGATGTCGACGACCTCTCCCACACTCCGGACAAGACGAGCACCACGGTCGCGATGGACTTCGGCCGTATCTCGCTGGACACCGACCTGACCCTCTTCCTGTTCGGCACGCCGGGCCAGCAGCGCTTCTGGTTCATGTGGGACGACCTGGTGCGGGGTGCGCTCGGCGCCGTGATCCTGGCCGACACCCGCCGCCTGGAGGACACCTTCCAGGCGCTGGACTACTTCGAGCGCCAGTACCGGCTGCCCTTCGTCGTCGCGGTCAACGAGTTCGACCCCGAGGCCCTCTACAGCCCGGAGGAGTTGCGCGACGCCCTGGACCTTCCCGCCGAGGTGCCCGTGGTCTACTGCGACGCCCGTGACCGCAACTCCGTCATCCGGGTCCTGGTGACCCTGGTCAAACACGCCATGGCACTGGAGGCCCGCCAGCGTCACCAGCGCCAGCTCGCCTGAGGTACCGGGTGCCCATGGGAGCTGGAGGGCGGTTTCGACCGAACCCTCCGCACATGTGGGCGCCCGGGGTTCTCTCCACGGTTGTGTCCGGCGTTACCCTGTGGTGGTGTTCGGACGAATGGCGGAAAGCGTTCGCCGCTTCCTGGGCAAGCCCGGAGCGGTGGACCTGCGGCCCTATACCAAGCTCCTGTCGGCGATCGAGGCCGAGGAGGATGGTCTGCGTGAGCTCAGCGACGCCGAGCTGACCGAGAAGGCCATCGAACTCGGCAACGCCGAACTCCCCTACGAGCGCGACGACCTCGTGTCGCTGTGCGCCGTCGGTCGTGAGGCCGCCCGTCGCACACTCGACGAGCGACCATTCGACGTGCAGCTCCTCGGAGTCATGTCCCTGCTCGACGGCCATGTCGCGGAGATGGCCACGGGTGAGGGCAAGACCATGGCGGGCGCCCTCGCCGCCGCCGGGTTCGCCCTGCGCGGCCAGCGCGTGCACCTGCTCAGCGTCAACGACTACCTGGCCAGGCGCGACGCCGAGTGGATGCGCCCCCTCTACGACATGCTCGGCGTCACCGTGGGCTGGATCAACGAGGACTCCACGACCGAGGAGCGCAAGGCCGCCTACGCCCGCGAGGTCACCTACGCGGCCGTCAGTGAGCTGGGCTTCGACGTCCTGCGCGACCGCATGGTCACCGACATCGACGACAGGGTCGTGCCGCCGCCCAACGTGGCGATCGTCGACGAGGCCGACTCCGTGCTCGTCGACGAGGCCCGCGTCCCGCTGGTCCTGGCCGGCGCCGCCGAGAGTGTGAGCGCCGACGTGGAGATGGCCGACGTCGTCCGCACGCTCAAGCCGCGTCTGCACTACGAGGTCGACGGTGAGGGGCGCAACGTCCAGCTCACCGACGCCGGGATCGACGCGGTGGAGAAGGCGCTGGACGGCGTGGACCTGTACTCGGAGGATGACACCTCGGTCCTCCCACAGGTCAACCTGGCCCTGCACGCGCACGTGCTGCTCCAGCGCGACGTCCACTACGTGGTGCGCGACGGCGAGGTCCGCATCATCAACGAGTCGCGCGGCCGCATCGCCATGCTCCAGCGCTGGCCGGACGGCCTCCAGGCCGCGGTCGAGGCCAAGGAGAAGGTGGCGCTCAGCGAGACCGGTGAGGTTCTGGACTCCATCACCGTGCAGTCGCTCGTCCTGCGCTACCCCACGCGCGCCGGTATGACCGGTACCGCGATGGCCGTCGCCGAGCAGCTCCGCGAGTTCTACGAGTTGGAGGTCGCGGTCATCCCCTCCAACAAGCCGAACGTCCGCGAGGACCACGGCACGCGGCTGTTCGCCACGCGCGAGGAGAAGGAGGACGCCCTCATCGCGAAGGTGGAGGACGTCCACAAGTCCGGGCGGCCGATCCTCATCGGTACGCAGGACGTGGCCGAGTCCGAACTGCTGGCCGAGCGCCTGCGCGGGGCCGGGCTGGAGTGCGTGGTCCTCAACGCCAAGAACGACGCCGACGAGGCCTCCATCATCGCCGAGGCCGGCACCTACGGCGCCGTCACCGTCTCCACCCAGATGGCCGGTCGCGGTACCGACATCCGGTTGGGCGGCAGCGACATGGCCGACCGCGAGCGGGTGGTGGAGAGCGGCGGCCTGTACGTGATGGGCTTCGGCCGCTACCCCAGCAGCCGTCTGGACGGGCAGCTGCGCGGGCGCGCGGGGCGCCAGGGCGACCCGGGTGACTCCATCTTCTTCGTCAGCATGGACGACGACCTGGTGGTCAACCACGCCCCCGAGACCACGGGGTACCAGACCACCGACGAGGGCGAGATCACCGACGAGGGCTGGCTGGCCATGGTGCAGCACGCCCAGCGTGTGGCCGAGGGGCAGCTGCTGGAGGTGCACCGCAACACCTGGCGGTACAACCAGCTGATCGACGTGCAGCGCGACGTGGTGCTGGAGCACCGCGAGATGGTGCTGACCGGGGACCAGGGCGACCGGCAGCTCAGGGCCGACCGCAAGGAACGGCACGAGGAGCTGGTGGAGGAGCTGGGGGAGGAGGAGGTCGCCCGTGCGGCCCGCCTCATCACCCTCTACCACCTCGACCGGGGCTGGACCGACCACAACGCCTTCCTGTCGGAGCTGAGGGAGGGCATCCACCTGCGCTTCCTGGGCCGCCGGGACCCGCTGGACGAGTTCAACCGCGACGCGGTGCCCGTCTTCAAGGGGTTCCTGGACGACGCACGGGCCCGGGCGGCGGAGAGCTTCGAGGAGCTGGAGGTCGAGGACGGCGAGCTCGACGTCAGCTCGGTGGGCGTCAAGCGCCCGTCGATGACGTGGACGTACATGGTGCACGACCACCCGTTCAGCTCCGCGTTCGAGACCCTGGTGGGCAGGCTCAAGGGCGGACGGGGCAGCGGGGACTGAGAATTACGCTGTTTCGCGATGCGCGGGTCGGGACTAAAGTCCCGGCCCGCGCATTACTTTTGTCAGTTACTCTGCACGAAACGCCGGATGAGCCCGGAAACGGCGTCCCCAATTGCTCTGGCCGGGTTAACATGGCTGAGTTTTCAACGGAACCCGAGACGGTTGGGACTGAATCAACTGTGGTCCACGAGATCGGCGCGCAGGAGAAGATCAGTTATGGGCGGAACGACCGCTTCGCGGGCGGTCCGGTCGGCGGGGGCAGTTTCTGGATCGATGACGACGGCCAGGCGGTCGCCAAGATCGGTGGACCGAAGGAGTGGCGCCCCACGCCCATGATCGACGTCCGAAAGGGCGACGTGTTCAGTGTCGGCGGACAGGCGTGGCGGGTGACCGACATTGTCGACGCGGACACACCGTCCGCATATCTGCTGGCCACGCGAATAAGCTGACTCCGAGCCCCGGGCGCCCGCCCGGGGCTTTCGTTTTTCCCGGTCCGGACGCGGATCGGGTGGGAACTGCAACCTGATGCAACCTTTTCTTGGTTCGTTACGGAGTGTTTCGGTTCCCCGTTGTGCCGGTGCCGCTTCTTTCGCCTGTCGCCCGGGAGTGGTTCTCGTTTCCTCTGATGTTTCTGGGGCCTCTGTGGAGGCTGGGAGTCCAGGGGTGCGACTGTGGAAAGTCTCCGTGTCGATGCAGGTCATGGAGGAAACCGCGTCGCCGACCAGGGCGAATCGAGACGTTCCGGTTATCCGATGGGGGGTGTTCGCGTTACCGCCGCATCGTTAACGTCTGTTGTGCAAGGCGCGCCCCGGTGTGAACAGGGAGGATCCCCCGCTCTCGTCGAGTTCACGGGCCGCTGCGCCCTGCCGCCCCCAAGGTCGGTCCCAGGGGCTGTCCCCCGCCCCTGGGCCTGACCGCCCCCCGCGGCGGCGGGGGAGTCCCCGGCTCTTCGCCTTCCGCTCTCTCCCGTGTCGTCGACGAGTCGTCCGACGGATCGTCGGCGTGTGGTCCAGGAGTCGTCGGTGGGGTGGCGGCGGATCGTTGACGGGTGTTGTCGCCCTCTGGGGGTACCGTCCTCCGGCGGCGTCCCCGTCCCGTGTGTCCACGCGCGGCCTCTTCTCCGCCTCTCCGCGTGCGCCCCACCCGCCGCGCGTGGCCCCTGCCGGCGCTTCCGTCAACGCGGCGCGGTGTGTCCTCCGCAGCAGGGTAGATCACGTTCCAGCACGGCCCTGGTCGCTGTTCGGCTTGCCATTCTGTGGGGTTACGCAGGCCAGGTCTTGCGGTAGAACGCGTTTCAGTATTAGTCTCCTGGTATGCCTGGCCCGGTGAGGGCGCTCCATTCGGGGTGTCAGCGGACGGCAGGCGAGGACCGTCGTCCGTCGAAGTCGGATCGCGCCCCGGCTTCGACGGGCGGCGCGTCTCCCGCTCCCGGGCTCCGGGGGGTGTGGGCCGTGGGTCCGCGGGGTGCGGCGGCGGCCGTCTCAGGCGAGGAGCCGGCAGAGTTCGGTGAAGGTGGGGCACGGCCAGGCCAGTCGGCAGCCCCGGCAGTGGGGCCCGCCGTGGTCGTCCCCGTCGGCGGGGGCGTGCAGGTGCAGGAGGTCCACGCACACACCGGCCAGGGCGGACACCTCGTCGCGCGCGTTCGCGTAGAAGGCGACGTCGTTGATCCGGGCCAGGGCGCTGGAGGAGCCCGCGGTCGGAACCCCGACCGTGTCGGGCTCCCAGGGGACCGCCCGCGCCGAGCGCTCCCGGATTCCCAGTACGCACCGGAGCAGCCTCGCGTGCTCGGAGAGGTGGTCCCTCCCCGACACTGGTCTGGTGAACGGCGGCATCGCTGATCTCCCCCACCGCGTGGATACGCAGCCTCACGTAATAGCACAGCGTATACCCAGCGTCGCTCTTTGTCGCGACACGCGAGGGCGGGGCGGGGGGACGGGGAACACGCCCGGGTTCGAACGGGGTGCGGGCCACCCGGGTCGGGCGGCCCGCCGGAAGGGGGGAAGGGATCTTCCTCAGTGGGGGTGGATCCGCGGGGAGCCCACTAGCCGCAGTTTCCGCCGCAGTTGCAGGAGCCGCCGCTCTGGCAGCCGCAGCCGCAGCTCGAACCGCAGCTGCATCCACGCAGGTCGGGGGTCGTGGTCGGACGGTGAGTCACAGTCCCTCCTCAGGGAGCTCGACAGCGCCCGCGCGCGATCACGCCTGGCCTCCCCCGGTGGGAGGGGGCGTCACGGGCGCGTTTCCCGGAGGGGACCGTGCCCGCTCGCCGACACTCCCAATCGGGGAGGTCGCGCTCGGCGCGGCCGTGACCGAGCGTGTTCCACGGTCGCGCGGAGCGTCGAACCAGCGGTGACCTGGGACGGAACCGGTCCGCTGTCAGGCGAAGAAGGTCGGCGTGACCGCCGGGCGGCGTGTCATTCGGTAGAGCCAAACCTGGCCGACGAACATGACCGGAACCACGGGAACGAGGAACGCCCACACGAACACGGCGACCGTGGAGGGGATCGGCTCGGCGGGCAGCCGCGCGGCGAGCGCCACCACCAGACCGGGCACCGCGATCGCCAGCGCCGACGTGTGCCGGGACAGCATCGGTCCCGCCAGACCGCTGGTCGCCACCAGAACGGCCAGCAGCACCGCGGTCAGGGCGACCGCCGCCGCGAGGGCGGTCCCGTCATCCGGGGCCGGGCCACCGGGCAGCGGCGCCGACGCGGCCGTCAGCGCCACCGCGCCGAGGGCGATCCGCGCGAGCGTCCGGGTGTCCCGGGCGGCGACGTCCGCGCTCTCGGAGTCCGCCGGTCCGACCAGCCGCTCGGCGCCGAAGGCCGCGCCGCGCAGCGCGAACAGGCTCGTGACGGCGATCGTGCAGAGGGGGGTGAACGGGCTCATGGTGAGTCCGTCGGTGAGCAGGCCCGCCACCACCAGGCCCCACGCGGCGGCCAGGGTCCAGCTGCCCGCGACGATCGCGCCGTCGCAGGCCAGGTGCCAGCGGTCGCCGTCCACGCGGGCGCGCAGCCACAGGCCGGCGTCACGGACCAGCCATCCGACCAGCAGGGCGACGAGCACCGGCCACAGTGCGGCCACCGCGTGGTGTTCCAGCGCGGGGAACAGACCGGCCAGGACGCCGACGGTGCTGACCAGCCACACCTCCGAGGCCAGGAAGTAGGGGGCGATCGCGGAGACCACGCGGCGGCGCTGGTCGGGCCCGCGCGCCACATGAGGCATCAGCATGCCGAGACCGACGTCGGAGCCCGCGAGGACGAGGTACCCGACGACCAGCAGGGCGAGGAGTGCGGAGGAGAGGATGTCCATGGAGTCCATGGCTGGGGCCTTCCTGGCTCAGTACGTGTGGACGGGGGCGGCGGGCTCTCCGGGACCCTCGGGGTCCCCGGGAGGCCGAGGATCCGCCAGGGGACCGCCCTCGGGGCCGCGCCGCGCGTAGCGCACCAGGAGCCAGTACGTGACGGCGGCCAGGACCGCGAAGGCCACGGTGAAGAACCCGAACGACACGAGGGCCATCGCCGGGGGCATGGGGGTCACCGCGTCGGCCGTGGTCAGGTGGTGTACGACCGTCCAGGGCTGGCGGTTGGTCTCCCGGAACACCCAGCCGCCGACGCTGGCCAGATAGGGCAGGAACGGGGTGGCGACGAGCGGGACGAGGAACCACCTCCACCGGTCGAGGCCACCGAAGGGCCAGGCCAGCAGCATGACGGGACCGAGGAGGAACATCAACGACCACGCCGTCATCATGGTGATGTCTCCGGTGGCGTTGGCCGCGTGCAGGAGCGGACCGCCCGGGTTCGCGGCCTCGACGGCCTCGATCCCGGCGGCGTCGTAGGTCAGACCGCTCGTGGGCGGGTCCTGGCCGAACAGCCCGAACTGCACCCCGCCGAACGCCGCCACGGGAATGGGCAGGACGCACATCACCAGCGTCGCGTAGCGGATGCCGCGCCGGAAGATCCCGTGGGGGTCGTTGCGTCGGATCAGGTGGTAGGCGCTGGTGGCCGCGACGACCAGGGCGCCGACCAGCGTGGCTCCGGTGACGATGTGTCCGAAGGCCAGCAGGGCCGCGGGGTTGGTCATCAGGGAGACGGGATCGGTCAGGTGCGCGACGCCGTCGACCACCTCGAAGCCCACGGGGTTGCGCAGGAAGCCGTTGGCGACCAGCACCCACCACGCCGAGGCGTACGCCGTCGCGGTGACGACGGCGAAGCAGGCCAGGTGTGCCCACCCGCCCATGCGGTTCCAGCCGAAGATCCACAGCCCGAGGAACGTGGACTCGACGAAGAACGCCGTCATCGTCTCCAGCGCCAGGGGAGCGGCGAAGGAGTAGCCGAACATCTCGTGCAGGCCGCTCCAGTTCAGGGCCAGCTGGAGTTCCATTACCAGGCCGGACAGGATGCCCATGCCGTAGTTGACCAGGTACAGGCCGCCCCAGAACCGCACGGCGGTCACCCGGGACCGGTCGCCGCGCAGCGTGGCGACCAGTTGGGTCGTGAGGATGTACGGGGCGAGCCCGAGGGTCAGCGCCACGAACATGTAGTGGGTCGCGGCGGTCAGCGCGAACTGGAGCCGCGCCAGGAGGAGGGGATCTTCGAACATCGTCGGGCCTCGCGTTCGGCGGTGGGAACGCGGTCAAGCATCCGACGGCGGCGGGGACGGGCACATCGTCCCGGCGGGGACTCCTCGCGGACGTCCGGTGGGGTAGGGGAGGAGAGGAGGGTACTCCGGCGGGTGTACGGAAGATCCCTGAGACGCCCCCGGGACGCCCCGGGGGAGGTTCCCGGGACTTCCGGAGGAGGGCCCCGGAGAGCCTCTCACCTGCTCCACTTCGGTGTGACCAGGGCGGTCTCGTAGGCGATGACGACCAGCTGGGCGCGGTCGCGCACGCCCAGCTTGACCATCGCCCGGCTCACGTGGGTCTTGGCGGTGGCCGGACTGACCACCAGGCGGGCGGCGATCTCCTCGTTGGACAGGCCGCCGCCCACGAGGGCGACCACCTCGCGCTCGCGTTCGGTGAGCCCGTTCAGCCGGACCGAGGGGTCGGGCGTGCTCGGCGGGCGCCGCGCGTAGTCGGCGATCAGCCGCCGGGTGATGCCCGGGGACAGCAGGGCCTCGCCCCCGTGCACGACCCGCACCGCCCGCAGCAGGTCGTGGGGTTCGGTGTCCTTGACCAGGAAACCGCTGGCTCCGGCGCGCAGCGCCTCGAAGATGTACTCGTCCAGGTCGAACGTGGTGAGGATGACGATCCGGGTCCTCTCGGAACCGGGATCGGCCAGAACGCGCTCGGTCGCGGCCAGGCCGTCCACGCCGGGCATGCGGATGTCCATCAGGACCACGTCCGGGCGTTCGGCTCGGGCCAGCCGGACGGCCTCCTCACCGTCGGCGGCCTCGGCGACCACCTCGATGTCGGGGGCGCTGTCCAGGAGGGCGCGGAACCCCGCGCGTACCAGGGCCTGGTCGTCTGCGAGCAGTACCCGGATCAACGGGGCCTCGTTTCGTCGGTGTCGGGGAGGGAGGCGTTGTCGGGAGCGGGAGAAGGGGGCCGGGTGGTGCTGGCGGTGGCGCGGGTGGCGGATACCGGAGCGCCGTCGAGCGGCAGCCGGGCGCGCACCCGGAATCCTCCACCCCGGAGGGGGCCCGCGTCCACCGTGCCGCCCACCAGGGCGGCGCGCTCGCGCATCCCGGTGATGCCGTTGCCCTCCGGAGGCGGCCCGACGGTGCCGTGGCCGTCGTCGGTCACCTCCACGAGCAGGAAGGACGCGTCGTGGGTGATCCGGACCGCGGCGGCGGAGGCACCCGAGTGGCGGACCACGTTGGTCAGCGCCTCCTGGACCGTGCGGTAGGCGGCGGAGTCGGTGCTCACGGGGAGGTGGGCGGGGGCGCCGGTGGTCTCGACGTCCACGTCGATCCCCGCGCCGCGGGTGCCCTCGGCGAGCTCCTCCACGTGGTCCAGCCCGGGAACGGGCGTCCTCGGCGCGGCCTCGTCCACGGCGCGCAGCACACCGAGCATGCCGCGCAGCTCGGTGAGGGTGTCCTTGCTGGTCTGCTTGATGGTGGCCAGCGCCTCGGCGGCCCGCTCCGGTTCGGTCTCCATGAGGTAGAGGGCGGTTCCGGCCTGCACGTTGATGAGGGAGATGTTGTGCGCGACCGTGTCGTGCACGTCGCGGGCCAGCCGGACGCGTTCCTCGGAGGCCCGGCGCAGCAGCTCCTCCTCCCGCGTACGCGTGGTCTCGGCCTCGCGTTCGCGGTCGGCCCGTATGTACTCCTGACGCCAGCGCACGACCTCGGCCGCGCACAGGAGGATGAGCACCCAGGCGACGAGGCCGATCGCCTCGGGGCGGAAGGAGCCGACCAGGGCGACCTCGTAGGCGTTGACCACGACGAACTGGCCGATGCCCAGAGTCCACCCGAACCTGCGGTACCCCCAGCGGACCACGGTGTAGAGCATGACGGCGGTGCACAGCATGACCATGCCGTCGGGGAAGCCCAGGGGGTAGTAGGAGGTCGCGCACAGGACCGAGAGCAGGGCGGTCACGCAGGGGTAGGCGGTCCGCCAGAGGACGGGCAGGCAGGCGGCCACGATGAGCGTGTATCCCCACGGCCAGGGATCGCGGTTGATCGTCGGGACGGGATCGACCAACTCGATCACGAGGGTGCTGCCCAGGGACGTGAACAGCAGGATCAGGGTGATCCAGGTGTCGGTGCGCGTGGGCCGGGGAATGCGGTGCTGGCGCCGCCGTTCCGGGAGTAGTGCTGCCACATCCCCGACAGTACGGTGATCCCCCCGGGGACGCCGTCACCCCGTGGGAGGGTTTTCCGGCCGCGGTGTACGCCCGGGGGAGTAGGCGGGGGCGCCGCTGTCGGCTCCACGGACGCCTGGCCGGGGCCCGGTCTAGAAGACGTGGTCCGGCGGGGCCGGGGAGTCCACGGCGTCGGCGTCGCGCACGACGGCGCGTCCCGACACGAAGCGGTCCAGCTCCTCGCCCTCCAGCAGACGGGCCATCTCCGGGTCGCGGTGCGCACGGCGCCCCAGTTCGTCGGCGGGCAGGGGCCGGTGCGAGGCGGTCAGGACGAGGTTGCCGAACCGGCGCCCGCGCAGCACGCCCGGCTCGGCGGACAGCGCCGTGTGCGGCAGCGCGGTTCGCGCGGTCGCCACCTGGCTCCGCGTGTGGGTGAGGCCTCCCCCGTCACCGATATTGACCACCAGCATCCCGGTGGGCCGCAGGACGCGCGCCAGCTCGGCGTAGAACTCCGCCGACGTCAGCCGGGCCGGGGTGCGCGCTCCCGCGAACACGTCGCTGACCAGCAGGTCCGCGCTGTCGGTGTGCCGCGCCCCGATCCACTCCCGGGCGTCGCCGATGCCCACGCGCAGCTGCGCCCTGCGGTCCCAGGGCAGGCGTCGGCGCACCATCTCGACCAGGGGCGCGTCCACGTCCACCGCGCGCTGCCGGGAGCCCGGACGGGTGTGCGCCACGTAGCGGGCCAGCGTCAGCGCGCCCGCGCCCAGGTGCAGGGCTTCGATCGCCCTCCCGGGGGGCGCCACCAGGTCGGCGGCGTGTGCGATGCGGCGCATGTAGGAGAAGTCCAGGTAGGACGGGTCGGCCAGGTCCACGTGCGACTGGGGCGTGCCGTCCACGACCAGGAACCACGAGTCGGACCGGTCCGCGTCGGCGAGCAGTTCCGTGCCCGGTGCCTCGTCGGACTCCGGTTCCTCCCGCACGTCGCGTCTGCCCACTTCCGCCTCCGTTCGTCGGCTCCCAGGTTATGCACAGGCCCGAGCGAGCGTGTCCCCAGTGGCGCTAGCCTGGGGGTTCCCAAGTTCTTTGCTGATTCCACGAGGAGTGGCCGTGCTACTGCGGATGTCGACCCTGTTCCTGCGCACCCTGCGTGAGGACCCGGCGGACGCCGAGGTGCCGAGCCACAAGCTGCTCGTCCGCGGCGGGTTCGTGCGCCGCTCCGCCCCCGGCGTCTACTCCTGGCTGCCGCTGGGCAGGATCGTCCTGGAGAACGTCTCCCGGGTCGTGCGCGAGGAGATGAACGCCATCGGCGCCCAGGAGGTCCTCCTGCCCGCGCTGCTGCCCCGGGAGTACTACGAGGCCACCGGGCGCTGGGACGAGTACGGCGACACCCTGTTCCGGCTCAGGGACCGCAAGGGCGCCGACTACCTGCTCGGCCCCACCCACGAGGAGCTGTTCACGCTCCTGGTCAAGGGCGAGTACTCCTCCTACAAGGACTTCCCGGTCACCCTGTACCAGATCCAGGAGAAGTTCCGCGACGAGGCGCGTCCCCGGGCCGGTGTGCTGCGCGGTCGCGAGTTCCACATGAAGGACTCCTACTCCTTCGACATCGACGACGAGGGACTCCAGGCCTCCTACGACGACCACCGCGCCGCCTACGTCCGGATCTTCGACCGGCTGGGCCTGGAGTACGTGATCGTGTCGGCCACCTCGGGTGCGATGGGCGGTTCGGCCTCCGAGGAGTTCCTGGCCGTCGCCGAGACCGGCGAGGACACCTTCGTGCGCAGCACGGAGTCCGACTACGCCGCCAACGTGGAGGCCGTGACCACCCCGGCCCCCGAGGCGCGGTCGGTCGAGGGCCTGCCCGAGGCCGTGGTCCACCACACACCGGACACCGCCACCATCCAGACCCTGGTGGACTTCCTCAACGGGGCCGGTCTGGGCCGCGACTTCAGCGAGGCCGACACCCTCAAGAACGTCCTGGTCAAGACCCGCGCTCCCGGCGCCGAGGGGTGGGAGCTGCTGGCCATCGGCCTGCCCGGCGACCGCGAGGTGGACTTCAAGCGCCTGGAGGCCGCGCTGGAGCCCACCGAGGTCGCCCTCCTGGAGGAGGCCGACTTCGCCGCCAACCCGTTCCTGGCCAAGGGCTACATCGGTCCCCGCGCGCTGCTGGACAACAAGGTCCGCTACCTGGTCGACCCGAGGGTCGTCACCGGCACCTCCTGGGTGACCGGCGCCGACAAGACCGACCACCACGTCATCGACCTGGTCGCGGGCCGTGACTTCGTCCCGGACGGCACCATCGACGTCGCCGAGGTGCGCGACGGCGACCCCTCGCCCGACGGCAGGGGCACGCTGTACACCGCCCGCGGCATCGAGATCGGCCACATCTTCCAGTTGGGCCGCAAGTACACCGACGCCTTCCAGGTGGACGCCCTGGGGCCCGACGGCAAGCCCAGGCGGGTCACCATGGGCTCCTACGGCATCGGCGTCTCGCGCGCCGTCGCCTCGATCGTCGAGCAGTCCCACGACGACAAGGGCATCGTCTGGCCGCGCGAGGTCGCGCCCGCCGACGTGCACGTGGTCGGTACCGGCAAGGGGGACCAGATCGAGGAGGCGCTGCGGATCGCCCGTGAGCTGGAGGCCCGGGGCCTGCGCGTCCTCGTGGACGACCGCAAGGGGGTCTCGCCCGGCGTGAAGTTCACCGACGCCGAACTGCTGGGCGTCCCGACCGGCGTCATCGTCGGACGCGGTCTCAAGGACGGTGTGGTGGAGCTGCGTGACCGCGCCAACGGCGACCGCGAGGAGGTCGCCCTGGCCGAGATCGTGGACCGCGCGGTCGCCGCCTGCCGTTCGTGACCCGCATGGAGGGCCCGGACCGTTCCGGGTCCTCCGGACCGTCGGAGCCGGCCCCTAAGGTGACCGGTATGACACTATTGAGCTACGACCGCCACCACGCCGGGATCGTCGCGCAGACGGAGTCGCTCAACGGCGCGATCAGGGGTGCCGACCTGACGGTCCCCGTTCCGAGTTGTCCGGGGTGGAACGTCGGACAGCTGCTGCGCCACCTCGGGGGCGGACACCGCTGGGCGTTGGAGATCGTACGGACACGGGCGGACCAGCCGGCCTCCGACACGCACTTTCGCGATCTGTCCGCGTACACCCACGAGAACCCGGACGAACTGGCTCCCTGGCTCACCGAGGGCGCCACCAGGTTGGCGCACGCTCTGGGTGAGGCCGGGCCGGAGGCGGAGGTGTGGGCCCCCGTGCGGGGAGGGGGATCACGGTTCCTGGCCCGCCGGTTCCTCCACGAGACCGTCGTGCACCGTGCCGACGCGGTTCTCGCCCTCGGCCTCTCCTACACCCTCGACCGGGAGACCGCCCTCGACGCCCTGGACGAGTGGATGGAGCTCGGCTCCCTGCCCCAGCTCTTCGAGGCCCATCCCGAGAGACGGGAGCTCCTCGGCCCCGGACGCACGATCCGCCTGAGCGCCACCGACACCGAGTCCGGGGCGGACTGGTTCGTCGACCTGACCGGTGACTGCGTCGTCTGGAGCCGGGCACCCGAGAGCGCGGCCGTGACCGTGCGGGCGCCCCTGGTCGAACTGCTGCTCCTGGTCTACCGTCGCCGTTCCGTCCGCGACGGGGGCTTCGAGGTCTCCGGGGACGGGCGCCTGTTGGACTTCTGGCTGGATCGGGTCGGCTTCGGGTGAGCGGACCCTACCCCGCCTCGTCGAAGCCGGGCAGGGCGTCCAGCGCCCCGCCCCACTCCAGCGAGCGCACGGTGGTCTCCTGGAGCGCCCGGGCCCCCATGACGCGCAGGTCGGTGTCCCGCGCCGCGGTCAACCACAGGTACGCCCGCGCCGCCGCGTGCTCCAGGCTCACGGCGTAGGCGTCGATGGCGTCGTCGCCGTAGTCCTCCGTGATCGGGTAGGAGGCCTGCGCGGGAGGCGGCTGGACGTCCCGTTCCAGCGCCGCGTTCTGGAGGGCGTCGCGCAGCGTTTTGTGCTCGTGGGCGGTGCTCCCCGCGCGGTCACGGCGTCCCTGGTCCTCGGCCACTCCGCCGATGAACTCGTATCCGTGCACGGCCGCGTGCTCGGTACGCAGCGCCTCTGCCAGCGCCGCGGGACCGGCGTCCGTCTCCTCCCCGGCGGGGCTCCCACTCACCCTGATCACCCGTCTTCCGTCTCGGCTGTGCTCTTCGGAACCTCTGACCCGTGTCCAAGCGGCCGGAGGACAGGCCCTGGTGTGGTGACCGGAAAGGTGCACCGGACCGTCCCCTCCGTCGTGACCCTGCACTTATAGCGCACTCCGACCGTCGAACCTCGCCGTGGGTACGAGATCATCCGGGGTTGGAGCGCTCCCGTCACACCAGCAAGGTGTTCGGCCAGCCCACCAGGGAGTGTTTTCCCGGATGCTTTCGCGCCTGTCGGCGGAGCCGGCACCCCGCGGGCGGCCCATGCCCCCGCTGTGCCCTGCCTCGCGGGCTCGGCGGCATCGCGCAGCGGGGGTCCGACCGTCT
>NZ_ANAX01000195.1 GCF_000341065.1 Nocardiopsis halotolerans DSM 44410 | reverse complement strand
CTCGCGGGACGTGGCGCGNCGTCACCGGCGCGGCGGGAGGCGGTCCGGGGTCGCGGGCACGGAACCATCCGAGGAACGCGACCTAGGCCTCGGCCAGCAGGTGGGCGTGCCCGGCCTCGCACGCGCCGATCGAGCTGATCAGCTGGGCCAGTCCCGGTTCGGTGACGGCCCCCGCCTGGTCCAGCCGGGCACTCGTCGCGGCGGCCTCCAGCACGCGCAGACCGGCGGTCCCCGGAGCCGTGTCCGGCGGGGGCTCCTCCGTGGCCGACGGGGACGCGGAGGCCACGGGCGGCACGTCCTCCGGCAGTGACTCCAGCAGTGCGTCCATGTGGGCCAGGTGGTGTTCCAGGAACCGTTCCAGCAGGTCCCGCGGCCCCACGCCCTCGGAGATCGCGGCCTCGTAGCGGGCCACCATGCGTTCCTTCTCCCGGATCACCGCGCGCAGCACGTGCACCTCCGGGGTCACGTCCGAGGGGTACCAGTCCCCTCCGCCGCACCCGGCCAGGCCCACGGCGCCCACCGCGGCCGTCGCGCCCAGCACCGTGCGACGGCTGACGCAGCCGATCCCCACGCGCCCTCCTCCCGTCCGACCCCCACATCCTTCCACGTTCCGCGCGGCACGGGGACACCGTGACCGCACGCGCCGACGCGCCCCGGCCACCGGCGGCGACCTGGAAGGGGTCCGGGAGTGGATACCCTTGCAGCACAACCGCCGTCGCGACCGCGACGCGTGGTCGGTCCGCGTCCCCCGGGAGGCGGACCGTTCAAGCCGAAGACTACGTACAGAGCTGGACCGCCCCGTACACCGGCCGGACGGCCGCGCGGGCGGGATTTCGCCGTTGGAGGGGCAACACGACATGGGAGCGCAGGCGCGCGAGGAGCGCATCGCCGAGCTGCTGGAGCCGGTACTGGCCGAGGCCGGACTGGACCTGGAGTCCGTCGAACTGACACCGGCGGGCAAGCGGCGGGTGCTGCGCGTGGTCGTGGACTCCGACAACGGGGTCGACCTGGACACGGTCGGCGAGGTCAGCCAGGAGGTGAACACCCTGCTGGACTCCTCCGACGTCATGGGCCAACAGCCCTACGTCCTGGAGGTCACCTCTCCCGGGGTGGACCGCCCGCTGACGCAGCCGAGGCACTGGCGCCGCTCCCGGGGCCGGCTGGTGATCGCCACCCTCACCGAGGGCGAGCAGGTCACCGGTCGCGTCACCGACGCCGACGACCAGGGGGTCACCCTGGACGTCGAGGGCCAGCCCCGCACCTTCACCCACGCCGAACTCGGCAAGGGCAGGGTCCAGGTGGAATTCCGTCGCGACGCCGACACCGACGCGGCGGACTAGAGGGGGAGCCCCGTGGACATTGACATGAGCGTTCTGCGCAGTCTGGAACGCGAGAAGGACGTCTCCGTCGAACTCGTGGCCAAGGCCATCGAGGACGCGCTGCTGATCGCCTACCACCGGGAGGAGGGCGCGGACAAGAGGGCCCGCGTCGAGCTCAACCGCTCCACCGGGCACGTGACCGTGTGGGTCGCGGAGACCGACGAGGACGGCGAGACCGTCGGGGAGTTCGACGGCACCCCCACCGGGTTCGGCCGCATCGCGACCTCCACCGCCAAGCAGGTCATCCTCCAGCGCCTGCGCGACGCCGAGGACGAACTGACGCTGGGCGAGTTCGCCGGGCGCGAGCACGACATCGTCTCCGGCATCATCCAGCAGGGCAAGGACCCCCGCAACGTGCTGGTGGACCTGGGCAAGATCGAGGCCGTCCTGCCTCCGCAGGAGCAGGTGCCCACCGAGGCCTACACCCACGGCGAGCGTCTGCGCGCCTACGTGGTGCAGGTCCGCAAGGGCCACCGCGGCCCCTCGGTCACGCTCTCGCGCACGCACCCCAACCTCGTGCGCAAGCTCTTCGAGCTGGAGGTCCCCGAGATCGCCGACGGCACCGTCGAGATCGCGGCGATCGCCCGCGAGGCGGGCCACCGCACCAAGATGGCCGTGCGCTCCAACCGGGGCGGGGTCAACGCCAAGGGCGCCTGCATCGGCCCGCTGGGCAGCCGCGTCCGCAACGTCATGGCCGAACTCCACGGGGAGAAGATCGACATCGTCGACCACTCCGAGGACCCGGCCGTGTTCGTCGCCAACGCCCTGTCCCCGGCGCGGGTCAACTCCGTGGAGGTCCTCGACCTGGCCGCCCGCGTCGCCCGCGTGATCGTGCCCGACTACCAGCAGTCCCTGGCGATCGGCAAGGAGGGCCAGAACGCCCGCCTGGCCGCGCGCCTGACCGGTTGGCGCATCGACATCCGCTCCGACGCCGAACCCTCCGAAACCATCAGGGAAGAGGGCGCGGACGAGGACGACGACGCCACCGCGACCGGCTGATCGGGTCGCGCCGATGCCTCGACACGATAGAGTGACCCCAGACGGTCCTGACCGTCCCGTGCGTACGTGTGTGGGGTGCCGGTCGCGGGCAGTCCAGTCCGACCTCGTACGGCTGGTGGCCGAGGGCACGGTCATCACGCCCGACACCCGGGGTCGACGTCCGGGGCGCGGCGCCTACCTGCACCGCGATCGGCGGTGCTTCGACCTCGCCGAGCGCCGCAGGGCCTGGTCCCGCGCCTACCGGAGGGGAGCGGGTGCCGCCGGGTGGGACTCCTCACTCGTGGCGGCCCTGATCGACGCCGCCCCGCGTGGCGGATCGGGTCAACGTTCCCGATAGGGTTGGAATGTCTGGGCCGATCTCTGGGTTGTACTGACCGAGGTCGGCGTCCAGTGCTGTGTCGGCACGTCAACCGGCCCATTGTTGTGTAGCGATGAGGAAGCAGGTCGAGATTGCGATGAGCGCCTGATGAGTACGCAGCGATGAGTAACTCGAGCTAACGACGGTCCGGCACAAGCCCATGTCCCGGACCGAAGCTGAAGGAGAGTAGTGGCGAAGGTCCGGGTATATGAACTCGCCAAGGAGTTCGGTGTAGAGAGCAAGGCCGTCCTGGCCAAGCTCAACGAGATGGGTGAATTCGTCCGATCGGCGTCCTCGACGATAGAGGCCCCGGTCGTGCGACGCCTACAGGAAGCTTTCAACAACGGTTCCGACGGAGCCGCCTCGAAGAAGCCGGGTCAGGCTCCCAAGCCCGGCCCGCGTCCCGCCGCGGAGGGCGGTGCCGCCCCGAAGCCGGGTCCGGCTCCCAAGCCCGGCCCCCGGCCGGGTCCCGCGCCCAAGCCCGGTCCGCAGGGTGAGGCCCCGAAGCCGGGCCCCGCTCCCAAGCCGGGTCCCAAGGGCCCCCGTGGCGAGGCCGGTCCCCGTCCCGGCGGTGCTCCCAAGCCCGGCGCTCCGGCGGGCCGTTCCGAGGGCGGCCGTTCCGAGCGCCCGCAGCGCGGCGACCGTCCCCAGCGCGGCGGTGACCGCCCCGAGCGCGGCGGGCCCCGTCCCGGTCCGCGCCCGTCCGGCCCGCGTCCGGGCAACAACCCGTTCGCGTCCAACGCCACCGGCATGGGCTCCAAGCCCGCCCCGCGTCCCGGCGGCGGCGCTCCGCGTCCGGGTGGCCCGCGTCCGGGCCCGCGTCCCGGTCCGCAGGGCGGCGGCGACCAGCGCGCCCCGCGTCCCGGCGGCGGCGCTCCGCGTCCGGGCGGTCCGCGTCCGGGCCCGCGTCCCGGCCCGCAGGGCGGCGGCGACCAGCGCGCTCCCCGTCCGGGCGGTGCCGCGGGCGCCCCGCGCCCGGGTGGCGCCGGAGGCGGCGCTCCGCGTCCCGGCCCCCGACCCGGTGGTCCGCGCCCCAGCCCGATGAACATGCCCTCGTCCCGTCCGACCCCGCCCCCGGGCGGCGGTCGCGGTGGCGGCGGCCGTCCCGGCGGCGGTGGCCGCGGTCGCGGGGCTCCCGCGGGCGCCGGTCCGCGTCCCGGCGGTGGCGGCGGTCGTCCGGGCGGCTTCGGCGGTCGTCCCGGTGGCGGCGGCCGTGGTCGCGGCGGCGGTACGGCCGGTGCGTTCGGACGCCCCGGCGGCCGTCCCGGACGTGCCCGCAAGTCCAAGAAGCAGCGGCGTCAGGAGTTCCACGACCTCCAGGCACCGTCGTTCGGCGGCGTCAAGATCCCGAGCGGCAACAACCAGACCATCCGTCTGTCCCGCGGCGCCTCGCTGTCGGACTTCGGCGACAAGATCGACGTCAACCCGGCGTCGCTCGTCCAGGTCATGATGCACCTGGGTGAGATGGTCACCGCGACCCAGTCCCTTCCGGACGAGACCCTGGTCCTGCTGGGCGAGGAGCTCAAGTACAGGGTCGAGGTCGTCAGCCCGGAGGACGAGGACCGCGAGCTGCTGGAGTCGTTCTCCATCGAGTTCGGTGAGAACGAGGGCACCTCCGAGGACCTGCGTCCGCGCCCGCCGGTGGTCACCGTCATGGGTCACGTCGACCACGGTAAGACCCGACTGCTGGACACCGTCCGCAAGACCAACGTCGTCAGCGGCGAGGCGGGCGGCATCACCCAGCACATCGGTGCCTACCAGGTCGCCACCGAGGTGGACGGTGAGGAGCGCAGGATCACCTTCATCGACACCCCGGGTCACGAGGCGTTCACCGCCATGCGTGCCCGTGGTGCGAAGGTCACCGACATCGCGGTGCTGGTCGTGGCCGCCGACGACGGCGTCAAGCCGCAGACGGCCGAGGCCATCGACCACGCCAAGGCGGCCGAGGTCCCGATCGTGGTCGCGGTCAACAAGATCGACGTCGAGGGCGCCGACCCGCAGCGGGTCCGTGCGCAGCTCACCGAGTACGGCCTGGTGGCCGAGGAGTACGGCGGCGACGTCCAGTTCGTGGACATCTCCGCGCTCAAGGGCGACAACATCGACGCCCTGCTCGAGTCGATCGTGCTGACCTCCGACGCGGCGCTCGATCTCCAGGCCAACCCGGAGATGGACGCGCAGGGTCTGGCCATCGAGGCCTACCTGGACCGCGGTCGCGGTTCCATGGCCACGGTGCTGGTCCAGCGCGGCACGCTCAACGTCGGTGACTCGATCGTCTGCGGTGACGCCTTCGGCCGCGTCCGCGCCATGCTCGACGAGCACGGCCGGAACGTGCAGAGCGCCGAGCCGTCCCGTCCGGTGCAGGTGCTGGGTCTGACCAACGTTCCCAGCGCCGGTGACAACTTCCTGGTCGTCAAGGACGACCGGGTGGCGCGGCAGATCGCCCAGCAGCGCGAGGCGCGCGAGCGCTTCGCCCAGCAGGCGCGCTCGGCCCGCCGGGTCACCCTCGACAACTGGCAGAACGCTCTGAAGGAGGGCGAGCGCTCCGAGCTGCTCCTCCTCATCAAGGGCGACATGTCCGGTTCCGTGGAGGCGCTGGAGGAGTCCCTGCTCAAGATCGACGCCGGTGGCGACGAGGTGAGCATCCGGGTCATCGGGCGCGGTGTCGGTGCGATCACGCAGAACGACATCAACCTGGCGGCGTCGGCGGACGCGATCATCGTCGGCTTCAACGTTCGGCCCGAGGGCAAGAACAGCCAGCTGGCGGACCGCATGGGCGTGGACATCCGGTACTACTCGGTGATCTACCAGGCCATCGACGAGATCGAGGCCGCCGTCAAGGGTCTCCTCAAGCCGGTCTACGAGGAGGTCCAGCTCGGCAGCGCCGAGATCCGCGAGGTCTTCAAGGTGCCCAAGATCGGCAACATCGCCGGTTCGATCGTCCGCAGCGGTCTCATCCGCCGCAACTCCAAGGCGCGGCTCATCCGCGAAGGGGTCGTCATCTCCGAGAACCTCAACGTGGAGTCGCTCCGCAGGTTCAAGGACGACGCGACCGAGGTCCGCGAGGGCTTCGAGTGCGGTATCGGTGTCGGCTACAACGACCTGAAGGTCGAGGACGTCATCGAGACCTACGAGATGCGGGAGAAGCCCCGCGACTGATCCTCGCGGAGCCTGATCCGACGGGGCCCCGGCCGTGTGGCCGGGGCCCTACGCTTGACGCCGAACACGGCCCACCACACAACCGAACACACCACAGGTGATCACTTGTACGTTGGGGCGCTGACCCTGGACGTCCTTCTCGGTGACGTCCACTCGCTCAAACAGAAGCGTTCGCTGGTCCGGCCGGTCGTCGCCGAGCTGCGCCGCAAGTTCTCCGTCTCGGTCTCCGAAGCGGGGGACCACGACCTGTACCGCCGGGCCAAGATCGGTGTCGCGGTGGTCGCGCCGACGGCGGCGCACGCCCGGGACCTGATGGACTCCTGCGAACGCTTCGTCGCGGGCCGTCCCGAACTGGAGCTGCTCTCCGCCAGGCAGCGGCTCTTCAACGAAGAGGAAGACTGACGATGGTTGACGCCGCACGCGCGCGCAAGATCGCCGACCGCATCCAGCGCATCGTCGCCGAGATGCTGGACCGGCGGATCAAGGACCCGCGCCTGGGATTCGTCACCGTGACCGACGCGCGCATCACCGCCGACCTGCGGGACGCCACGGTGTACTACACGGTGTTCGGCAGCTCGGAGGAGAAGGCCGCCTCCGCCGCCGCCCTGGAGAGCGCCAAGGGCGTGATCCGCAGCGAGGTGGGACGCCAGACCGGCATCCGGCACACGCCGAGCCTGACCTTCGTCGTCGACGAGGTCCAGGAGAACGCCCAGCACATCGAGGAACTGCTGCTCAAGGCGCGCCAGTCCGACGCGGAACTGGCCGAACGGGCCAGCGGGGCCAAGCCCGCGGGGGAGGCCGACCCGTACCGGACGCCCCGCGAGACCGAGTACGACGAGGACGAGTAACACCCCCGGCGGCGGCGCGTCCGTGCCGCCGCCCCGTTCCCTTCTTCGAGGAGTCCCATGGCCGAGAGCGGAGTCGTGGTCGTCGACAAGCCCGCCGACTGGACCTCGCACGACGTGGTCGCCAAGACGCGCGGGCTCGCGCGTACCCGCAGGGTGGGCCACGCGGGCACCCTGGACCCGATGGCCACCGGGGTCCTGGTGCTGGGCATCGAGAAGGGCACCAAACTGCTCGGCCACCTGACCCTGACGGAGAAGGTCTACGAGACCACCATCCGCCTGGGACTGACGACCAACACCGACGACGCCGAGGGCGAGCACGGTGACCGCGTGGACGCCTCCGGTGTCACCGAGGAGGCCGTGCGCGGGGCCGCCGCCCGGCTCACCGGAACCATCCAGCAGGTTCCGCCCCAGGTCAGCGCGATCAAGGTGGACGGCAAGCGCGCCTACAAGTCGGCGCGTGAGGGCAAGGAGGTGGCACTGAAGTCCCGCGCGGTCACCGTGGGGGAGTTCGCGGTCACCGGGATCCGCCGGGTGTCCGACACCGACGGGGAGTTCGTGGACGTGGACGCCTCCGTCACCTGTTCCAGCGGTACCTACATCCGCTCGTTGGCCCGCGACATGGGCGCCGACTTGGGCGTGGGCGGCCACCTGACCGCGCTGCGGCGCACCCGCGTGGGCCCCTACGACCTGTCCCGGGCGCGCACGCTGGACCAGCTGGCCCAGGAGTTCGCGCAGGTCCCGCTGGCCGAGGCCGTCGCCGCGGCCTTCCCGGCGCGGGTCCTGACCGAGGAGGAGACCGGCCGGATCCGGCACGGCAACCGGATCACCCCCGACACGTCGGGGAGCGGCCCGGTGGGCCTGTTCGCCCCGGACGGCCGGGTCGTCGCCCTGGGGGAGAACCGCCGGGACCACATGAAGCCCGTGGTGGTCTTCGAACCCGCCTGATCAGATCTTGATGACGGCCGCCCTCCCCGCGCACAGAGCCGTGAGGCCGTCGGGACCGGAGGTAAGGATCGTCGCCGGACCGGGCGCCTCGATGTCCTCGCTGATGTCCCGTTCGCCGTGGTACTCGGCCAATGCGTCGAGCCTCTTGTCGTCCATGGTCATCACACCCTTCTTTGGAACGTCCTCCGCTCCTTGGGAGTCATGTCACGATCGGTCACCACATACCAGGAGCGGTGGTCGTCGATCGCGTCCGCCAGGACGACCGTCGGGTGTCTTCCAGCGTAGGTCCGTCCGAGCAGGATGGTGCTTCCCTCGCGCCCCGGGAATGTCCGGTAGGGCGATTCGGCCGCCTGTTCCACCTCCTGCGGGATGACTCCGTGGCGGGCGATGTGCGCTTCGTTGGCGTCCGTCCAGTGAATCCATGTGTCCACGCTGAGTAACGTAATACCTTGTGATACGCACCGTGGAAGTAGGTCGAGGTTCCTGGGGCGATCTCCTTGGAGGCGCCACCGAACGTGCGTGTTCCGGGCCACACACCCCTTGTGTCGGTGGGGGACCCGCGGACGTGGCACCCTTGGTTCGGGCGGAACCCGAACACGCTGAGCGTGGCGGGCTCCGCGCGGATCCACGAGGAGCGACGAGCAGGGGAGCCGGACGTGCGGCGATGGGACGGGCTGGAGGGCGTTCCCTCCGGATGGGGGCGCTGTGTGGCGGCGGTCGGCGTGTTCGACGGGGTGCACCGGGGCCACCAGGCCATCCTGGCGACCGCCGTCGGACGCGGACGCGAACTCGGCCTCCCCGTGGTCGTGGTGACCTTCGACCCCCACCCCGAGACGGTGCTGCGCGGTACCACCCCGCCCGTGCTCACCCCCCTGGAACGGCGGCTGGAGCTGCTCGGCGAGCACGGTGCCGAGGCCGTGTGCGTCCTGCCCTTCACCAAGGACCTGTCCTCCCTGTCCCACGAGGAGTTCGTCCAGCGCGTCCTGGTCGACCGTCTGCACGCCTCGGCCGTGGTCGTGGGCGAGGACTTCCGCTTCGGGCACCGCGCGGCCGGTGACGTCGCCGCGCTGTCCGAACTGGGCGCCGAGCACGGCTTCACCGCCCACGGGGTCGCGCTGGTCGCCGACGGCGACACCATCACCTCCACGCGCGTGCGCGGACTGCTCGCCGAGGGCGACGTGGCAGGTGCCGCCACGCTGCTCGGCCGCCCGCACCGGGTCGGGGGCGAGGTCGTGCACGGCGCCGCGCGCGGCCGTGAGCTGCTGGGCTTCCCCACCGCCAACATGGACCTGCTCCCCGACACCGCGGTGCCCGGTGACGGCGTCTACGCGGGCTGGCTCGACCGCGCCGTTCCGGTCGCCGGAGGGGAGTCGCGCTGGCCCGCCGCCATCTCCGTGGGCACCAACCCCACCTTCGACGGCGCCGAGCGCACCGTGGAGGCCTACGCCCTGGACCGCGACGACCTGGACCTGTACGGACTGCGCATGTCGGTGGACTTCACCGTGCGCATCCGGGGCCAGGTGCGCTTCGACAGCATCGACGACCTCATCGCGCGCATGCGTGTGGACGTGGACGAGTGCCGCGAGCTCCTGAAGGGGGAGAGGGCGGGGTAGGGCACGGCCGGGGACCGTCCGGTCATGGCCCGTCACCTCGCGCTTTGCGGTAGGGTGGGCCGTGTCCACGTGTGCCCCACGACCGGCCGCCCTCCCGCGGTCCGTCGGGCCGGGGAGCGCGGTGCACCCACGCCGTCGGCGACGGTCCGCGCGCACCACACGAGACGGTGACTGTTCGTACGCGCGGTCACCGCGGCTGACCCCGGCTCCACGGCCGGGCCCGTCCCGCGTACCGACTTTCCAGAGAAGGAGCGACGTGTCGATCGACGCCGCCACCAAAGAGAAGATCATCGCCGAGTACGCCACCAAGGAAGGCGACACCGGCTCTCCCGAGGTCCAGATCGCGCTGATGACGCACCGCATCACCGAGCTGACCGAGCACCTCAAGGAGCACAAGCACGACCACCACAGCCGCAGGGGTCTGCTGCTGATGGTCGGTCGCCGCCGCCGTCTGCTCAAGTACGTGGCCAAGCAGGACATCACCCGCTACCGCTCGCTGATCGAGCGCCTGGGTCTGCGCCGCTAGGCCGACCGGCGGGAGTGGCTTCGGCTGCTCCCGCTTTGTTAGTAAGGTGTGACGCGACGGTGGTCGTGCATCGCCGTCCGCCACAATTCCACAGTGAGGAACACCCGCTCCCCCCGGTCGCGGAATCGGGGCCGGTCCTCGGTAGTGGTCCCCGGACATCCCCGCCAGGGTATGCCGTGGGCTTCGATCGATGACCGGCCGTCATCAACTCCGGGGCACGGACGCGGGAAGACGAACACGATCGCGCCCAGGGCACCGCCGTGCCCGGCGCGACGAACGCGAACACGTGTAGTAGGAGGTCGCCCATGGAGGGCGTGTACTCGGCCGAAGCCGTCATCGACAACGGCTCCTTCGGCACCCGCACCATCCGCTTCGAGACCGGTCGCCTGGCCCGACAGGCCGCCGGTTCGGCCACGGTGTACCTGGACGACGACACCGTCGTGCTGTCCGCCACCACCGCCTCGAAGCGCCCCAAGGAGAACCTCGACTTCTTCCCCCTGACGGTGGACGTCGAGGAGCGCATGTACGCCGCGGGTCGCATCCCCGGCTCCTTCTTCCGGCGTGAGGGCCGTCCCTCCGAGGACGCCATCCTCACCTGCCGCCTGATCGACCGGCCGCTGCGCCCGTCGTTCAAGAAGGGCCTGCGCAACGAGATCCAGATCGTCGAGACGGTCCTGGCCCTGCACCCCGAGCACCTGTACGACGTCGTCGCCATCAACGCGGCCTCGATGTCCACCCAGATCGCCGGGCTGCCCTTCTCCGGCCCGATCGGCGGCGTGCGCGTCGCTCTCATCGACGGCCAGTGGGTGGGCTTCCCGACCCACGCCGAGCTGGAGAGGGCCACCTTCGACATGGTGGTCGCCGGTCGCGTCCTGGAGGACGGCGACGTCGCCATCATGATGGTGGAGGCCGAGTCCACGGTCCACACCCTCAAGCTGGTCTCCGAGGGCGCCGTCGGCCCCAACGAGCAGACCGTCGCCGAGGGTCTGGAGGCCGCCAAGCCCTTCATCAAGGTCCTGTGCAAGGCCCAGCAGGCCGTCGCCGAGCAGGGCAGCCGCGAGCAGGGCGAATACCCGATCTTCCTCGACTACGAGGACGACGTGTACGCCGCCGTGGAGAGCTCGGTCCGCGAGGAGCTGTCCAAGGCGCTCACCATCGCCGACAAGCAGGAGCGCGAGGCCGAGCTGGACCGCGTCAAGACCGCGGCGGGCGAGAAGCTCGCCGAGGACTTCGAGGGACGCGAGAAGGAGATCGGCGCCGCCTTCCGCTCGCTGAGCAAGCAGCTCATGCGTGAGCGCGTGCTGCGCGACCAGATCCGGATCGACGGCCGCGGCCCCAAGGACATCCGCCAGCTCAGCGCCGAGGTCGGCGTCCTGCCGCGGGTGCACGGCTCGGCCCTCTTCGAGCGCGGTGAGACCCAGATCATGGGTGTGACCACGCTCAACATGCTGCGCATGGAGCAGACGGTTGACACGCTCAACCCGGACAAGACCAAGCGCTACATGCACAACTACAACTTCCCGCCCTACTCCACCGGTGAGACCGGCCGGGTGGGCTCGCCCAAGCGGCGCGAGATCGGGCACGGCGCCCTCGCCGAGCGCGCCCTGCTCCCGGTCCTGCCCTCCCGCGAGGAGTTCCCCTACGCCATCCGTCAGGTGTCGGAGGCCCTGGGCTCCAACGGCTCCACCTCGATGGGTTCGGTCTGCGCCTCCACGATGTCCCTGATGGCGGCCGGTGTGCCCCTCAGGGAGATGGTGTCGGGCATCGCCATGGGCCTGATCAGCGAGGGCGACGAGTTCGTCACGCTGACCGACATCCTCGGCGCCGAGGACGCGTTCGGCGACATGGACTTCAAGGTCGCCGGTACCCGTGAGCTCATCACGGCCCTCCAGCTGGACACCAAGCTCGACGGCATCCCCGCCGAGCAGTTGGCGCTCGCGCTCCAACAGGCCCGCGGCGCCCGCCTGGCCATCCTCGACGTCATGCAGGAGGCCATCGAGCGTCCGGCCGAGATGAGCCCGAACGCCCCGCGCATCCTCACCGTCAAGGTCCCGGTGGAGAAGATCGGCGAGGTCATCGGCCCCAAGGGCAAGATGATCAACTCGATCCAGGACGACACCGGCGCCGAGATCACGATCGAGGACGACGGCACGATCTACATCGGCGCCACCGACGGGCCCTCCGCCGAGGCCGCGCGGGACACGGTCAACCAGATCGCGAACCCGACGATGCCCGAGGTCGGCGACCGTTACCTGGGCACCGTCGTCAAGACCACCACGTTCGGCGCGTTCGTGTCGCTGCTGCCCGGCAAGGACGGCCTGCTGCACATCTCGCAGATCCGCAAGCTGCACGGCGGCAAGCGGATCGAGAACCTCGACGACGTGATCAGCATCGGCGAGAAGATCCAGGTCGAGATCCGCGAGATCGACGACCGCGGCAAGCTGTCGCTGGTCCCGGTCGAGGTCGTGGAGGCCGAGGCCGCCAAGTCCGCCGAGGGCGAGGAGGCCCCGGCCGAGGGCAACGGCGCTGAGAACGGCGAGAAGAGCGGCGGGGACGCCCCGCGCCGCCGTCGCCGCCGCAGCTCGGGCGGGCGTTCCGAGAACACCTGATCCGCAACGCACACCGGGGCGGTCGCATCGCTGGATGCGGCCGCCCCGGCGCGTATCCTCGGCTGGAGCCGCCGGGTGGACCAGCCACCGACGCCCCCGACGAAGAAGAAGGATTCATGAGCTCTGTCCCCATCGCCGCCGAGCAGGACCCGGGCACGACCGTGACGCTGCTGGAACCGGACGGCGGTACCGGACTGGTGCGCCGCACGGTGCTTCCCGGCGGTCTGCGCGTGGTCACCGAGGCCGTGCCGGGCGTCCGGTCCGTCGCGTTCGGAATCTCGGCGACCACTGGCTCCCGCGACGAGGACTCCGCGCACGCGGGGTCGGCGCACTTCCTGGAGCACCTGCTGTTCAAGGGGACCAAGGAACGTTCGGCGCTGGAGATCTCCGCGCTGTTGGACGGTGTGGGCGCCGACCACAACGCCTACACCACCAAGGAGCACACCTGCTACTACGCCAAGGTGCTCGACCGCGACATGCCCCTGGCGATCGACGTCGTCGGTGACATGGTGGCCAACTCGGTGCTCGACGAGGGGGAGGTGGAGACCGAGCGGGGCGTGATCCTGGAGGAGATCGCCATGTACGAGGACGAGCCCGCCGACCTGGTGGACGACGTCTTCGCCGCGCACTTCTTCGGGGACTCGCCGCTGGGACGTCCGATCCTGGGCACGACCGACACCATCGAGGCGCTCTCCCGCGACCGGATCGCCGAACAGTACCGCGACGCCTACGTGCCCGGCGAGCTGATCGTGACCGCCGCGGGCAGCCTGGACCACGACGTGGTGGTGGACCGGGTCCGGGAGCTGTTCGCCGAGCGGTCGGCCGCCGCCGGGGACGCCCGCCCTGCGCGTCCCCGCATGGGCGGCTCCCCGGTCCCCACGTACGACGGCACGGTGGTGCAGTCGCGCGAGACCGAGCAGGCGCACATCATCCTGGGGACGGAGGGGCTGAGCCGCACCGATCCGCGCTGGCACGCGCTGCGCCTGCTCAGCGCCGCCCTGGGCGGCGGGATGTCCTCCCGCCTGTTCCAGGAGGTGCGGGAGAAGCGCGGTCTGGCCTACGCGGTGCACGCCTACCACACCGGCTACGCCGACACCGGAAACTTCCAGGTCTACGCGGGCTGCCTGCCGGAGAAGGCCGACGAGGTCATCCGGGTGTGCCGCGACGAACTGGAGAAGGTGGCCACCTCGGGGATCACCGCCGAGGAGCTGACCCGGGCCAAGGGCCAGATCCAGGGATCGCTCGTGATGGGCAGTGAGGGCACCAACGCGCGGATGGGCAGGCTGCTCTCGCACGAGCTGAACCGGCCGCGCCACTACTCGATCGACGAGAGCCTGGCGATGTTCGACGCGGTGACCGGGGCGGACGTGGCCGAGGTGGCCGCCGACCTGCTGGCCCGGCCGCGCACGCTGGCCGTGATCGGCCCCTACGAGGCCGACCGGACCTTCTGACCGGGAAGGCCGTCGGAGAGCGCCGCCTCTCCGGCCGTCGCTCCCGCCCTCCCCGTGGACCCCGGGGCGCTCCGCGACACGCGGCGGTGCCCCGGGGTCTCGTGTTCACCTCTGGCGGTGCCCGTGCCGGGGACCGGCGTGCACCCCCGCCGCTCAGGCGCCGAACCCGCGCAGCAGGTCGTCGCGCGCACGGGCGACCCGCGAGCGGATCGTCCCCACGGGGACTCCGGCCAGGTGCGCGGCCTCGGCGTAGGTCAGCCCCTTCACCTGGGTGAGGACGAAGGCCTGTCGTCGTTCGGCCGTGAGCCCCTCCACCAGGGAGAGCAGGGCCACGTGCTCGTCGAAACGGGTCGCGTGTCCGGGCAGCAGGTCCCAGTCGGGCGGACGCACGCAGTCGGGTCGGGCGGCGTCGTGGCGGTAGCGGTCGGCGACGGTGTTGCGGGCGATGGCCAGGAGCCAGGTCCGGGCGGGGGCGCGTCCGGCGAACCGGGGCAGGCCGCGCAGCGCCCGCAGGTAGGTCTCCTGGCTGAGCTCCTCGACGCGGTCGGGATGGACCCTGCGGGAGATGTAACGGGTGACGTCGGCACGGGTGCGCCGGACGAACGCGTCCAGCGCGGCGGTCGAGCCCTCCCGGGCGTCGAGCGCCAGCCGGTCGAGTTCGCGGTCGCGCTCCTCGGCGGATCCGGGGCTCCCCCCGGTGGCTGACGGAACGGTCGTGGGCGGGCCCGCGGGGTGGTCCGCCCGGGGGTGGTGTGCGGGTTGTCGGGACGGCTGTCGCGCCCGACGCCGCTCCTGGGAGGTGGTGTGGATGGGCATCGCTGCTCCGGGTTCCGGGCGCGCACGACCGGCCCGGTGGCCGGTGGCCTCGGGCGGCGGTGCGCGCGGTGGCGGGAGGCGTGTGGGACCGGCTGGACACCGGACCCGGACACGCGGGAACCGGGCGTGCCCCAAGCCGCGCGTGACGCGGTGGGAGGGCGGCACGGCGCCGTACGGGCACGCGGGGCGCGTTCCCCGTGCCCGTTCCGAACACCGCGAACCGAGGGGACGGCGGTGAGGACGGGAGGACCGGGGAACACGGCTAGAGCGCCGGTGGACCCCGCAGGACCAGACTGTGCCGCAGGTAGGGCGTGACGGGAGCGGGCGTGTTCCGCTCCGGGAGCGGGGCCGGGGGCACCCGCTCGGGTAGTGCGCGCGGGACCGCGAGCACCAGGACGGGCAGCAGCGCGGCGGCGGCCAGCCGCAGGTAAGAGAAGAGCGCGGCCTCGCCCTGGCGGAGCCACCAGGCGCACACCGCGCCCGCGACCAGGTGGGCCACGAGCATCTCGGTGCCGCCCGAGGCGGCCTCCACGGCGGCGGGGCCGGACGCGTGGGCGCCGTGGGCACCCGCCGACTGCGCCATGGAGAACACCAGGTGCAGGGCCAGCTGGCCCCACGCCATCCACCCCGCGATCGCGCCGAGTCCGCGTTCGCGGCCCGTCGCGGACCAGGCGAACGCGTAGACCAGGGCGGCGCCCACGAGCAGGCCGACGAGCGGGACGCCGTGGTCCGAGGTCAGCGTGTGGCCGCCCACGGACACGGCGGAGCACACCGAGGCGAACACCCCGGCGCGGGCCGCGCGCAGGGGTGGCCGCTCCGTCATGGCCTCATCGTCGCATCCGTTCCGCCCGTGTCGGTTCCGGGGGCGCGTCAGGCTTCGAGCAGCGTCTGCCCCACGTACCCTCCCTCCGCGCAGCCGGGCGGGACGGCGAACACCGCCGAGCCCACGGCGGTCGTCCACTCGTTGAGCAGGTCCAGCTCGTCCAGCCGCTGCTGGACGGGCACGAACTGGCGCAGCGGGTCGGCCTGGAAGGACGCGAACAGCAGCCCCGCGTCCTGGCCGCCGGAGTCCCGGTGGTCGTAGTTGTAGGCGCGCCGGAAGATCCGCTGCCCCGGGTCGCCGGTGCGCGCCCGGCGTATGTGCGCGAAGTCGGCGATGACGGTCAGGCCGGACTCGTCCTTGGCCGTCAGATCCGCCTCGTCGTGTTCGTCCTCGCCGGTCAGCGGCGCGCCGTTGTCCAGGCGGCGGCCGATGACCGCCTCCCGCGCGGGCCGGTCCAGCTCGTCCCACGTGTCCAGGTGGGTGGCGATCCGTCGCAGCACCAGGCTCGTTCCTCCCCCCAGCCACCGTGGTTTATCGCCGCCCCACACCAACCGTTCGAAGTCCTCGGTCCCCGGCGCCGGGTTGACCGTGCCGTCCACCTGCCCCATCAGGTTGCGCATGGTGGTGCCCTCGGGCTGGGAGCCGTGGGCACGGCGGAACCCGGTCTGGGTCCACCGCACCCGCGCGAAGGACCGTGAGTCCTTGAGCATCATCCGCACCGCGTGCGAGACGGTGACGGGATCGTCCGCGCACACCTGGAGCAGCAGGTCCGCCTCGCCCCAGGCCGGATCGATCCGATCGTGGTCGAACTCCGGCAGCGGACCCAGCCAGTCCGGAACCGCCGCACGGTCCACCCGCTCCACCAGCCCTCTGCCGAAACCGAACGTGGTGGTGAGCCGGGCCGGGACCTCGGCGAGTTCGGGTTCGGTGTCGGCCAGGGCGGGTTCCCCCCGGGACATGCGCGCCGCGTCGTCGCTGAGCAGCCGCATGAGGCGCCGGATCCCCCCAGCGTCGGTCTCCGGTTCCAGGTCCAGGGCGATGAACGTGCCGTGCGCCTGCGGCGGCGTCTCCACACCCGCCTGGTGGGCACCGTGGAACGGGACGGTCAGTGTGCCGTTGGGGGCGGGCCCCTCGGGAGTCGGCGCCGGTTCCGCGGCCCACCGGTGGGCGAGTGCGCCCCCGGCGGCGCCGGCACCGGCGGCGGCGCCCAGGAGCAGGCCCCTGCGGCTGAGCCGCGCCTTGCCGTCACCCATCAGTGGTCCCCGTGCCCCTCGTGCTCCGTGTCCTCGCCCTCCTGCGCCTGCTCATCTCCGTAGTCCTCGTTGGCCCCGGCGTAGTCCTTGACGGACGCGGTGAACCCGGTGGTGGAACCGTCGGAGAACTCCACGGTGACGGTCGCCTCGACGCCCGGTTCGAGGTCCTCGGTCAGCTCCATGAGCATGATGTGGTCGGCGCCGGGCTCCAGCGCCCGGCTGCCCCCGGCGGGGATGGGGAACCCGCCCTCCTTCTCGCGCATGGTGCCGTCCGTGCCCTCGGTGACGACCTCGTGCAGCTCGACCATCCCGGCCCCGTCGTAGCTGGCCGAGACGAGGGTGATCTCCTCGTCGGAGCCGTTGACCAGTTCCCCGAAGACACCGGTCATGCCCTCCTCGGTGGTGGCGGCCTTGATCCAGGGGGCGGTCACTGAGAAGGCGTCGGCGGCGGTTGCCGAGGCGGCTGACTCCGCGGTCCCCTCCTGGGCGGCGTCCTCCGCCGGGACCCCGTTCCCGCCACAGGCGGTGAGGGTGAGCCCGAGGCAGAGCAGTGAGGCGGTCCATGCGATGCGGGCGGTGCGGGTGCGGTTCATGTTCCCTCCGTGGGGTGCGGGCCGCGTCCTCGCGGCCGTTCCCCCTACGGGTCGGGTTCCGCCCCCGTCCGGTTCCCGGCCTCCGGAGGGTCGTCGCCACACGCGACGGGGGTCCCGCGGGAAGCCACTTCCCGCGGGACCCCCGTCGGATCGTGCGCCGTCGGGCTAGGACCTGCCCCGTGAGCGCTTGCGGATGGTGATGGGCCGGGGCTTGCGGACGTTGGCGGCGCCGTGCACCACCACCTCCAGCAGCCCCTCGCCGTAGCTGGCCTCGATGTCGTCCTCGTCCACCGCCTCCGGGAGGCTGATCTCCCGGCGGAACGTGCCCATGAACCGCTCCGAGGAGTAGTAGATGACGTCGTCGTCGTCCCGTCGGCGTTCGCCGCTGACGGTGAGGATGCCGTTGTTGAGGCTCACGGCCACCTCATGTTCCTGGACGCCCGGCAACTCGCAGCGGATGACCAGGTCGTCGCCCCGGGCGAGGATGTCGGTGGGGGGACTCCAGGCGTCGGCGTGTCCGCGCTCGCGCTCACCGGCGTTGCCGGTCTCCATCGAGGACATGCTGTCGGAGATGCGGTTCATCTCCGTGATCATGTCCACCACGCCGTGGAAGGGGTTGTTGAATCGCTTCGGCGCCACGGCGGCCTCCTTTCCTCGTGCTGTCGGGAACTACTCGCGCTTCTGTTTCTCCGGGGACCGGCCGGTCGAGCGCCGTTCCTGGGAGCGCTGTTCCTGGGAGCGCCTCTCCTCGGTGCTCCCCGGTTTGGGTTCGTTCGAGAGTGCCTTGCCCAGGCCCCACACCATGAGCAACAGGATGATCGCGAAAGGCAGTCCCGTCACCACGGAGGCGGCCTGGAGCGCCGTCAGCGCGTTCTCACCGCCCAGCACCAGCAGGACCAGGGTGACCGCGCCCTCGCTGATGGCCCAGAAGGCGCGGTGGGCCTTGACCGGATGGATGCTTCCGCCACTCGCGAGCGTGTCCACCACCAGGGACCCGGAGTCGGAGGAGGTGATGAAGAAGACCGCCACCACGGTGATGAGCAGGACGGAGATGACGGAGCCGATGATCGGCCCCACGGGCAGCATCTCGATCATGCGGAAGGAGCGCTGAGCCTCGTCCAGTCCGCTCAGGCCGGCGTCCCGGAACAGTTCGTAGTACAGGCCGGAGCCGCCGAACACGCCGAACCACAGGATGGACACGGCGACCGGGGCGAACAGCGCGCCGAGGATGAACTCGCGGATGGTGCGGCCGTAGGAGACCCGGGCCAGGAAGATGCCGACGAACGGGGCCCAGGAGATCCACCAGCCCCAGTAGAAGATGGGCCACGCGGTGGTCCATGCGGCGGCCGTCTCGTCCATGAGCGGGCTGGGGAAGGCCAGGCTCCATTCGATGATGTTGCTCAGGTAGTCGCCCGCGGCCGTGGTCATGATGCTGATGTTCCACAGCTTGGGCCCCAGGACGAAGACGGTCACCATCAGGAGGAACGCCAGCCACAGGTTGATCATCGACAGGCGCCGGATGCCCTTGTCGATGCCCGCGAGCACGCTGACGAGTGCGATCGCGGTGATCGCGATGATGATGATCGACTGCACGAGGGAGTTCGACGGGATGCCGAAGACGTGGTTGAGTCCGCCGTTGATCTGGAGCGTGCCCAGGCCCAGCGAGGTGGCCAGACCGAAGATCGTGCCGAAGATCGCGACGATGTCCACGATGTGTCCGGGCCAGCCGAAGACGCGGTCGCCCAGGAGCGGGTAGAGCGCGGAGGCGGGGCGCAGGGGGAGCCCCTTGCGGAAGGCGAAGTAGCCCAGTGACAGGCCGAGCGCGATGTAGATGGCCCAGGGGTGGAAGCTCCAGTGGAAGTAGCTCAGGGACAGGGCCTCGGTCGCCGCCTCGGGCAGGGGCGGTTCACCCTCCGGCGTGACGAACTCGGCCGAGCGCGGAGAGGTCAGGTGGTGGATGGGCTCCGACACGCCCCAGAACACCAGGCCGATTCCCATGCCGGTGGTGAAGAGCATGGCGAACCAGGGCAGCGTTCCGAACTCGGGTCGGGAGTCGTCCGGGCCCAGGCGGATCTTCCCGAACCGGCTGAACAGGAGGAAGAGTGCCACCAGGAGGAAGAAGGTGGTGGACAGGACGTAGAGCCAACCGAGCTTCGCGCCGATCCAGTCGCGGGCCGTGGTGGCCGCGTTCAGGAGCGGCTCGGTGGCCACGATGCCGAAGACGACGAAGGCGATGATCACGATCCCGGATACTCCGAAGACCGTGGGGTTGGTGTGTTCGCGGATGTACTCGCGTAGGGATGAGATGGTGGCTCCTTCCCAGCCCCAAAGGGTCGAATACCCCTGGTCGGGGGATGACGGGCCGGCGAGGGCCCGCCCACGGACATGTCCCGTGGGATGGTAGATGCCAAAGGCGATCTCGTGAAGCAACAGCACAACCGTGGAGTGTTGGCTTACGAGAGACGAAGTATGCTTTCAGCCGCTATGTGACCCTTTTTTGCCTGTTCAGGGCACTGGTCGGGTCTCAGGGAAGCCCGGACGGGCGGGTACGGCACGGGACGCGCGCGGTCTACTCCGGGTTCGCGGCCAGCCGGTCGAGGGTGCCGCCGATCCGGTCCAGCCAGTCCGCGATCGTGGCCAACTCCTCCACCGAGTAGTCGGCGTGCGCGGCGGTCATCGCCTCGCGCATTCCGGGGGCGGTCTCGGCGCCCATGCGTTCGGCCTCCGCGGTCAGACGGACGGCGACCTTGCGCCGGTCCTCGGGGTGGCGGGTGCGCTCGACCAGCCCGTGCGCCTCCAACCGGTCGACCACTCCGGTCACCGAACCGGTGGACAGGCACAGGCTGTCGGCGATCTCCCCGGGGGTCATGGAACCGCCCACGCGCAGCAGTGTGTAGCACTGGAAGTCGGTCGGGTTCATCCCCGAGCGCTCCGCCATCCGGTGCAGCAGTCGGATGAGCCGTACGGCGAGTCGCTGTCCGTCGGTCTGGAGCGCGTCGTAGAGTTCGCCCCGCGGCCTGACCTCGGGCTCCACCGCCCGGGACCCTTCGGAACCGGGAGGAGAGGATGCGGCCGACGCGGTGTCCATGGGTCCTCTCTCGCGCTCGCGCGACCGGCGCCTTCCGGTCGTCCCTGGAAGTCTAGGGCGTTCCGCGAGGGCGCGCCTCCCGTCGCACGGCGGAACGCGTGTCAGCGGAGCACGTCCCGTGACACCGGGGGCTGATCCGTTTTGGGGCGGGAAATGGTTCGGATAACAAGATTCATGGAAAGTAAGGCTTATGGGGCCCGAAAACCATCCTGGGAGGACGTCGTCAACCCCATCCTGAACACCCACCCCCACCACGAGAACGCGGGAGCCGCGGACGACCGCGCGGCCCTGGACGAGGCCCTGCGCCGCTATCTCGACCGCAGGCTCCGCGAGGCCGGGCGCGTCGACGGCGAGTTCGGCGGTGACCTGGCCGGGGTGACCGTCCGCTTCACCCTGGACGGGGGCAAACGGATGCGGTCACTGCTCGCCTGGTGGGGATGGATCACGGGCGGAGGCGCCTCCCATGGAGACACCGCGCGCTCCGCACGCCAGGCCTGCGCCGCCGTGGAACTCGTCCAGACCATCGCCCTCGTCCACGACGACGTGATGGACGGCTCGCCGATCCGCCGGGGCCGCCCCTCGGTGCACGCCGCCTACACCCTCGAACACGGGAGGGACGGACTCGTCGGCNGCGGCCCCCCCGGCCGGTACGGCGAGGCACTGGCCGTGCTCGTGGGCGATCTGGCCCTGGCCTGGGCCGACGACATGCTCGCCGAGGCCCTGCCGGACGTCCCCGAGCCCGGTCGGGCGCGCGCCGTGTGGCGCGCTCTGCGCACCGAGATCATGGCGGGGCAGTTCCTCGATCTGCGTGTCCAGGCCCGCCGGGAGCGCTCCGAGGAGGCGGCCCTACGGGTGGACCTGCTCAAGACGGCGTCCTACAGCGTCGAACGCCCCCTGCACCTGGGCGCGGCGATGGCCGGGGCCGCCCCGGCGGTGGTGGAGGCCCTGCGCGGCTACGGCAGGGACGTCGGTGTCGCCTTCCAGCTCAGGGACGACCTCCTCGGCGTCTACGGGGACAGTTCCCGGACCGGCAAGCCGGTGGGCGAGGACGTCCGTGAGGGCAAGTGCACCCTGCTGCTCGCGACCGGCCTCCGACTGGCACGCGAACGCGGGGACACCGCGACGCTGCGGCTGCTCGACCGGGTCGGCGCCCCCGGCGCGGACGTGGACCCAGGCGAGGTGGCCGACGCCCTGGACCGTCTCGGCGCCCGCGACCTGGTGCGCGGCAGGTGTCGGGAACTCGCCGCCCGGGGCGGGGCCCGTTTGGACGGGATCGACGCGCCGAAGCCCGCGCTGGAGGGTCTGCGGGCGCTGGCCGAACTGACGGCGGGGGAGGGCGTGTGACGCCACGTGCGAGGCGGGCGACCGCCGCACCCGGGAGGGGTACCGCCGTGTCCGGCGCGGAGGGCGCCACACCGCACGCGGCACCGCGAAGGATCCGGTCCGGGCCGCGAGGACGCGACCCCGTGGTCGTCGTGGGCGCGGGCCTGTCCGGCCTGGCCTGCGCCCTGCACCTGCTGGGAGCGGGGCGCGAGGTCACCGTGGTCGAGCGCGAGGCGCATCCGGGCGGGCGCGCGGGGCGGCTCGACCTGGACGGCTTCCGGATCGACACCGGCCCCAC
Source organism: Nocardiopsis halotolerans DSM 44410 (assembly GCF_000341065.1). Lineage (GTDB taxonomy): Bacteria > Actinomycetota > Actinomycetes > Streptosporangiales > Streptosporangiaceae > Nocardiopsis > Nocardiopsis halotolerans. Next base: position 2,330 of record NZ_ANAX01000195.1, on the reverse strand, counting down.
CGTGCTCACCATGCCCGAACTGCTCGACGAGGCCCTGGGCGCGGTCGGCGAGACCGTGGCGGACCGGTTGGACCTGGTGCCGCTGAGCCCCGCCTACCGAGCTTCCTTCGCCGACGGATCGGTGATCGACGTGCACACCGAGCGCGAGGCGATGGCCGCCGAGGTCGCCCGTGCGGCCGGTCAGCGCGAGGCCGACGGGTACCTGCGGCTGCGCGACTGGCTCACCCGGCTGTACCGGGTGGAGATGCGCTCGTTCATCGACGCCCAGTTCGACTCGCCGCTGGACCTGGTCCGCCCCGACCTGTTCCGGCTCGCAGCGATGGGCGGTTTCGGCAGACTGGCCCCGGCGGTGGGCCGCCACGTCCGCGACGAGCGCCTGCGCCGGATCTTCTCCTTCCAGTCGCTGTACGCGGGGGTGGCGCCGCGCGGTGCCCTGGCCGCCTACGCCGTCATCGCCTACATGGACACCGTCGCCGGGGTGTACTTCCCCCGGGGCGGGATGAGCGCGCTGGGCGACGCCCTGGCGGGAGCGGTCGCCAAGGCCGGGGGGACCCTCCGCTACGGGCGTGAGGTCACCCGGCTCGAACGGGCCGGGACGAGGGTGACCGCCGTGGTCACCGGGGACGGGGAGCGCCTGGCCTGCGACCAGCTGGTGCTCACCGCGGACTTGCCCGCCGCCCACCGGCTGCTCGGCCACACGCCCCGGCGTCCCGTCGCCGCGCGCTACTCGCCCTCGGCGGTCGTGCTGCACCTGGGCACCGACCGCACCTGGGAGCACCTGGGGCACCACACGATCTCCTTCGGTGACGCGTGGCGGCGCACCTTCACCGAGATCATCCGCGAGGGCCGCACCATGAGCGACCCCTCCCTGCTGGTCACCCAGCCCACCCGCACCGACCCGTCGCTGGCCCCGGAGGGCCGCCACCTGCTGTACGTACTCGCTCCGGCGCCCAACCTGGCCGCGGGACGCGTCGACTGGGACCGTGAGGGGCCGCGCTACCGGGACCACCTGGTCGGGGTGCTGGAGGAACGCGGTCTGACCGGACTGGGCGACTCCGTGCGCGCGGAGCACCTGGTCACCCCGGCGGACTGGGCGCGTCAGGGGCTCGCACACGGTACGCCGTTCTCGCTGTCGCACACCTTCGCGCAGACCGGGCCGTTCCGGCCGCGCAACACCGTCCCGGGCGTCTCCAACGCCGTCCTGGCCGGATGCGGGACCACCCCGGGGGTCGGCCTGCCGACCGTGCTCATCTCGGGCAAGCTCGCCGCCGCCAGGGTGCTCCAACGGACGGGAGGCCGCCGATGAGCGCGGGAACCACGGAACTGGACGCGGCGGGGATCACCGGTCGGCCGCTGAGGGAGGCCTACCTCCGGTGCCGGGCCCTGCACGCCCACCACGGGCGCACCTACTACACGGCCACGCGGGTGCTGCCACCCGAACGCAGACCCGGGGTGCACGCGCTGTACGGCTTCGCGCGGTGGGTGGACGACATCGTCGACGAACCTCCACCCGGAACGACGATCAAGGACCAGACCGCGCGGCTGGACGGTATCGACGCCGACCTCGCCCGGGTCCTGGGCGGGCGGCGCGCGAGGGAGCCGGAGAACGCGCCCGTCCTGGACGCCCTCGCGCACACGGTTGACCGGTACGCGCTGCCGCACGCCTACTTCACGGCGTTCATGTCCTCCATGCGCATGGACCTGACCGTCACCGGCTACCGCGACCTGGAACACCTGCGCGAGTACATGTACGGCTCGGCGGCGGTGATCGGCCTCCAGGTGCTGCCGGTCCTGGGGACGGTCACCTCCCGGGAGGAGGCGGCCCCGCACGCCGCGGCGCTGGGCGAGGCCTTCCAGCTGACCAACTTCCTGCGGGACGTGTCCGAGGACCTGCGGCGCGGCCGTGTCTACGTGCCCCGGGACGTGCTGGACGCCCACGGCGTGGACCGGGAGCTGCTGGAACAGTGCCGTCGGGCCGGGGAGTCCCATCCGCGCGTGAGGGAGGCCCTCGCCGAACTGGTGGAGGTCAACCAGGGCTTCTACCGGCGCGCCCGACCCGGGATCGCGATGCTCTCCCCCGTGGCCCGTCCGTGTGTCGCCACCGCCTTCCGGCTCTACCGCGCGATCCTGGACGAGGTGCGCGCGGCCGACTACGACGTGTGGAGCGTTCGGCACCGTGTCTCGGACACCCGCAAGGCGGTCGCCGCCGTGCCCGCCCTCGCACGCTCCCTGGTGGCGCGCTCGCTCCGGGGCCGGGTGCCGCGCCCGCGGACCGGCTGAGGGGGCGGGCCGCTCCGCTTCGCGACCCTCGACCCGGGAGGACTCCGGTG
>NZ_ANAX01000194.1:19355-25443 GCF_000341065.1 Nocardiopsis halotolerans DSM 44410 | reverse complement strand
TGCGCCGCATGCCCGCCACCACCTGGAACAAGCAGGAGCCCACCTGGAGGGAGGGGGCGCCCGCCGTCATCGGGGCGGCTCTCAAACGCGCGCTCGCGCGGCCGTCGGGCAACTGGTTCGTGCTGGCCGCGAGTACCGAGGTGCGTGCGGACCGGCCGTTCGGGCGCGTCGTCGCGGGAACCGAGCTGGTCGCCTGGCGCACCCCGGACGGGACCGCGCACGCGGGGCCCGGTGCCTGCCCCCACCTGGGGGCGCCGCTGTGCCGGGGCGCGGTGGACTCCGGACGCCTGGTGTGCCGGTGGCACGGGTTGTCGCTGGGGGAGGAGGGCTTCCCCGGGTGGTCCCCCCACCCGGTGCACGACGACGGCGTGCTGGTGTGGGTGCGCCTGGACCGGGAGGGTGGTGAGGAACCCCTGGAGGAGCCGGTGGTTCCCGAGCGTCCCGACGCGGCCGGGAGCCTGACCGCGGTGGAGAGTTTGGCCGGTCGGTGCGAACCCGAGGACGTGGTGGCCAACCGTCTCGATCCCTGGCACGGCTCGTGGTTCCACCCCTACTCGTTCGTGGGGCTGAAGGTGACCGAGGTGCCGGAGGGGGCCGACCCGGACCCGGACCGGATGGTGGTGGACGTGGGTTTCCGGGTGGCGGGCAGGTGGGGTGTGCCGGTGCGCGCGGAGTTCCACTGCCCGGAACCGCGCACGGTGGTCATGCGCATCATCGAGGGCGAGGGCCGGGGCAGCGTGGTGGAGACGCACGCCACCCCGCTGGGCGTGGACGGGAACGGGGTGCCGCGCACGGCGGTCATCGAGGCCACGGTCGCCAGCTCGGAGAGGACCGGGTTCGCGGTGGCCCGGAAGGTGGCCGGGGCGGTGCTGCGGCCCGCCATGCGGATGACCGCCCGGCGCCTGTGGAGGGACGACCTGGCGTACGCGGAGCGCCGCTACCTGCTCAGGAGCACCGGCCGCTGGCCCGGCTGAGGCCTCCCCCGGGGATCACCGGCGCGTCGAGCGCCGTCCCGGGGGTCGCGCGGCGGGACTCCCGCGAGGACGCGGGCGCGGAACCACCGTTCAGGACGCGCCCGCACGACGGGTCCTCCGACCCGTCAGCGGGAGCGCGGCGTCCGCCGGGCCCAGCGGGCGAGGGCCCGCAGCGGCGCCGACCTCCCCCGCCGGGGCACGGTCCACACCGTGTGACCCGGCCGCCCCCACCGCGCCAGCAGCGCGTTGGCGGCGAGGAAGCCGCTGGTGGCGGCGCGTTCCATCAGGGCCACGGGCAGGTCCGTGCGCACGTGGTCGCCCGCCATCACCACGAACGGGTCGGGGGTGACCACGCCGCACCGTTCCCCGTGGCTTCCGGGAGCGAACAGCGGGCAGTCCGCGCGCAGCTCGTGCCGGGAGTCCACCGCCCGGGCCTCACGCAGCTCCGGGTAGACGGCCTCGGCCTGGTCCCACAGCCTGTGCCGCTCGTACTCGGGGTGGCACCCCTCCTCCAGCGAGTACGCGTGCAGCTCCACCACGGATCCCCCGGTACGCCGCGTCCACTCGTAGGCCTCGTCCTCGTAGCGTTCCAGCACGCTGACGTTGTCCAGCGTGGGGTGGCCCGCCGTTCCCAGGAATGCGGGCCGGTGCGGGCGCACCGGCCGGTCCAGCCAGTAGCGCGACACCAGGAACGGGGGAGCCGTCCGCACGCGCGACACCCGGTCGCGCCATCCGGGCTCGCCCAGCTCCGGCGAGTGCGCCACCAGGCCCCGGGCCCCGGCGGGGTCGGCGGCGAGCACCACGGCGTCGAAGTCCTCCTCCGGCTCCTCGGCGCGTACCGCGAACCGGCGCTCCCGGCCCCGGCGCACCTCCTCCACCGCGACACCGGTCCGCAGCCGGACCCCGTGCTTGGCCAGGTGGCGCTCCAGGGGGTCCCACAGGGCCTGCGGGAACGGTGATCCCGGTACGTCGAACACCAGCCCCTCGGACGAACCGAGGAAGTAGACGTGGAACATCACCGCCAGCTCGGCGGCCGACATGCTCCCCGGGTCGGCGAAGAAGCTGCGGCTGAACACCTCGAAGGCCAGGTGCCGGGCCGTGGGCGGGAAGCGCACCGCGTCCAGGAAGGAGTCGGCGCTGAGGTGGTCGAGGCGCCCGTACACGCCGGGCACGTCCACGTCGAGCAGTTGCAGGGCGGCGGGCACGTTGACCCGCGCCAGGTCGCGCGGCGGGAAGCTCGGGCTGGTCACCGCCATGGCGGCCGCGTTCCACGGCGGGGTCGCGGGCAGCCCCGAGAAGCGGTCGCGCGGACCGTTCCGGTGCGTCAGCGGGTAGTCGGTGAGCGGGACCAGGCAGCCGAGCCCGGGGTCCGCGCGGCGCAGCAGGGCGCGCAGGTTGTAGTACTGCCGGAAGAACGCGTGGAACCCCCGGGACATGGTCGCCGACGACCCGTCCGTGAGCGTCGTGGCCCAGCCGCGCAGCCGTCCGCCGAGCGAGGGCTCGCGCTCGAACACCGTCACGTCCACGTCCCGCTCGACCAGCGCGCAGGCCGCCGCGAGTCCGGCGATGCCGCCGCCGACCACGGCCACACGGGGCACGCCGTCGGTGCGCGGTCCCAGCGGCGGCGCGGGCTCGACGGCCTCGGCCAGCGGATCACGGACGTCCCGGGGCCGGTCGGCGGCACGGGCGCGGTCAGCGGTCATCGGCGGGTTCCTCCGGCGTGGGGAGCGGACGCGGACCGGGCTCCCCCGGGGGGTGCGGAGCCCGCTCACCCGCGCCCGGCGGGTCCTGTCCGGACGGTCCCCGGTCGGGTGGCCGCCGACCGGCGAAGGTGTGCGTGATCCCGTGCTGCCAGCCCGGCAGAGGGGCACTGGCCACCGACTCCAGACCCGCACGGCGCATCCGCTCCAACAGGGCGCCGCGGCCGTCGAACTCCAGGACGCTGCGCCACAGGTAGCGGAACAGGTCGGCGCGTCCGGTCAGCACCCGCCCCGCGGGGATCACCACCCCCCAGCACACCGCCGACCACACCGCCCGCGCCGCCGCCGAGTCGGCCACGGAGTACTCGTGGAGGACGATCCGCCCCCCGGGTCGCAGCAGGGCGCGCACGGACGAGAGCAGGGCGTCGGGATCGGGGCAGTTGCGGATCAGGTAGGCGCCGAACACCGCGTCCACCGGCCCGCCCAGATGCTCGGCGGCCCAGTCGGGGGTCAGCTCCTCGGCCCGCGCCTGGTGGAAGGAGACTCCGGCCGGCCAGCGCTTGGCGCGGGCCGCGTCCAACATTCCGCGCGAGGCGTCCACGCCCGCGATCCGGGCCCGGGGCAGGGCGTGCAGCAGGGCGGCGGTGGAGGCCCCCGTGCCGCAGCCGAGGTCGAGCAGGCGCAGTCCCGAGCCCCGGCCGGGCAGCCCCAGACGCCGTGCGGAGATCCGCAGGTGGGCGTGGTAACCGGGGTTGGCGGCCACGAGCCGGTCGTAGGCCTCGGAGGCGTGGTCGAACTCGTCGGTGACCGCGCCGTCCTTCATCTCGCACGTCGTGGTGTCCACGGGCTCCTCTCCGAGCGGGTGTCGGCATGCGTGCGCGGGCCCTCCGATGCATGCTGGGAGGCATGGCCGACTACGACGTGGCGATCATCGGCGGGGGCGCCGCTGGGCTCACCCTGACCCACCAGCTCAGCGGGGTCAACGACCGACGTGGCCGGCCGCTGCGCGTCGCCCTCGTGGAGCCGCCGCCGGGTCCCCACACCCCGCCGCCGCGCACGTGGTGCTTCTGGGAACCCGACGGGGGTCCCTGGGACCACCTCCTGGCCGCACGCTGGGAGCGCCTGTCCGTTCTGGGGCCCGACGGGACCGTCCACTCCTCCTCCGCCGCGCCCTACGTGTACAAGATGCTGAGGTCGGCCGACGTGGACGCGCACGTGCGGGCCACGGCGGGTGGGGACGTGGACCCGCTTCCGCTGCTGGTCACCGGGGTCCGCGACGGAGAGGGGCACGCCGTGGTGGAGGGTGCGGAACCCGGCGGGGGACGGCGTTCCCTGACCGCCGCGTGGGTGTTCGACTCACGTCCGGCCCGGCCCGTCCCGCGCGGACGCACGCACCTGCTCCAGCACTTCCGCGGCTGGTTCGTGCGCACGTCCGCCGACGCCTTCGACCCCGGGGCGGCCCTGCTGATGGACCTGCGCCCTCCCCAGCCCGCCCACGGCGTGGCCTTCGGCTACGTGCTGCCGCTGTCGGCTCGCGAGGCGCTGGTGGAGTACACCGAGTTCGGCCGCGAGGCGCTGACCACGGCCGGGTACGAGCGCGCGCTCAGGGACTACTGCGGTCTGCTGGGGCTGGGGGAGTGGGAGGTGACGGCGGCCGAACAGGGCGTCATCCCGATGACCGACGCCCGCTTCCGGACCCGCGTGGGGCGGCGCGTGTTCCGGGTGGGCACCGCGGGAGGCGCCACCCGGCCCTCGACCGGGTACACGTTCAGCGGTGTGCGGCGCCAGGCGGCCGCCGTGGCGCGGGCGCTGGCGGAGGGGCGCGTCCCGGTTCCTCCGGTACCGTACCGACGCCGCCACCTGGCGATGGACGCGGTCATGCTGCGGGCCCTGGACACCGGCCGGGTCGGGGGCGCGGAGTTCTTCGCCGGGCTGTTCGGGGCCAACCGCCTCGGGGACGTCCTGGCCTTCCTCGACGGGGGATCGTCACTGCGCCGGGAGTTGGCGATGGGCCTGAGCACGCCCGTCGCGGCCATGTCGCTGACCACGGCGGACCAGCTGTGGTACTCGCTGGTCGGAGGACGCGGGCGGGGGGCCGTCAGTCCGGCACCGGTACCCGCACGGCGTCGGTGAGCGTGAACGGGCCGCCACCGTGCCGCGCCCGCGCGGAGCTTCTCCCGGGAGGAGTTCCGCCCGGTCGGCGTCCACACGCCCGGCGGGCCGCCGCCCACCGTCCGCGGGGCCGGGCGCATCGAACACGGCTCCCCGGGCGTTGCGGCTTGTGACGCGCACCGCGTGCGTAGAACCTTGGCGGGGAGAGCGGCGGAGGGGAAGCAGCATGGACCTGGACACCACACATCCGGCCGACCGCCGTTCCATCGTGGTCCACCGTGCCGGTGCCGGACCCGCCGGGGGCGGGGCGGCGGGCCTCGGCACGGCCGGAGCGGCGGGATGACCCGGACCGCCCTGGTCACCGGGGCCACCGGCTACGTCGGCGGGCGCCTGGTGCCCGAGCTGCTCGCGGCCGGGTACCGCGTCCGCTGCCTGGCGCGCACCCCGGAGAAGCTGCGCGACCACCCCTGGCGCGACCGCGTGGAGGCGGTGCGGGGCGACGTCGTCAGCGGCGAGGGACTCGCCGAGGCGTTCGAGGGCGCCGACACCGCCTACTACCTGGTGCACTCGATGTCCGGCGGGCGCGACTTCGCCGACACCGACGCCGAGGCCGCGCGCAACGTCGCGCGCGCGGCGGCGGAGGCGGGCACGTCCCGGCTGGTCTACCTGGGCGGCCTCGCGCCGGAGGGGGTCCGCCTGTCGCCGCACATGGCCTCGCGCGAGGAGGTCGGCCGGATCCTGCTGGAGTCGGGCGTGCCCACCGCCGTGCTGCGCGCGGCGGTCGTCCTCGGTTCCGGTTCGGCCTCCTTCGAGATGCTGCGCCACCTCACCGAGCGCCTGCCGGTGATGACCACGCCCCGCTGGGTGCGCAGCCGCGTGCAGCCCGTCGCCGTGCGCGACGTGCTGCGGCTGCTGGTGGAGGCGGCCGAGCTGCCCGACGGGGTGAACCGGGCCTTCGACATCGGGGGCCCGGAGGTGCTCAGCTACGCCGAGATGATCCAGCGCTTCGCCCGGGTCGCGGGGATCACCAGGCGGCTGATCATTCCGGTCCCGGTTCTTTCGCCGGGCCTGTCGAGCCTGTGGGTGGGGCTGGTGACCCCGGTCCCGCCAGCGGTCGCCCGGCCGCTGGTGGAGTCGCTGCGGCACGACGCGGTGACCGGCGAGGACGACCTGTCCGTGCTGCTGGGGGATCACGACAGGATCGGCTTCGACCGGGCCGTGGAGCTGGCGCTGCGCCGGGTCGACGAGTCCCGCGTGGACACCCGGTGGTCCTCGGCGGGCTGGCCGAGCGCCCCGTCCGAC
>NZ_ANAX01000194.1:0-19348 GCF_000341065.1 Nocardiopsis halotolerans DSM 44410 | reverse complement strand
GCCCGCCAGCCTCTACACCGACGTGCGCGCCCGGTACGTCGACGCCGCGCCGGAGGCGGTGTGGCGGGTCGTGGAGGGGATCGGCGGAGAGCACGGCTGGTACTCGTGGCCCCTGGCCTGGGCGGCGCGCGGCTGGATCGACCTGGCCGTGGGCGGGGTCGGCCCGCGCCGTGGCAGGCGCGATCCCCAGAGGCTGCGCGTGGGCGACTCGCTGGACTTCTGGCGGGTGGAGGAGGTCGTTCCGGGTGAGCTGCTGCGTCTGCGGGCGGAGATGCGCCTGCCCGGACCCGCCTGGCTGGAGCTGGGCGTGAGCCGCGTGCGCGGACGCACGGTCTACCACCAGCGCGCCCTCTTCCACCCGCGCGGACTGCTGGGGCACCTGTACTGGAAGGCCGTCACGCCCTTCCACGGGTTCGTGTTCGGCGCCATGGCCGACAACATCGCCTCGACCGCCGAGGGGGTTGATCGCCGCTGACGGTGGGCCGGGCGGCGTGAGCGCATGGCGGGGGCGGGCGTGTGGCGCGTGCGGAGGGCGGTAGTCTCGTGCCCGTTAATAGCTCGAAAAGCGAGATGCTTTAATTTTGAGTCAAAGCACCGGCACGAGAGGTAACGCGAACGTGGACAAGGACGACGCCCGGCCGCCGCGCCGGTCGCGCTGGTGGGTCGGAGCGGCCCTGCTGACCGCCCTGGTGTGGCTGGTGGGAGCCGGGCCGCTCGGCATGTTCCTGGGCAGGCTCGGCGAGGTGCAGACCAACGACCCGTCCGCGTTCCTGCCCGTGGGCGCCGAGTCCACCGAGGTCAGCGAGATCGCCGAGGAGTTCGACCGGGAGGACGCGGTCCCGGCGGTCGCCGTCCTCTCCCGGGAGGACGGCGGCGGGGAGATCTCCGGGGAGGAGCTGGCCGAGATCGCCGCGGTCGCCGAGCGCGTGGGCGAGGAACCCTGGGTCTCGGGAACCGTCGTCGGCCCCTTCCCGGGCACCGAGGACCCCTCCGTCGCCCAGTTCGTGGTGCCGATCGACGCGTCCCACGACACCGGCGACGCGGTCGGGGAGCTGCGCGCGATCCTCGCCGAGGCCCCCGTCTCCGACCTCCAGGCTCAGGTCACCGGACCGGCGGGGTTCGCCGCCGACCTGGCCGCGGCCTTCGGCGGTGTCGACTCCACGCTCCTGCTCGTGGCCGTGACCGCCGTCCTGATCATCCTGGTGGCCGTCTACCGGTCGCCGCTGCTGCCGGTACTGGTCATCCTCGCCTGCCTGCTCGCCCTCGGCCTGTCCGGGGCGCTGGTCTACCTGGCGGCCGACACCGGGCTGGTCAGCCTCAACGGCCAGAGCCAGGGCATCCTCTTCATCCTGGTCGTGGGCGCCTGCACCGACTACGCGCTGCTGCTCGTGGCCCGTTACCGGGAGGAACTGGCCGTCCGCGAGCGCGTGCCCGAGGCGGTCATGGCCGCCGTGCGGGGCGTGACCGGACCGGTCCTGGCCTCCGGCGGAACCGTCGTCCTCGGCCTGCTCTGCCTGCTCGCCGCCGACCTGTCCTCCACGCGCAGCCTCGGGCCGGTGGTCGCCATCGGTGTCGTCGCCGCCCTGCTCTCGGCGATGACCTTCCTGCCCGCCGTGCTCGCCCTGTGCGGGCGCGCGGCGTTCTGGCCCGTGGCCCCGCACAGCACGGGCCGGGCGGACGGAAGCCTGGAGGAGGTCGTGGAGGGCCACCGGTTCTGGGGTCGCCTGGCGACCACCGTCTCCCGCAGGCCGCGCCTGTACTGGATCGTCACCACCGCCGTCCTGGCCGCCGCGGCCGCGTTCGCGCCCCAGTTCGACGCCGGGGGCACCGGTCAGGCCGAGGTCTTCCGCACCGAGGTGGAGGCGGTGGAGGCCCAGGGGGTGCTGGACCGGGGCTTCGGGTCCGAGGCCAGCGCGGCGCCCGCCCTGGTGGTGGCCGACGCCGATCACCTGGACGAGGTCGTGGAGGCCGCCGAGCGCCTGCCGCTGGTGGAGGACGCCGCACCGGTGACCGAACCCGGTCCGCCCGGCGCCGACCCGTCGCCCCTGGTCGAGGACGGCCGTGTCCTGGTCGAGGCGGTGCTCACGGTCGGCCCCGAGTCGGCCGAGGCGGTGGACGCCGTGCGCGACCTGCGCGCGGAGCTGGACGGGGTGGAGGGCGCCGGCGCCCTGGTCGGCGGTGTGAGCGCCACCGACCTGGACACCCTGGAGACCGCCCAGCGCGACTTCACGGTCGTCGTGCCGCTCGTGCTCGTGGTGGTGTTCCTCGTGCTCATCCCGCTGCTGCGTTCGCTGGTGGCGCCTCTGCTGCTGATGGTCGCGAACGTGTTGTCCTTCGCCGCCGCGCTGGGTGTGGGAACGCTGCTGTTCCAGCACGTGCTCGACCTTCCCGGAGCGGACCCGGTGGTGCCGCTGTTCGCGTTCGTGTTCCTGGTGGCGCTGGGCGTCGACTACAGCATCTTCCTCATGTCACGGGCCAGGGAGGAGACGCTGCGGCACGGGCACCGCGAGGGCGTGCCGCGCGCGCTGACCGTGACCGGCGGGGTGATCACCTCGGCCGGGGTGGTGCTGGCGGTGACCTTCGCGGCCCTCGCGGGGATCCCGCTGCTGTTCCTGCTCCAGCTGGCGTTCCTGGTGGCGTTCGGGGTGCTGGTGGACGCGCTGCTCGTGCGGACGGTGCTGGTGCCCGCCCTGTCGCTGGACGTCGGGCCGCGCGTGTGGTGGCCGGGCAGGGCGGGGAGGCACCCGGCCGGGGAGTCCGCGGGGGAGGAGCCCGGCGCCTACAGCGGGTCGCCCGGTAGCTCGGCGTAGGCGGCGGCGAGCTTGCGGACCAGCGCCGCCTGGGGCAGGTGGACGCCGTCGATGGCGGCCACCGGACGTACGCCCGTGGTGGCGTTGGTGACAAACCCGCCCGCCATGCGGGTGCTCGCGGCGGCGGCGATCGGCCGGGTGGACACGGGGACCCCCAGGTTCTCGGCCACCCGCTCGACCAGTTGTGTGGTCACCCCCGGCAGACAGGGGGCCTGCGGCCAGACCACGCCTCCCCCGTCCAGGAAACCGATGTTCCAGGTGGGGCCCTCCGAGACCCGTCCGTCCACGCCCGTGAACAGGGCGTCGTCGTAGCCGTCCAGCTGGGCGGCGCGGCGCTGGCGGAGCCCTCCGAACAGGCTGGTGCTCTTGACCTGCGGGGTGTCGCGGGTGAACAGCCGGGTGCCCAGGCGCACCGGTGGGGGAGTGGAGGCGTGGGGCGCGGGACGGGTGGTGACGAGGACGTGGGGGAGTTGGCGTGCGGAGGGGCGGCCCAGGTCCATGTGGGGGTCGAAGACGGTGACGCGGACCACCGAGGGGGAGGGGTGGGCGCGCGCGGAGCGGCGGGCGAGCTCGCGGACCCGGGGGACGTCGAGGTCGGCGCCGAGGAGGGTCCGGCAGTCGCGGACCAGGCGCTCCATGTGGAGGTCGAGCCCGCGAACGCGGAGGTCGGTGACGAGCATGGTGGTGAAGTGGCCGTAGCCGTAGAGGGCGAGGCCCGCGAGTTCCGCCTTGCTGACGGGGCGTCCGTTCAGTTCCATGAGGTCCCCATGATGGCACTTCGGGACCTTCGTTGGCGGGCTTTCCCGCTCCGGTGTCCGGCCCCTGACGGGCGGTTCCCGCGCCGGGGATGGCGGGGTCCGTCCAGGAGGGCGGCCCTTCCTGCCCGGCCCGCCGCCGGTCTCCGGCGCCGATGGGCTGGCCGGAAACGTCGCTGGTGTGACGTATGGGCTCTGACCTGCGCTGATCCTGTACTCATAGCGCGGTTCCAACGAGAACACCAACGGGTTGCTGCGCCAGTACTTTCCCCGGTCCAGCACGGACTTTCGTGGTTGGTCGCAGAAGGAGTCGGACGGGGTGGCCGCCGAGCTCGACGGCCGCCCCCGTCGGACTCTGGGCTGGGCCACCCCGGCCGAGGCTGCCAACAGGTTCCTCGTCGCAACAGCCGCCTGACACCAAGCCGTCGAGACGCGCCATGAGTACGAGGAGCGTCACGGCGAACGAAGCGGGCCGGTGGACCTTCCCGGTCCCCGTCGTCAGTCCCGCCGCCGTTCCATGTCGGTGAACGCGGTGACCAACTGGTGCTCCGACGTCTCCAGGTAGGTCGTCAGCTCCTCCGCGGCGCCCGCGGCGTCGCCCGAGGCCAGCAGCGTGTGGATCCTCCGGTTCCAGTCCAGGTACGGGACGTGGAATTCCTTGGGCGCGTCCATCACGTGGAACACCAGCCGGGTCTCGGCCAGCACCTGGCTCATGAACCCGTTCACCCGCGGGCTCCCCGCCAGCCCAGCGACGGCCTGGTGGAAACGCATGTTGGCGGTGCCGATCCCCCACCAGTCCCGCCGGTCCCGTGCGGCCTCGCCCTCGTCCACGGCCGTGCCGACCAGCCGCACCGCCTCCTCGGAGGGGGCCACCGCTCCCCTGATCGAGGAAAGCTCCAGGGTCCTGCGGGCCTGGAACAGGTCGCGGACGTCCTCGCTGGTGGGAAGGCCGACGAACACGCCCCGATGCATCTGGTGCACCAGCAGCCGCTCGCGCACCAGCAGCCGGAACGCCTCGCGCAGGGTGTTGCGTGAGACCCCGAACTCCTCGCAGAGCCGCTCCTCCGACAGNCCCCCCCCAGCCGCTGCCCCGGCGGGTACGCCCCGTCGATGAGCGACTCGCGCAGCAGCTCCGCGACCCGTTCGGCCTGGGTCGGCAACGGGGGGAGGAGGCGCGTACGGCCGCTGGGCCGGTCGGTGCGGGCGTCCGTGGCCGTCACAGGAGCTCCTAACGGGGGGCTGGTGTCTGTTACTCCATTGTCACCGACGCGGAGCACCCGCGGGGAGCGGGGATCGGTGGAGGTCGGTTCGTCGGACCGGGAGCCCCCTGCCGCAGGGCTTCCGGAAGGTGCCGCGCGAAGCTTTTCCTGTTACCGCTGGGAAGGGAGCGCGTTCTGGGGCGTAGATGACCTGGGTTTTTGCTGACCGGCCCTTTACCCGCCTTGTTGGATTGAAGTATCGTTCAACAATCCAACGATAGCGAGGTTGGTCACAGAGCCACCGCCCTTCTTCCCCTGGAGAGACCGATGGGTGACACACCCCCCGCGCCCGAGAAGGTGCGCCCCCGCGTCGGGCGGGTCGCGCTGAGCAGCAGTCTGCTCGGCGCGATGTTCCTCATGGCCACCAGCGCCATCGGCCCCGGCTTCATCACCCAGACCACCACGTTCACCGCACAGCTCGGCGCGACCTTCGCGTTCGCGATCCTGATCTCGATCCTGGTCGACATCGCCGTCCAGCTGAACATCTGGCGGGTCGTCGGCGTCGCCAACATGCGCGCCCAGGACCTGGCCAACAGGGTCGTGCCCGGAGCGGGCCACGTGCTGGCCGCCCTCATCGTCTTCGGCGGCCTGATCTTCAACGTCGGCAACCTCGCGGGCACGGGTCTGGGCCTGGACGCCATGCTCGGGACCGATCCCGAGGTCGGCGCCGTCATCTCCGCGGTCCTGGCCGTCGTCATCCTCGGCGTGAAGAAGCTGGGCGTGGCCCTGGACCGTGTCCTGGTCGTGCTCGGCCTGGTCATGATCGCCCTGACCGTGTACGTCGCCTTCGTCTCCCAGCCCCCGGTCGGCGAGGCCCTGCGCCAGGCCGTCATGCCCGAGGGGCTCGGCGCGGACGTCTTCCTGGCCACCGTCACCATCATCGGCGGTACCGTCGGCGGCTACATCACCTACGCGGGAGTGCACCGCCTCGTCGAGGCGGGCCGGGGCGGACGCGACAACCTCCCGGCCATCACGCAGACCTCCGTGACCGGCATCATCGTCACCGGAGTCATGCGCGTGGTCCTGTTCCTGGCCATCCTCGGCGTCGTCGCGGGCGGCGCCGACATCATGGCGGCCGCCAACCCCTCCGCCGAGGCCTTCCACCAGGCCGCGGGCGAGGCCGGCATGCGCGTGTTCGGCGTGATCCTGTGGGCCGCGGCGGTCAGCTCCGTCATCGGCGCCTCCTACACCTCGATCTCCTTCGTCACGACCTTCCACCCGTGGCTGGAGAGGCGCCGCGGCGTCCTGGTCACCGCGTTCATCGCCGTCTCGCTGCTGATCCTCCTGCTGTCCGGCCAGGCGCCGAACACCCTGCTGATCCTGGCCGGTGCCCTCAACGGCGTCATCCTGCCGGTCGGCCTCGGCATCCTGCTGTGGGTCGCGGCCCGACGCTCCCGCGACCTCCTGGGCGGCTACCGCTACCCGCGCTGGCTGATCGCCATCGGGATCGCCGCGTGGGCACTCACCGCGTACATGGCCATCGGTTCCCTGGGCGGCATCGCCGATCTCTGGCGGTAGCGCCGGGGTTCCCGGGACAGGGCCCGGGACGGCCTGGAAACCTGGAGAACGCGAAACGGAGAGCGGCCGGTCGACCGGTACGGCCGACCGGCGCGTGACCGCCCCCGCGAGGGGGACAAGAGAACGAGGGGGTACCGACGTTGCGCATCGATCTCAACTCCGACCTCGGCGAGAGCTTCGGCCGCTGGGAGCTGGGTGACGACAGGGCACTGCTGTCCGTCGTCACCAGCGCCAACGTCGCCTGCGGCTTCCACGCCGGTGATCCGTCCGTCCTGCGCCGTACCACGCTCGACGCCGCGGCCGGGGGAGTGGCCGTCGGCGCCCACGTGGGCTACCGCGACCTGGCCGGGTTCGGGCGCCGCTTCCTCGACGTCCCGCCCGCCGAGCTGACCGACGAGGTGGTCTACCAGATGGGCGCCCTGTCGGCGTTCACCCGTCTGGCCGACGACCGCGTCCGCTACGTCAAGCCGCACGGCGCGCTCTACAACGCGATCGTGCACCACGAGAAGCAGGCCGCCGCCGTCGTCGCGGCGGTGCGGGAGTTCGACCCCGGCATGCCCGTGCTGGGCCTGCCCGGCTCGGAGTTCCTGCGCCTGGCCGAGGAGGCCGGACTGCCCACCCACCGCGAGGCGTTCGCCGACCGCGCGTACACCCCGGAGGGCACGCTGGTCCCCAGGCGCGAGCCCGGCGCCGTCCTGCACGACTCCGAGGCGATCGCCGAACGCTGTCTGCGCATCGCCCACGGCGAACCGGTCGAGGCGGTCGACGGCACCCGGATCGTCATCGAGGCCGACTCCCTGTGCGTGCACGGCGACAGCCCCGGAGCGGTGGACATCGCCCGGGCCGTGGCCGGGCGGCTGCGCGCCGAGGGCGTCACCGTCGCGCCGTTCACACGGGAGGACGTATGAGGTCCTGTGACGGAGAGGAGGCGCCGTGCGCGTCCTGAGGTGCGCGGACACAGGTGTGCTCGTGGAGGTCGCGGACCTGGCCGAGGTGATCGCGCTGCGCGCCGCGCTGGAGGCCGAGCCCGTCCCGGGGGTCACCGACGTCGTCCCCGCCGCACGCACCCTGCTGCTACGGATCGGACCCGGGACCGACCCGGACATGGTCGCCGCGGCCGTCACCGGGCTGCCGCTGGCCCCGGGCGGCCGGCGCGACTTCGGCGAGACCGTCACCATCCCGGTGTTCTACGACGGCGAGGACCTCGACGACGTCGCCGAACTGACCGGCCTGACCCGGCGCGAACTGGTCGAGGCGCACACCGGCGCCACCTGGACGGTCGCGTTCTGCGGCTTCGCGCCCGGGTTCGGCTACATGGTCGGCGACGACCCGCGCCTGCACGTGCCCCGGCGCGGCGAGGCGCGCACCCGCGTGCCCGCCGGGTCGGTGGCGCTGGCGGGGGAGTTCACGGGGGTCTACCCGCGCAGCTCCCCGGGGGGCTGGCAGCTGCTGGGCCGCACCGGCGCCCGGATCTGGGACCTGGACCGCGAGCCGCCCGGCCTGCTCCGGCCGGGCGTCCGCGTACGTTTCACGGACGCGGAGGCGTCCTGACACCGCAGAACCACCGGACGCGGCGGGCCGTGCTCCCGGCGCCGTTCGGTGCGGTCAGCATGAAAGCCATCCCCGGCCCGCCCGCACGGCTCCGTCGACGCGGACGGTCGGGGCGCACCCAAGAAGGTAGGGCCGCATGAGCACGCGCACGGCAACCCGGACGGCGGGTCCGCGCACGACGGCGGGACCCGGGGACGGCCCGAGCGCCCGGCGCCGCGCCCTGGAGATCGTGGCCACCGGACCCATGACCACGGTCCAGGACGCGGGCCGGTTCGGCCACGCCGACCTGGGCGTGGGCCGCTCCGGCGCCGCCGACACCGACTCCTACGCCCTGGCCAACCGGCTGCTCGCCAACCCCGAGGGCGCCGCCGCCCTGGAGACCACTCTGGGAGGACTGCGCGTGCGCGCCCGGGGGCCGGTGACCGTCGCCGTCACCGGGGCCGACACCCCGCTGCGGGTGGACGGTCGCGGCGCGGCCACCAACACCGTGCTGCACCTACCCGACGGGGCGGAGCTGGCCATGGGTGCGCCCGCCCGCGGCCTGCGTTCCTACCTGGGCGTACGCGGCGGGGTGGACGTCCCGCCGGTCCTGGGTTCGCGCAGCACCGACGTCCTGGCCGGGCTGGGGCCCGACCTCCCCGCGCCGGGAACGCTGCTCCCGGTCGGGCCCGCGCCCACCGGTTTCCCGAACGTGGACCACGCCCCCACCGCACCCGTGGGCGGGCCCGAGACGGTCCTGCGCGTGGTCCTGGGGCCGCGCGAGGACTGGTTCACCGACGCGGCCGTCGACACACTGCTCTCCTCCGCGTACGAGGTCACCCCGCGCAGCGACAGGGTCGGCGCCCGCCTGTCCGGCCCCGTCCTGGACCGGGCGCGCACCGGTGAACTGCCCAGCGAGGGCATGGTCGCGGGGGCGCTCCAGGTTCCGCCCGGGGGCGAACCGGTGCTGTTCCTGGCCGACCACCCCGTGACCGGCGGCTACCCGGTCGTGGCCGTCGTGTGCGCCGCGGACCTGCCCCGGGCGGCCCAGGCCCGCCCCGGCACCCGCGTGCGGTTCACCCTCCGAACACGGCCCTCCGGCCCGCCCACCGAAAGGCAGGAGACATGACCCCGCCAGCCGACCTCAGCCCCTCCCGGGCCCGCGCGCTGTTCCGTGACGGACTCCGGGTCCCGACCTCCGGATACAGCGCGGGCTACGCGCAGGCCAACCTCATCGCCCTGCCCCGTGAGGCGGCCTTCGACTTCCTCCTGTTCGCCCAGCGCAACCCCAAACCCTGCCCCGTACTGGACGTCACCGAGCCGGGGCAGGTCAGCGCCTCGGTCCTCGACGGCGACCTGCGCACGGACCTGCCCGCCTACCGGGTCTACCGGAGCGGGGAGCTGGTGGAGGAGCGCACCGACGTCACCGACCTCTGGCGGGACGACCTGGTGGCCTTCCTCATCGGGTGCAGCTTCACCTTCGAGGCGCCGCTGCTGGAGGCCGGTGTGCCGGTTCGCCACATCGAGGCGGGTACCAACGTGGCCATGTACGCGACCAACCGGCGGTGCCGCCCGGCGGGCCGGTTCAGCGGTCCGCTGGTGGTGTCCATGCGGCCGATCCCCGCCGACCGGGTGGCCGACGCGGTCCGCGTGACCTCGCGCTACCCGGCGGTCCACGGCGCTCCGGTGCACGTGGGCGACCCCGCCGCGCTGGGCATCACGGACCTGGACCGGCCGGACTACGGCGATCCGGTGGAGGTGCGCCCCGGCGAGGTCCCCGTCTTCTGGGCGTGCGGAGTGACCCCGCAGGCGGCCGTGACCGCCTCCGCCCCGGAGTTCGCCATCGGCCACGCCCCCGGCCACATGGCCATCACCGACGTGCGGGACTCCTCCTACCAGGTGCCCTGACGTTTGCCCTCCGGGGACGGGGGTAGCCGCGGGTCCGAGGACGAGCGGAGACCGTCGAACGAGGGGGAACCGACGTGAACAGCCGTGAGCAGTTTCTCGACTGGCTCAATGACGCCTACTCGATGGAGAAGTCCCTGGAGGAGACCCTGGAGCGCCACGCCAAGGACGCGGAGGGCGACCCCGAGGTCCACGCGCGCATCACGCGGCACATCGAGGAGACCCGCGGACAGGCGGAGACGGTCAAGGGGTGCATCGAGTCGCTGGGCGGCAGTGTCTCCGGCGTCAAGAGCGCCCTGGCCGGGATGATGGGGGCCGTGCAGGGCATGGCGAACCGCCCCGCGGGCGACACGATGGTCAAGAACGCCATCACCGACTACGCGGCCGAGCACTTCGAGATCGCCTCCTACCGTGCGCTCATCGACACGGCCCACGAGCTGGGCGAGGAGCAGATCGCGCTCAAGCTGACCTCCATCCTCCACCAGGAGGAGGACATGGCCCGCTTCCTGGAGGAGAAGCTTCCGGGCGCGGTGCAGGGGGCGCTCACCGCGGCCAGCCGGTAACGGCGCGGCGCGGACCCGCCCCGGGGCACGTCCGGAGACGGGCGGGTCCCGGCGGTCGTCGCGACACGCGGTGCCGGTCGCTCGCCGCGAGCAGCCTGGTGAGGCGTCCGGTCGGGACATCCCGGCCGGGCGCCTCGCGTGTGCGGGGCCGTGCCCCGAAGCGGGGGAGCGGCCCCGGTCCGGGCACCGTTGGGCGCCGACGGGTGCCAACGGACGCCCGGACCGGGAGGCTCAGGACTCCCGTCGCGGCGGCGTGGGTCCCTGGTCGGGGGTGGGGCGGCCCCCGTCGGTCTGTTCGCCCCGGATCCGGCGGACGCGCCGGCCACCGCGCTGGCGCCCTCCCGAACCCTGCTGACCGCCTTCGGCCGCGGCGTCCCGTTCGCCGGTACCGTCCGCCCCGTGTCCGGGACCCCCGCCCCGACCAGCGTCACCGGTGACACGGCGGGCACCCTGGTCACCGCCGGGAGACGCCCCCGGCCCCCGCTGGCGGCCGCTCTTGCGCGAGTAGCCCGACTGGCTGGCGTAGAGCGTCTTGGAGGCGCGTGCCGCGTCGTCCCGCCGCGCCATCCGCGCCATCCGGTCCAGTTCGGTCACCTGCGCGGCCACGTCCGGGGACGGCCGGGCCGGCGGGGCGGCGCTCCGCGACCCCGCTCCGGGCGCGCCCGGAGCACCGGGCGCCGGGAGGTCCAGCAGGCCGCGGCGCGCCCGCTCCAACCCCTCGGCCGCCGCGTTCCGGTCGCCCCTGCGCAGGGCCTCGCTGGCCTCCCGCTTGGCGGTCTGCGCCCGTTGCAGGGCCTCCTCGGTGCGCACCTCCGGACGGGGCACGCGTCCGGACGCCTCGTCACCCGGAACCACGTTGACGGTGACGGGCAGGGTCGCGGTGTAGGTGGTCAGCGTCTCCGGATCCACGTAGGTGGTTTCGAGGGTGGTGACGGTGGTGACGCCCAGCGCGGACATCCCCGGCACCTCCAGGCGCAGCAGCAGGCGGCGCCTCTCCCCGGAGTGGAAGTCGCCCAGCTCCACCACCACGGACCCGTCGGCCAGCCGGTGGGACGGCATCTCGCCCACCACGCCGACGGCGCGCAGGTGGGGTCCGACCGGAACCCGCAGCGACGCGGCCTGGACGGTCTTGGCCAGCAGGTACTCGGCCTCCTGCGCGATGAGGCCGCCCGCGGTGTCGGGGTCCTCCGCGAAGAGGGCGCTGCCCGCGCCGCCGTCGGCCAGCGCGCCGAGCAGCTCCTCGTCGTAGCCGAGGCCGTATCCCAGGGTCGTGGTGGTGACCCCGTGGGCGTAGGCGTCCCGCGCCACCCGCGCGAGCGGCGCGTGCTCGGTGACGCCCTGGTTGGCGTGCCCGTCCGAGACCAGCAGCAGGGTGGCGCCCCGGCCGGTGCTGGCGCGGCGGGCCTCCTGCACGCCCCGCAGCAGCCCGCTGGACAGGTCGGTGCCCCCCGACGCGCGCAGGGCCGCGATGCGGCGGCGCACCTCCGCCCTGTCGGTCAGCGGTCCGCACGGCACCTCGACCCGGGCCTCGCCGTTGAAGGACACGAGCCCGAAGTTGTCGGTGGGCGCGAGCCGGTCCACCAGCGAGAGCAGGGCCCGCACCGCGCCGTCCAGACGGCCGCGGCCCATGGAGCCGCTGCGGTCCAGCACGACCTGGAGGGTGGCGGGCGGACGCCGGGTGTCCTCCTCGCGTTCGGGCGCGGTGACGTCGATCAGGACCGACACGGCGTCGTCGGTGTCCAGGGGCAGGACGTCGAAGTCCAACAGTGCTGACAGGTGCATGCGGTCTCCGTGGGGTGTCGGGACGGCCCGGGGCGGCGTGGTCTCAGCCTAGGAGGCGGCACCGACGTTCGCGGGGAGGGAGCGCGTCCGGAACGGGCCACCTCCGGTTCCCCGCCGCCGTCCCACGGCGGGGAACCGGAAGGATCGGAACCCGTGAACGCGGATCCGGGCGACGCCCCGACGGCGCGTTCGGTGCGCGCCCGCGAACACGCGGCCCCTACCCGGCCGTACCCAACGCGGTCAGTCGCCCGTCACGCATCTCCAGCACCCGGTCGGCCACGTCCAGGTACTCGGTGTCGTGCGTGACCAGCAGCGTCGCCACGTCGAAGGTCCGGGTGGCCTCGCCGAGCAGGTCCATGATCCGGGCCCCGCGGTCGTGGTCCAGGGCGGCCGTCGGCTCGTCCACCAGCAGCACGCTCGGCCGTCCCACCAGGGCGCGGGCGATGTTCACCCGCTGGCGCTCGCCCCCCGACAGCTGGTGCGGGCGCCGGTGCTCCCTCCCGGACAGGCCCACGGCGGCCAGCGTCTCCATCGCCCCCGTCCGCGCCTCGCGCGGCGACCGGGAGCGCATGTGCTCGGTGACCACCAGCTGCTCCACGGCGGTGAGCGAGCTGACCAGGTTCGGCTGCTGGAAGACGATCCCCACCTCGCGCAGGCGCAGTTCGGCCGTCTCCCCCGGCCGCAGCCCGAGGGTGTCGGTGCCGCCGACCACCACCGAGCCCGAGTCCGGACGGACGAGGGTGGCGGCCACCGCCAGCAGGCTCGACTTGCCCGATCCGGAGGGGCCGACCACGGCGGCCGTCTCCCCGGGTCCCACCCGCACCGACACCCGGTCCAGGGCCGTCACCGACCCGTCGCCGTCGGGGTAGGTCAGGGTCACGTCACGCAGTTCCAGGCTCATCGGACGCCTCCCAGGGCCGTCAGCGGATCGACGGAGGTGATGCGGTGGACGGCCAGGACCGAGCCGAGCATGCCCAGCACGACCATGGCGACCACCGGGCCGACCGTGGTGGCCGGGGTCAGGGCGAAGGGCAGGGACCCGGCGGCCACCGCGCCCAGCGCCACCCCGACCGCCCCGCCGACGGCGGTGCCCGCGACCAGGACGATGAGCGCCTGGGCGAGCGCGTCGCGCAGCAGGTAGCGGGTGGAGCTCCCGAGCGCCTTGAGGATGGCGACGTCACCGGAGCGCTGGATGGTCCACACGGTCAGGAACGCGCCGATGACCAGCGCGGAGATCGCGTACAGGAACCCCTGCATGGTGACCAGCGATCCGTTCTCGGAGGAGAACGAACCGATGGCGGCGAGGCTGTCGGAGCGGGTGGCCGACACGGTGCCCGCACGGTCGTCGGCGCTGGCGGCGGCCTCCTCCAGGACGACCTCGGCGGCGATCACGTTCGCGATCGGCGCGTCGTCGCCCTCGGCGTGCCGCACGCGCGGGTCCAGGTCCCGCCACGTGTCGACGCCGGTCCACACGACCGGCATGTGGCTGTGGTGGCGGGTCCCGGTGACGGCGTCCACGGTGAGCTCGGAGCCCGCGACGGTGACGGTGTCGCCCGCGTCGATCCCGAGCTCCCCGGCGGTCTCCTCGCCCACCACCAGCCCGTCGGCGCCGTCGAGGCCCTCGGGGGCCAGATGGCCGCCCCGCGGAACGCCGAACAGGGCCACGGCGGCGGAGTCACCGTCGCCGAGTTCGACGCGGCCGCGGGTGATGCCGAGCGGTTCGGCCCAGCGCACGCCCTCGGTGCCGGACCAGGCGTCGAGCTGGCCCCGGGTGACGGTGCTGTTGGCGTAGGACTCCTCCGGGGCGTCGTCCCCGGACGTGCCGAAGGCGACGTGGCTGGCGGGCAGGTGCGTGACCGCTGAGGTGGACTGGTCGGCCAGCCCCGCGGTCAGTCCCGACAACAGGACGACCAGCAGGGTGATGAGGGCGACCACGGAGCCCATCAGCGCGAACCGTCCCCTGGCGAAGCGGATGTCGCGAAGGGCGACGAACACGGCGGGCCTCCTTCCTGGAGGTACTCGGTTGGTGTGCGCCCCCAGGCTCACGCGGACGGGCGCCCCCGCACATCGGGGAAACGGTGCGTCCGCGCGGGTCGGCGGGATGGAGCCCGAACTCCATCGAACGGTTGATGTCCCGGCCGCCGGACCCGTCGTACGCTGCCAGGATGCGGTACGGCGGCGGGCGGGCACCCGAACTTCCCGGGGCGGCGACGGTGTTGCGGGCACTGCGCCTGCTGCTGCACGCCTGTTTCCTGTTCCTGCTGGTGGTCGCCGTCATCCGGTACGGGCTCTCCACCGCCGACACCGCCGGTCCCCTCCAGCCCGGGATCCGGTGGACGGTCCTGTGCGGCGCGGCGCTGCTCGGCGCCCTCTACGGCGCGGGCGGTCCGGTCGCCGGACTCCGTCCCGCGCCCGCCCTCGGCACCGGTGCGCCCGGTGCGCGGGCCCTGGTGTGGCTGGCCTCGGTCACCGCCCTGTGGGCCCTGCTGACGTGGGCCGCGCCCGACTTCGTGTGGTTGGCCTTCCCCCTGTACTTCCTCCACCTGCACCTGCTGCGGGGAGCGCACTCGGTGGTCGCGGTCGTGGTGATCACCGGGGCCGCGATCGCCGGCCAGGTCCTGCACACCGGGGACCTCACCGCCGGTATGGTCCTCGGTCCCGTCCTCGGTGCGGCGTTCGCGGTGGCCATCGCGGTCGGGTACACGGCGCTGTCCCGGGAGAGCGAGCGGCGGCGCGAACTCATCGACACCCTCACCCGCACCCGCGACGAACTCGCCGCCTCCCAGCGCCGCACCGGCGTCCTGGACGAGCGCGAACGCCTGTCCCGGGAGATCCACGACACCCTCGCCCAGGGGCTCTCCAGCATCGTGCTGCTGCTGCGCTCCGCCGAGAACGCCCTGCCGGGGGATCCGGGACTGGCAGCGACCCGGATCGTGGAGGCACGCGAGAGCGCCTCGGTCAACCTCGCCGAGGCCCGCCGCTTCGTACGCGACCTCGCCCCGCCCTCCCTGGCCGGGGGCAACCTGCCCGAGGCACTGGAACGCCTGTGCGCACAGACCGCGTCCGCCTCCGGGGTCGACTGCCGCTTCCGTGAGGACGGCGCTCCCGTGCGGTTGCCCTCGGGGTACGAGGTGGCCCTGCTCCGCGCGGCCCAGGCCAGTCTGGCCAACGTGACCGCGCACGCCCGGGCGACGACCGCCGTGGTCACACTCGGATACCTGGACGGTGAGGTCACCCTGGACGTGTACGACGACGGCGTGGGGTTCACACCGGGGGAGACCGGGCCGCGCGGTGACGGAACCGGTTACGGACTCGCCGCCCTGCGCGAGCGGGTGGCCGCCCTCGGAGGGCGGCTCGACGTGGAGTCCGCGCCCGGCGCGGGGACCGCGGTCGCCGTCCGGCTGCCCCTGACCGGTGGGGACGGAGAGTGAAGGGCGCTCCGTACCCGGGGATCCGGGTGGCGGTGGCCGCCAGGACGCTACTGATGAGGAAGGAAGGCCCGTGACAGAGGCTCCGGGGCTGGAGAGCCGGGGAACCCCCGACGCTCCGCTGCGCATCCTGCTCGTGGACGACCACCCGGTCGTGCGCCACGGGCTCAAGGCGGTGTTCGCCGAGCGGCCCGACATGCGCGTGGTCGCCGAAGCCGGTGACGGACGGGCGGCCCTGGACGCGCTCGACCCCGGGGCCGAGGAGGCCCTCGGCGTGGACGTGGTCCTCATGGACCTGCGGATGGGCGCGGGCATGGACGGGGTGACCGCCATCCGCGGGATCACCGCGCTCGAAGCGCCCACGCCCGTGCTGGTGCTGACCACCTACGACACCGACGCCGACATCCTCGCCGCCGTGGAGGCCGGGGCCACCGGCTACATGCTCAAGGACGCCCCGCCCGACCAGCTGTGCGCGGCCGTGCACGCCGCCGCACGGGGCCGGACCGCGCTGGCCCCCGACGTGGCCAACCGCCTGATGGACCGGCTGCGCTCGCCCCGGCCCGCGCTCAGCTCCCGGGAGCTGGAGATCCTGGGGCTACTCGCGCGGGGGCTGTCCAACCGGGCGATCTCACGGGAACTGTTCATCAGCGAGGCCACGGTGAAGACCCACCTCGTGCACGTCTTCGACAAGCTCGGGGTGGACAACCGGACGGCGGCGATCACCACCGCGCTCCAGCGCGGCATCATCCGCGTGGACTGAGGACCCGGAAGGTACGCCGGTAGGCGCTGGGCGACACCCCCAGTTCGGTGTGCATGTGCTGGCGCAGCGACGCCGCCGTGCCGAACCCCGCCTCGTGCGCGACCCCGTCCACCGGCAGATCCGACTCCTCCAGCAGCTGCCGGGCCCGGTCCAGGCGCTGCTGGGCGATCCACTGGCCGGGCGACACCCCCACCTCGTCGCGGAACCGCCGGGTGAAGGTACGCACGCTCATGGACTCCTGGAGGGCCATCTCCCGCAGACCCGGCTGGAGGTGGAGGTGTGCCAGGGCCCAGGCGCGCGCCCGGCCCGTCGCGGCCCGCTCCGGCTCGGGCACGGGACGGCGGATGTACTGGGCCTGGCCGCCGTCGCGGTGCGGCGGGACGACGGTGCCGCGCGCCACCTCGTTGGCCACGGCGGCGCCGTGGTCGACGCGGATCATGTGCAGGCCCAGGTCGATGCCCGAGGCGACCCCGGCGGCGGTCAGTACGCGCCCGTTGTCGGTGTACAGCACGTCCGGATCCAGGTCGATGCCCGGGTACATGGCGCGGAAGTACCCCGCGGACTTCCAGTGGGTGGTCACGCGGCACCCGTCCAGGAGCCCGGCCGCGGCGAGCACGAACGCCCCGGTGCAGATCGAGGCCACGCGCGCGTCCGGCGGGATGCGCGCGACGGCCGCGGCCAGTTCCGGAGCGAGGGGGGAGTGCGGGCGTTCGACGTAGTCCTCGTCGGCGGCGGGCAGGATCACCGTGTCGGCCTCGTCGAGGGCCTCCGGGCCGTGGGCCACGTTGATCGTGAAGTCGGTGTCGGTACCGACCTCCCCCGGTTCCAGCGCACAGGTGACGACCTCGTAGAGCGGCTCCCCGTCGGCACCGCGCGCCTGGCCGAACAGGCGGTGGACGATGCCCGACTCGATGGGCAGCAGGCCGTGACGGACGAGGACGGCCACGCGGTGGCGTCCGGGGCGCGTGAAAACACTCATGGCCCGATTCTTGCGCATGTTGGCTTTCAGGTCACTGTCGGGGGAGGGGGACCGCGCAGGAGGCTGGGGTCATGGTTGATGACACCGCCTCCGAGCGGAAACCCGCACGCTCCCCGTTCCACCGCGCGTGGCCGGTCGCCCTGGTCGCGTGCCTGACCATCGTGGCCGCGGCGGCCTTCGCCGGGATGCCCGGAGTCCTGACCGGCCCCCTGCACACCGAGTACGGGTGGTCCCGCGGGATGATCGGTACGGCGGCCTCGGTCAACATGGTCGTCTACGGCCTGATCGCCCCCTTCGCGGCGGCGCTGATGGACCGGTTCGGTATCCGCCGCGTCGCCCTGGCGGCCCTGGGAACCATCGTCGTGGGCGCCGGGCTGACCACCGTCATGACCACCTCCTGGCAGCTGACCCTCTACTGGGGCCTGCTCATCGGCGCGGGCACCGGTTCGCTGGCGATGACGTTCGCCGCCACCGTGACCAACAACTGGTTCGTCGAACGCCGCGGTCTGGTCATCGGGGTCCTGACCGGCGCCAGCGCCTTCGGCCAGTTGGTGTTCCTGCCCGCGTTGGCCTGGATCGTCGACCACCAGGGGTGGCGTCCGGCCCTCGTGACCCTGATGTTGACCGCGGGAGTGATGGTCGTCCTCGTCGCCCTGGTGGTCCGGGACCACCCGGCCGACCTGGGGCGGCGTCCGTACGGCTCCCCGGTCTTCGTGGAGCGTCCCCGGGCGGACCGGGGCGCCGCGCGCCGGACCGTGGAGGTCCTGCTCTCCTCGGTGCGCGACCGCCGGTTCTGGCTCCTGGCAGGGGCGTTCGCGGTGTGCGGCGCGACCACCAACGGCCTCATGTGGACCCACTTCGTGCCCGCCGCGCGGGACCACGGGATGGACGTCGCGGTCGCCGCCGCCCTGGTGTCGACGATCGGTGTGTTCGCCCTGGTGGGAACGGTCCTGTCCGGGTGGCTCACCGACCGTGTGGACCCGCGTGCGCTCCTGGTCGTCTACTACGTGGGCCGGGGCGCGCTCCTGGCCGTGCTGCCCGCGCTGTTCGGGCCGGAGGCCGGAGCGTCGATGGTGGGCTTCGTCGTGCTGTTCGGGCTGCTCGACGTCGCGACGGTGCCTCCGACCATCCTGCTGTGCCACCGGACCTTCGGCGCCGACGGAGCCATCGTCTTCGGGTGGGTCAACGCCGTCCACCAGGTCGGCGCGGGGGCCATGGCGGTCTTCGGCGGCTTCACCCGTGACGTGGCCGGAGGCTACGGGCCGGTGTGGCTGATGGCCGCCGCCCTGTGCGGTGTCGCCGTGCTGCTGGTCATCACCATGCCGCGCGGCACGGACGGGCCCGCCGACGAGGAGTTCGCGGCGGCCCGTGACGGTGAGGGGGCGAGGGCGTGAACGGGATGGGGGACACCGGTTCCGGGGCGGGCCGCGGAGCCGGGCGTCCCCGGCGGCCGTCACCGCGATTCTCCGTCGTGCTGCTGGTCCTCGCCGGCCTGGTGGCCTGGGTGGGCTTCACCGGACTGGAGCAGGGACTGCGTGCCGCGCGCGGTGAGGGCGTGCCGGGTGTGTTCGTCGCGTCGAGCCTCACGTGCGTCCAGCACCCCGGGCACGAGTCGTGCACCTGCAACGGAACCTTCACCGGTGCCGGGGGAGGGGAACCCAGGGGCGTCTACCTGCACGCGGCCGGGCGCGACACCTGCCAGGAGGGCGCACGGATCCCGGCCGTGGACGCCGGGGCCTCCAACCGCGTCTACGGCCCCGACGGGTCCCGGGAGTGGATCCTGTCCTCGCTCGTCCTCGCGGCCTGCCTGGCCGTGGTCGGCGGCGTCGCGGTGAACTGGGTGCGCCACCTGCGGAGGTCCGCTCCCTTCCGTGCGGTGAACCACCGGGAGGACACCGGCCGGTGACACGCCATGGGGCGGAGACCCGCGGGGTGAGGCGCTCCTTCGCTCGGAAGCGGCGTCCCCGAGCCGTGAACCACCGGAAGGGGACGCTTCCTTGAGGGCGGAGTCCCGGCGCTTCCGCGGAGGCGCGGAGGCGCCGGAGGGGCTCAGGGATGG
>NZ_ANAX01000193.1 GCF_000341065.1 Nocardiopsis halotolerans DSM 44410 | reverse complement strand
GGCGCCCAGCCACTGCTCCGGAGCCTCGGCGGCGACCAGGTGCCCGGCCTCGACCTCGACGAGTTCCGCGCCGGGGATACCGTCGGCCAACTCCCGCGACAGCGCGGGCGTGGCGAGGCGGTCCAGGGTCGCGGCGACCACCAGTGTGGGCACGGCGATCCCGGCGAGTTCGTCGCGTGTGTCCACCCGCGTGATCAGGTCCACCTGCTCGGGGGTGCCCTCGGGGACGAAGCCGGCCAGCGCGGCCACCGACTCCTCCAGTTCGTCGGGGGTCAGCGCCTCCAGGGCCGGGGTACCGGTCGCCATCAGGGTGAGGAAGCGGGCCAGCAGCTCCCGGTCTCCCTTCAGCAGCTCCTGCCACACCCGCACCGCCAACCGGACGCGGTTGTCCAACCGCGCGAACCCGGCCGTGAGGACCAGCCCGGTGACCCGCTCCGGGTGCCGCGTCGCGGCGCGCACCGCCACCACGGTCCCCATCGAGTAGCCCAGAACGGTGAAGCGTTCGACCCCGGCGCCGACCGCCGTGGCCACCAGGGTGTCCGCCACCGCGTCCAGGTCCAGCGGTACCGTGCTGCGCGGGGTCGCTCCCGAGCCGGGAAAGTCCGGTGCGACCACGGTGTGGGTGGCCGTCAGGCCGTCCATGAGCGGTCCGAAGTTGGCCTCGGCGCCACCGCCGCCACCGTGGGCGAGCAGGAGGCCGGGGCCGGAACCCTTGACTGTGTGGGAGAAGTGTTCAACCATGCGGCGACGGTAGGCGGTCACACCAGTGTCAAGGTCAAGAGTGAGGCAGGACACCCCATGCTGATCGGGGAGTTGTCGGAGCGTACGGGCGTGAGCAGACGTCTGCTGCGCTACTACGAGGAACAGGGGCTGCTCGACTCCGACCGTTCGCCCAACGGGTACCGGGTCTACGGGACCGGGGCGGTGCGCACGGTCCGCCACATCCGGACGCTGCTGGACATGGGACTGACCACCGAGGTGATCGCGTCGGTGCTGCCCTGCGTCCGCAACGGCGCGGACGAGCCGCTCGACCTGGACCTGTGCCCGGACCTGGTCCGCACCATCCGCGCGGAGCTCGCCGCGCTCGACTCCCGTATCGACGAACTCCAGCGCCACCGGGGAGCCCTGTCCCAGCAGCTCGCGGGCTGCTGAGCCCGGACGCCCGAGGGGCCCGGGCGAGCTCGTACGCCGACACCGCGGTACCGGCCGGGGCCGCTCGGAGGGTGGGCAGCACGGTGCGGTCGGGGGTGGGGTCCCCCCACTTTCCAGTCAACCGCGAGAGGGGCCGGGGCACCAGAGCGGATCCGTCCCCGTGGACGACCCCGCCCCGGTGCCCCGCCGAGGTCACTCCGGGAGGCGACCGCCGCGCGCCAGCTCCCCGTACCAGCGCGCGCTCGGCTTCACGGTGCGCGCGAAGGTCCGCCGGTCCACCGACACCAGACCGAACGTGGGAGCCCACGACCCCCACTCGTAGTTGTCCAGCAGCGACCAGTGCAGGTAACCGCGCACGTCCACCCCGTCGGCGACCGCCCGCCCGAGCCCGGCCAACGCGTCCCGGGTGTAGGCGATCCGCTCGTCGTCGTCGGCGGTCGCGATGCCGTTCTCGGTCACCAGCACCGGCACGCCGCCCGTGCGCTCGGCCGTGTGCCTGACCGCACCCTCCAGGGCCCGCGGGTAGAACTCCCAGCCGGTGATGGTGCGGCGCGCGTCCGGCCCCGGGTCCAGCGGCCCGTCCGGGCCGATCACCACCCGTGTGTAGGCCTGCACCCCCACGAAGTCGTCGCCCTTCGCGGCGTCCAGGAACTGGTCCTCGCGTGTGTACGCCCACTCCGCGGCCAGCTCCTCGGCGCCGTCCACCGCCTGGAAGTTCTGGTTCGCGACCGTCCACCCGCTGCGCGTCCCCGCCAGGCCGGACAGCTCCTCGCGGGCGGCGTGGTGGGCGGCCATGAGCGCCTCGGAGACCTCCTGGTCCGGGGGCGGCATCGCCCCGGCCACGTTCTCCCTGCGCTCACCCCCTCGGCGCATGCTCGTGATCATCGCGAGCATGTTCGGCTCGTTGATCGTGCACACCCACGGCACGCCGTCCAGGATCGTCCGCACCTGCCGCACGTAGCGGCGGAACAGGTCGATCCCGTCCGGGGCGGTCCACCCGCCCGCCGCGCCGAACCACCTCGGTCCCGTGAAGTGGTGCAGGGTGACCACGGGCGTCAGCCCCCGCTCGGCGCACCCCTCGATCATCCGCCGGTAGTGCGCCAGCTCCGCCAGGGAGAACCGCCCCGGCTCCGGCTCGATACGCGCCCACTCCACGCCGAACCGGTACGCGTTCAGCCCCAGGTCGCGGACGATGTCCATGTCCTCGTGCCAGCGGTGGTAGCTGTCGCAGGCGTCGCCGCTGCGTTCGGGCAGGATCGACTCCGGCGCGTTCTCCAGAGCCCAGACGTCACTGCCGGTGTTGTTGCCCTCGACCTGGTGCGCGGCGGTGGCCGCGCCCCACAGGAAACCCTCGCTTCGCATCGAACGCCCCCCTCAGCCCGTGATCTCGCCGCGTGCGACCGCGTCCTGCCTGCGGGACTCCACGTCGTCGACCAGCAGGTCGATCATCTCGGCGGTCACACCCAGCCCGAAGGTGCGCAGCGCCACCAGCGGAAGGGAGTCGGCCATGCGCAGCAGCTCCTCGGGTACCTCGGAGAGCGCGGGCATCCCCGCGCGCAGCTCGGCCATGACCGGTCCGCCGACCGGATGCGTGCGCCACTCGCCGACGGTGGACCGCGCGGTCAGCGGCGGGACGAAACGGTCACCGGGCGTGCTCACCTCCCCGGTGAGCCGGATGTCGCGGGAGGACGCGCCGACCGCGACGGTGTAGGTGCCCCCGGCCAGCGACCACCGCTGGTGCTCGGGGTCCCACGTGGACAGGTCGCGTCCGGTCAGCGCCAGTTCGACCCGCTCGCTCCGCCCGGGCTCCAGGAACACCTTCGCGAAGCCGCGCAGCTCGCGGCGCGGTCGGGTCGGGTACTCCTGCTCCACTCCCGCGTACAGCTGGACGACCTCGGCGGCGGCGCGCTCCCCGGTGTTGGTGACGGTGAGGGCCACCCGCCAGGAGTCCTCCCCGTCGGCGGTCAACTCCAGGTCCGAGTACGCGAACTCCGTGTAGGTGAGCCCGTGTCCGAACGGATAGGCGACCGGCCGGTCCAGCGTGTCGAAGTACCGGTAGCCGACGAACACGCCCTCGCCGTACACCGACTTCCCGTGCTCGCCGGGGAAGGCCAGGTAGGAGGCGTGGTCGCTCAGCCGCAGCGGGATGGTCTCGGTGAGTCTGCCGGAGGGGGACACCGCCCCGGTGAGGACGTCGGCGACGGCCGCGCCCCCGGCCTGCCCGAGCAGCCACCCCTCCAGGACGGCGTCGGCGTCGTGCTCCCAGTCGGCCACCGACACCACGCCCCCGTTGGACAGCACCACCACCACGCGTTCGCTGACCTCACGGACGCGGGACAGCAGGGCGAGCTGGTCGGCGGGCAGGTCCAGGGTGGTGCGGTCGTAGCCCTCGGACTCGGCGGAGTCGGGCAGGCCCAGGAACCCCACGGCGGTGCGCGCGTCGGCGGCGGCCGCCACGGCCTCCTCCACCAGCGCGGGGTCGGTCTCGCCGTCGAGGCGGAACCCCGGTGCGAACACCACCCCTCCGGGCACGGCCTCGGTGAGCGCGTCCAGGGCGCTGTGCACCCGGGTCGGCACCACGTGCGAGGAACCGCCGCCCTGGTAGCGGGGGGTCCTCGCGAACTCGCCGATGACCGCGACCGACCGCGACGGGTCCAGCGGCAGCGTGCCGCCGTCGTTCCTCAGCAGGACGAGCGCCTCCCGGGCGGCCTCGCGGGCCAGGGCGTCGTGCGCCTCGTGCCCGGGGGAACGGGAGGGGTCGGCGGACACCCGCTCCTGGAGCCGCCGCAGCCGCTCCACGACCGTGTCCAGCACGGACTCGTCCAGCTCACCGCGTTCGACGGCGTCCACGATCTCCTGGTCGGTACCGCTGGGCGGCATCTCCAGGTCCAGCCCGGCGCGTACCGCCGCGACCCGGTCCACCACGGCGCCCCAGTCCGAGACCACGGCCCCGTCGAACCCCCACTCACCGCGCAGCAGCTCGGTGAGCAGCCACGGGTCCTGGCTGGCGTACACGCCGTTGATCCGGTTGTAGGAGCACATCACCATCGACGGCTTCGAGGCGGTGATGACCTCCTCGAACGCACGGAGGTAGACCTCGCGCAGCGTGCGGTCGTCCACGTCGGCGCTGACCCGCATGCGGTCGGTCTCCTGGTTGTTGGCGGCGAAGTGCTTGACGCACGCGCCCACCCCCCGGGACTGGACTCCCTCCACCAGGGCGGCGGCGATCCGCGCGGTGACGTGCGGGTCCTCGGAGACGTACTCGAAGTTGCGCCCGCACAGCGGCGACCGCTTGATGTTCATGCCGGGACCCAGGAGCACGTCCACGCCCATGGCGCTGGCCTCGGTGCCCAGCGCCTCGCCGACCCGGCGCACGAGGGCGGGGTTCCATGTGGCGCCCAGGCCGACGGCGGGCGGGAAGCAGGTGGCGGGCAGGCTGTCGCCGATGCCCAGGTGGTCGCCCTCCTCGGGTTGTTGACGCAGGCCGTGGGGGCCGTCGGCCAGGTGCAGCGAGCGCAGCACGGAGCCGACGGCGGTGGTGTGCCAGGTGTCGGAGCCGGAGGTGGCGGAGGCCTTGGCGGCCAGGTCGGGGGTACTCATCTGTGGCCTTTCAGGGTTGGTCGGCCGGTCCGGGGTGCTCCGGTTCGGGGTGCTCCGGTCCGGTCAGGCCGAGGGTGTGGACGAAGGACACGATCGCCGCGCGCATGTCGACGGCGCCGGGGTCCAGGAGCCACTGGGTCTGGAGTCCGTCCATCAGAGCCAGGAGCTGCTGGGCGGCCAGGGCGGGGGAGGGGCCGGGGCGGTCGGCGAGCAGCACGGTGAACGCCTCGGTGAGCCGTTCGCGCAGGATGCGGTAGCGGCCCTGGAAGTACGTGTGCGCGGGGTGTTCGGGATCGGTGGCCTCGACGGAGAGCTTGGCGTAGAGCGCGACCAGTCCGGGGGTGCCGGTGTTGCGCTCGATGATCGCGACGAGGTTGTCGACCAGGGTCCGGGGGTCCACGTCCGGGCCCAGCACCAGCGGGGCGTTGACCTCGTCCCGCCTGCTCAGGACGCGTAGGAGCATCGCCTCCTTGTTCGGGAAGTGGTGGAGCACCCCGGCGTGGGTGAGCCCCGCGTGGGCCGCGATGTCGCGGAGGGAGACCGCGAGGTATCCCGACTTGGCGAAGAGCTCGCTCGCGGAGTCGATGATGCGCCGTCGGGTGCGCTCTCCCTTGGTCATGCGCGGCTGGGTGCGCTCTGGCTCGGTCACGGGGGTGGTCTCCTTGCGGGGTCGTGCGTTCCACGCTTGTCGGTGGGTGGCCGGTGGCCGATCCGAGCGTAGGCTCCGGCGCTCCTCCCCTCGCTCTTCCGGGTCCTGACCTGTTGGTGTACGGTGACCGACACAAAACCTACCAGGTGGTTAGATTGTGATCCCTACCTCATCCAAACTCCCGGAGCGGTCTTCGCCCGGGCCTCCCCCACGGAGTGAGTCATGCAGAGGAAGACCCGTGTCAACGCAGGCGTCGCCGCCGCAGGAGCGGTCGCGCTCATGCTGACCGGTTGCGGCGGATCCGGTGACGGCCCCGAGCCCTCGACCCTGGCCATCGCGACCATGACCCTGCCCCAGAGCCTGGATCCGGCCGAGGCGATGGGCTCGGCCCTGCCCCACTTCCAGGCGGTCTACGACACGCTCGTCAAGCGCGAGCCCGACGGCACCTACGCGCCGATGCTCGCCACCGAGTGGTCCTACGACGACACACTCACCGAGCTCAGCATCACCCTGCGTGACGACGTCCTCTTCGACGACGGCACCCCCTTCGACGGGGCGGCGGTCAGGGCCAACCTGGAGCGCTTCCGCGACGCGGGCGGCGGCCAGGCCCAGACCATGGCGGGACTGGAGAAGGTCGAGGTCGTGGACGACACCCACGTCGTCCTGCACCTGGAGCAGCCCAACCCGGCGATGCTCTACCACCTCAGCGACGCCGCCGGGCTCATGGCCAACCCCGCGTCCTTCGACGGCGACGCCCTCGCCACCGACCCCGACGGCACGGGCCCCTACGAACTCGACGCCGAGCGCACCGCCGTCGGCACCACCTGGGCCTACAGCCGCACCGACGACTACTGGGGCGAGGAGCCGCCCTACGACGAGGTCACCATCAGCGTCTTCGACAACGAGACCGCCATCGTCAACGGCCTGCGCACCGGCCAGGTCAACGCCGCGTTGGTCCAGACCGTCGACCAGCAGGAGGTGGTCGAGTCCGAACCGGGCCTGGTCACCACCCCGCAGCTCATCGACTACCAGGGCATCATCCTGTTCGACCGCGACGGCGCCATGGTGCCCGCGCTCGGCGAGCCCGAGGTGCGCCGGGCGATCAACCACGCCATCGACCGGGAGACCATGCTCGAACAGCTCCGGGGCGGCCAGGGGGAGGTCACCAACCAGATCTTCGGCCCCGAGTCGGACGCCCACGTCCCCGAGCTGGACACCCACTACGAGTACGACCCCGAACGCGCCCGCGAGCTCCTCGCCGAGGCGGGGTACCCCGACGGCTTCGAGATGACCCTGCCCCGCATACAGGCGATCTCCTCCGACGCCATGGCCACCAGCATCAGGAGCGACCTGGAGGCCGTCGGGATCGACCTGACCTGGGACGACCTCGACCAGGCCAACGCGCTGTCCAGCATCTTCACCGATCGCGCCTACCCCGGCATGGTCATGAACAACGCCCAGGCCGCCGAGGAGTGGGTGACCGTCGTCGAACTCGTCCTGCCCGGGACGTTCAACCTCCTCGGCACCACCGACGACACCGTCGAGGAGACCGTGGCGAGGATCCGCACCGCGCCCGGGGACGAGGGCGCCCAGGCCGCCCAGGAACTCAACCGGCACCTGGTCGAGCAGGCCTGGTTCGTGCCCTTCTACCGCATGAGGTACCTGCACGTCTCCGACGGCACCGTGGACATCCAGCCCCAGTCGGGCATGGCCGTCCCCTCCCTGTACAACTACGCCCCCGCCGAGTGATCCCCGTCCCCGGCGGGACCCGTGTCCGCCGGGGATGGGGGCGCCATGGAGCCGCCATGACCTCCTTCATCCTCAGACGGGCAGCCTCCGGGCTTCTGCTCCTCCTCGTCATCTCCGCCCTGTCCCACGTCCTGCTGTCGGTTCCCGACGCCGACGTGGGACGCCAGCTGCTCGGCCCCCACGCCTCCCAGGAACTGGTGGACGCGCGCAACAGCGCCCTCGGCCTGGACCGGCCGGTGGCCGTGCGCTACCTCGACTGGCTCTCCTCCGCGCTGCGGGGCGACCTCGGCACGTCCTGGTTCACCAGCGCGGACGTCGCACAGGCGATCGGCAACCGGCTGCCGGTCACGCTCAGCCTGATGGTCGGCGTCACGGTCGTCACCGCCGTGGTCTCCTTCGTCCTGGGGGTGTGGGCCGGTGTGCGGCGCGGAGCCGTCGACCGCGCCGTGCAGATCCTCGGCGTGGTCGGCTACGCCCTGCCGGGCTTCCTGGTCACCCTGGTGATCGTGCTGGTCTTCGCGGTCCAGCTGCGCTGGTTCCCCGCCATCGGCTACGNCGAGTCGTTCGGCGGCTGGCTGTCCACGGTCACCCTGCCGATCCTGTCGCTGTCGGTCGCCGCGGTCGCCGGGGTCTCCCAACAGGTGCGCAGCTCGGTCATCGAGGTGATGGGCCGCGACTACGTGCGCACCCTGCGCGCCCGGGGCCTGCCCGCCTCGCGGGTGGTGTTCCGGCACGTGCTGCGCAACGCCGCCACCCCCGCGCTCACCGTCCTCGGGATGCAGTTCGTCGGCCTGCTCGGCGGAGCCGTCCTGATCGAACAGATCTTTGGCCTGCCCGGCATCGGGGCGATGACCATCCAGTACACGACCCGAGGTGACGTCCCGGTGATCATGGGCCTGGTGATGATGACGGTGGTCGTGGTCATCGTGATCAACCTGCTCGTGGACGTCCTCATCGGCTGGCTCAACCCGAAAGCGAGGACCTCATGAGTGCACCCGCCGCCGAGGCGACCGCCCCGCGAAGGTCGGGCACGGTGCGCCGCTTCCTCACCAACCCGCAGGCCGTGCTGTCCTGTCTGGTGCTGCTGGTGATCGCGGGACTCGTGCTGTTCGCGCCCCTGGTCACCCAGCACGACCCCAACGCCGCGGAGCTGAGCGACGCCTTCGGCCCGCCCGGAGGCGGCCACCCGCTCGGCTTCGACTCCGCCGGCCGCGACGTGTGGGCGCGTCTGCTGTACGGGGGGCGCAACACCCTGGGCGGGGCGGCCCTCGCCGTCGCCGTCGCCCTGGTGATCGGCGTCCCCACCGGCCTGGCCGCCGGTTACCACGGGGGCTGGTTCGACTCCCTGGCCAGCTGGTGGGTCAACCTGGTGATGGCGCTGCCCGCCATGGTCGTCCTGCTGGCCTCCCGCGCGGTCCTGGGTTCCACCGTGTGGGTGCTGATGGTGGTGCTGGGCGTGCTCGTGGCGCCGAGCTTCTTCCGCCTGGTCAGGGGGACCGTCGCCGGGATGCGCGGCGAACCGTACGTCGACGCCGCCCGCGTCTTCGGGCTGCGCGACTCGCGGATCATCGCCCGCCACGTCCTGGTGGTGGTGCGCGCCCCGATCATCATCCAGGTCGCCCTGGTCGCGGGCATGGCCATCGGGTTGCAGGCCGGACTGGAGTTCCTCGGCATCGGCAGCGGTTCCCTGCCCACCTGGGGCGCCATGCTCAACGAGGCGTTCGCCAACATCCACCGCGAGCCCCTGCTGATGCTGTGGCCGGGCCTGGCGCTGGGGGTGACCAGCGCCGCGCTGGTCCTGCTGGCCAGTGCGCTGCGCGACGTGCTGGAGGACCGCGGGACCGGGCCCGTGACCGGGCGGCGCGCACGCCGCGCGGCGGCCGACCCGCCCACCACGCTGGAGGAGGCGGGGGAACGCGCCGACCTCCTGTCGGTCCGCGACCTGGCGGTCGCCTACACGCTGTCCGACGGCACGTCCACGGAGGTCGTGCACGGCGTGGACCTGGACGTGCGCCGGGGCGAGGCCCTGGGGCTGGTCGGGCAGTCCGGCTCCGGCAAGACCCAGACCGCGTTCTCCGTGCTCGGACTGCTCCCCGAGGGCGGCCGGGTCTCGCGCGGCAGCGTACTCCTGGACGGCACCGAGGTCGTCGGCGCGGCGGAGCGGACCCTGCGAGGACTGCGCGGTGACACGGTCGCCTACGTTCCCCAGGAACCCATGAGCAACCTGGACCCCGCCTTCACCGTCGGCGACCACCTGACCGAACCCCTGCGGTCCAAGCTCGGGCTGTCCCGCGCCAGGGCCCGCGAACGGGCCCTGGAACTGCTCCGGCAGGTGGAGATCCCCGACCCCGCACGCGTCATGGCCAGCTACCCCCACCAGATCTCCGGGGGCATGGCCCAGCGCGTGCTCATCGCGGGGGCGATCTCCTGCGACCCCGACCTGCTCATCGCCGACGAACCCACCACGGCGCTGGACGTCACCGTGCAGGCGGAGGTCCTGGCGCTGCTGCGCGGACTCCAGGAGGAACGGGGCATGGGCGTGCTGCTGGTGACCCACAACCTGGGTGTGGTCGCCGACCTGTGCGACCGGGTGGCGGTCATGCGGGAGGGCCGGATCGTGGAGGTCGGCGCCACCGCGGACCTCCTCACCGGTCCCCGCGACCCCTACACGCGCGAACTCCTCGACGCGGTACTCGACGACGCCCCGGCCCGCGCGCCGTGGCGGCCCCGGGAGGTGGGCACACGATGACCGGTACGAGCCAGGACGGGCGGTCCGGGACGGCGTTCCCGTCCGGCCCCTCCGACCCGACCGACGGAAGCGGAACGGCGCGGACGCACGTGGCGGACCGGGACGCGCTGCTCGACGTCAGGGACCTGCGGGTGTCCTACCCCGGACGGGGATGGCGGGCTCCCCGCGTGCGGGTCCTCGACGGTGTCTCGTTGTGGATCAGGCCGGGCGAGACCCTGGGACTGGTGGGCGAGTCCGGCTCGGGCAAGTCCACCATCGGCCGCGCCGTCCTCGGTCTCGTCCCGGTGGCCGGGGGCACGATCACCTTCGACGGTGAGCGCGTCGACAACGCGTCCCGGCGCAGGAGGCGCGAGCTGAGCAGGGACGTCCAGGTGGTGTTCCAGGACCCCTACACCTCGCTCAACCCGTCCCTGCTCATCGGCGACACCCTCGCCGAGCCGCTCCTGGCCCAGGGAGTGTCCGCCCGCGAGGCCCGGGGGACGGTCGCCGACCTGCTCGACCGCGTGGCGCTGCCCCGCGACACCGTGCACCGGCTGCCCCGGGAGTTCTCCGGAGGGCAGCGCCAGCGCGTGGCGATCGCCCGCGCGCTGGCGATCTCGCCCCGGCTGATCGTGTGCGACGAACCCGTGTCCGCCCTGGACCTGACCACCCAGCGCACGGTCATGGACCTGCTGACGGACATCCAGGAGCGGACCGGGGTGGCCTACCTGTTCGTGTCACACGACCTGTCGGTGGTGCGGGCGGTGAGCCACCGCGTGGCGGTGATCCACCGCGGCGCGATCGTGGAGTCCGGCGACGCCGACACGGTCACCCGCGAGCCCGAACACCCCTACACCCAGCGGTTGCTGCTGTCGGCCCCGGTCGCGGACCCGGACCGGCAGCGCGAGCGCCGCGCCGAGTACGAGAGGCGGTTCCATGCCGACGCGTCCTGAATCCCCGTCCGCCGCAGCGGGCACCGGGGGCGGACCCGCACCGCTGGCCGGGCTCGTTCCGGCCTCGGCCGTCCGTCCCGAGGGGCCGCCGGTGCGGGTGGGCCGAGGCGGACGGCTGACCCTGGCCGGGGCGGGAACGGCCGCGTACGACTGGTTCGCCTGGGCGGCGGGGACCCTGCACGGTCTGCGGGTGGAACCGGCCGGAGCCGACGCCGGCGTCCACGTGGGCGTCGACCGGTGGGAACCGGGTGCGGCGGCACCCGTGACGGACGTGGAAGCCGCAGCGGGGGTGGCCCCCGTGACGGGGGTGGATCCCCGGCCCGTCCCGGGGGCGGACGAACGCCACCGGATCAGGATCGGGGAGGGGCGGGTCACGGTCTCCGGTGCGAGCGGCGAAGGGGCCTTCCGAGCGCTGACCAGCCTCGTCCAACTCCTGAGCGTGGACGCGCTGGGTGACGTGTGGGCCCCCTCCGGCACCCTGGAGGACGGCCCCCGGTACGCCTGGCGCGGACTGTCCCTGGACGTGGTTCGCCACTTCCTCACCGCGGCCGAGGTCACCAGGGTCATCGATCTCCTGGCCCTCCACAAGTTCAACGTCCTGCACCTGCACCTCACCGACGGCGAGGGGTGGCGGCTGGAGTCGCGACGCTGGCCACGGCTCACCCGCCCGGGGCCGGACGGCGAGCGGGAGTACTACACCCGGAAGGAGTTCGCCGACCTGGTGGAGTACGCGGCCCGGCGGTACGTCACCGTCGTCCCCGAGGTCGACCTGCCCGGCCACACCGGAGCCGCCTTCGACGCCTACCCCGAACTCCACGGCCACGTGCGACCCCCGCATCCCCGGGTGCGGTTCCTGCACCCGGAGGTGGAGGCGGCGCGCACCTTCGCGCGGGACGTCGTCGAGGAGTTCGCCGAGCTCACCCCGGGGCCGTTCCTGCACCTGGGCGGAGACGAACCCTTCGGGATGGACCACGACGACTACGTCGAGTTCGTCCGCCTCACCCACCGGTACGTGCGCGAGGCGGGGAAACGTGTGGTCGGCTGGCAGGAGACCGCCCGCGCCGGGGTGCTGACCGGCGAGGACGTCCTCCAGTACTGGATCGGCGCCCCGGACGAGTTCGACCCGGAGGCCATCAGGGCGGTGGTGCCGGAGGAGTACCACCCCCTGGTGGACCAGGCCGCGGAGACCTTCCGGATCTCCCCCGGCGACGTCCCGGCCGCGGTGCGTGCGGGGGTACCGGTGCTGTGCTCGCCGAACTCGACGGTCTACCTGGACCGCCCCTACGCCGACGCCGCCGTACCCGAACAGGAGGCCGACCGCCGCAGGCTCGGGCTGCCCTCCTACGAGCCGGTGACCGTCGCCGGGTCCTTCGACTGGGATCCCGGCGCGGCCGCCCGGTCGCTGGCCCCGGGCGCCACCGTCGCCGGGGTGGAGGCGGCGGTGTGGGGCGAGACCCTGACCGGGTTCGACGACCTCGCGTTCCTGCTGCTGCCACGGTTGGCGGGGGTGGCGGAGAAGGCGTGGTCGCACGCCCACGCCACCTGGGAGGAGCACGCCGCGCGCCTGGACGGGTACGGCCGGTTCTGGTCCGCGCTGGGGTTCGGGGCGTACTTCCGCCCGGGGGAGGGACCCCGGTAGGCGCGGAGGGGCGTGGGCCGGTCCACGGGCAGCACGGTGCGGTCGGGGGGTGGGGTCCCCCCACTTTCCAGTCAACCGCGCGACGGTCCGTGCCGCCAGAGCGGATCCGTCCCTGTGGACGACCCCGCCCCGACGTCTCCGCACGAGGGCTCCGGCCGGTCAGGACCGGGCGACCGACGGACTCCAGACCCCGGTGGCCCCGGCGCGACGGACGTACCCGGCGAAGTCCGCGGCCGGACGGCCCAGCGCCCGCTCCACGCCGTCGGCGGGCCTGACGTTGCGGCCGTCCAGGATCTCTCCGAGCAGGTCGGCCGACCCGCGGGCCACCTCCTCGGGGAGTCCGGCCGCCACGGCTCCGGCGACGAACTCCTCCGGCGACACCTCCTGGTGGACGACCGGGCGTCCGGCGGCACCGCCCAGCAGGAGGGCGGC
The DNA here is from genome assembly GCF_000341065.1 of Nocardiopsis halotolerans DSM 44410. GTDB lineage: Bacteria > Actinomycetota > Actinomycetes > Streptosporangiales > Streptosporangiaceae > Nocardiopsis > Nocardiopsis halotolerans. The sequence continues at coordinate 3,969 of NZ_ANAX01000193.1, read as the reverse complement.
CTCGGAGAACGTGACCGCCCGGGGACCGGTCAGCTCGTACAGCTCTCCGGCGTGCCCGTCCTCCGTCAGGGCCCGGACCGCGATCTCGGCGACGTCGTCCAGGTCGACGAACGGCTCGGCCACGTCCGGGGCGGGCAGGGCCACCGTCCCGTCCAGGACCGGACCGAGCAGGAAGCTCTCGGAGAAGTTCTGCGCGAACACCGCGCAGCGCAGCACGGTCAGGTCCGGGAACACGGCGCGTACGGCACGTTCCGCGCGCTCGGCCCCCTCCTCGCCGCGTCCGGACAGCAGCACCGCGCGTCGGACACCGTGCCGGGCGGCCCGTGCGGCGAAGGCGGCGACGGTCGCGCCTGCCCCGGGGAAGCCCAGGTCGGGGTGGTAGCACAGGTACACGGAGGTGATCCCCTCCAGGACGGGGTCCCAGGTGTCGGGGTCGTGCCAGTCGAAGCGGGGGTCACCGGACCGGGAACCGACCCGGGCCCCGGTGCCGCGCTCGTGGAGCAGGCGGGTGACGCGGCGGCCGGTCATGCCGGTGCCGCCGGTGACGAGGACGTGTTCTGTGTTCATGACCCCACTCCACCACCGCGGCCTCAGGCGGAACATGGTCTGGATGCTCGTTTCCATAAGAGATCGTCTGACATCGGTTACGGTGAGGCCATGGATCCCCTCGTGCACCTCCTGGACGGGCCCCGCGCACGCGGGGCCTTCACCCTGCGCACCGTGATGAGCCCGCCCTGGGGGTTCGACGTCCGCGACGGGGCCGCCCTCACCCTGGTCGTGGTCACCTCCGGACGGGCCCGGGTGGAGGCGCCCGGCGGCGGGGTCGACGCCGGGCCCGGGGACCTGGTGCTCGTCCGCGGACCGGAGCCCTACACGATCGCCGACAGCAGGGGACGCGAGCCCACCATCACCGTCCTTCCCGGACAGCGGTGCGTGGCCCTCGACGGCACGGAGGTCCACGTGAGCATGAGCCACGGCGTCGGCACCTGGGGAAACGACCCCGACGGCACCGACACCATGGTCGTGGGCGCCTACCAGGACGACAGCGAGGTCGGCCGCCTGGCCCTGGCCGCGCTGCCGCCGCTGGCGGTCCTGCCCGGAAGCCGGGTCGATCCCGCGCTGGTGGAGCTGCTCACCCGCGAGATCACCACCGGCCACGTCGCCCAGACCAGCCTCAACGACCGACTCCTGGACTGCCTGCTGGTGATGGCCGTGCGCGCCTGGCTGGAGGACAACCCCGACAGCGCGCCCAACTGGCTCAGCGCCCGACACGACCCCGTCGTCGCACGGGCGCTGGAACTGGTCCACGAACGCGTCGCCGAGCCCTGGACCCTGGAGGTGCTGGCGGGGGAGTGCGCGGTCTCCCGCGCCACCCTGGCCGCGCGCTTCCAGAGGGCCGTGGGGACCCCGCCGATGACCTACCTGCGCACCTGGCGGCTGACGGTGGCCTGTGACCTGCTCACCGCGCGTCCGGACCTGAGCCTGGAGGCCGTGGCCGACCGCGTGGGCTACGGGAGCGCGTTCGCGTTCAGCGCCGCGTTCAAGAACCACACGGGGGTGAGTCCGTCCGTGTACCGGGCCGGGAACCCCCGCCACGGCGGGTGTGACGCCCTCCCCGGGGCGCCGGTGCCGGTGTAGGTCCGTGTCCGGAGCCGGAGGAGGGCGGTCCCGGGGCCGACAGGACCCCGGCGTTCGACCAGCTCGGCGAGAACCACCGCCGTTTCCGCCCGGGACGCCCCCGTTCCCCGCTCGGCCGTCAGCCGCTCGTCGACGCCCACGGGAGGCTGACGGAGGAGAACGGCGACGACTACCGCGACCTGTCCGCCTCGGCGGCGATCCCGTCCAGGACCACGTCCAGGCCGGAGGTGACCCAGTCCCGGCCTCCCCGTTCGGCCATGTAGTCGGACGTGACGAGCGCCTGGACCCGGGGGTACCGGCTCAGGTCCGCGCCGCCGAGCCGCCGCTGCCACGCGGCCCCGGGGTCGCTGTCCTCCCGGGAGGGGCCGGACGCGCTCAGCGCCATCCGGGCACTGCCCTGGAGGTAGTGGGTGACGGTCATGATCGCCCGTGCGGACGCGGGGAGGCTCAGCCCCAGGGGCTCGACGGCGCGTAGCGCCCACTCCATGGCGGCGAGTCCGTGCGGGCCGACCGGTGGCTCCAGGTTCGCCACGACCGTCAGTATCCAGGGGTGGGACGTGTACATGTCCCAGTCGTGCCGGGCCATCAGGTGTATCCGTCCGCGCCAGTCCAGGTCGCCGGGGTCGTCGGGGTAGGCGTGGCGGGCGGTCAGCTCCTCGGCCATCTCCAGGACCAGCTGCTCCTTGTCGGAGACGTGGCGGTACAGCGACATCGCCCCCGCCCCCAGCCGCGCCGCGACCCTGCGCATGGAGACCGCGTCCAACCCCTCGGCGTCGGCGAGCTCGATCGCGGCCCCGACGATGCGCTCCCTGTTCAGCGGTTGGCCCCTCCTGTCGGCCACACCTCACCGTCCCTCGCTCGCTTGCGGGCCATGCTATCCGCCGAGTACGGTGTACGCACCATATGCGTACACCGTACCCAAGGGGGTGTCATGACCACCGAGACGACACGAGCCCAAAGCCGCCGGTGGGGAGCACTGGGGGTTCTCGTCCTGCCGGTCCTGTTCGCGTCCATGGACATCTCGATCCTGTACATGGCCATTCCGGCTGTCACCGCGGACCTGACGCCGAGTGCGGACCAGCTGCTGTGGATCCTCGACGCCTACGGCTTCCTGCTCGCCGGACTGCTCGTCACCGCGGGCAACCTCGGTGACCGGATCGGCCGCAGGCGCCTGCTGATGGTCGGAGCGGCCGTCTTCGGCGCCGCGTCACTCATGGCCGCGCTGTCGCCCACCCCGGAGGCGCTGATCGCCGCGCGGGCCCTCATGGGTGTGGGCGGGGCGACGCTCATGCCCTCCACCCTGTCGCTGATCCGCAACCTGTTCACCGACCGGGTCGAACGCACCCGCGCGATCGGCCTGTGGACGGCCGCCTTCGCGGGCGGCTCCGCGCTCGGACCGATCCTCGGGGGCTTCCTGCTGGAGTTCCTCCCCTGGGGATCGGTGTTCATGGTGAACGTCCCGGTGGTCGTCCTGCTGCTCGCCGTCACGCCCCTCCTGGTTCCCGAGTACCGGCACGGGGCGTCCGGCCCCCTCGACCCCGTGAGCGTGGTGCTGTCCTTCGCCGCCGTCCTGCCGCTGGTGTGGGCGATCAAGACCACCGCCGAGGAGGTCGCGGTCACCGTCCCCACGGCCATGGCCGCGGCGGCCGGTGTGCTCATGGGAGCGGTGTTCCTGCGTCGCCAGCGGCGCCTGGCCACGCCCCTGGTGGACGTCTCCCTGTTCCGTGACCGCGGGTTCACCGGCGCGGTCCTGGCTGGCGGGACCATGATGTTCGCGCTCGTCGGCATGATGTACCACGTCAACCAGTACCTCCAGCTGGTGCTCGGGTACTCGCCGCTGACCGCGGCCCTGTGGCAGCTGCCCCTCCTGGTCGCCGTCGGTGCCGCCTCGACCTCGGCCGCCTCCCTCGCCCGACTGATCGGGAACGCCGCCCTGTTCTGCGCCGGTGCGGTGTCCGCGACGGCGGGCATGCTGCTGCTCGCCCTGACCCCCGTGGACCAGGGGCTGTGGTGGGTGCTCGCAGGCGCCACCCTGGTCGGACTCGGGGTGGGGCCCGTCGCCGCGTTGGCCGTGGACGTGGTGGTGGCCTCGGTCGGCCCGGAGCGCTCGGGCGCGGCGTCCGCGGTGTCCGAGACCGTCAACGAGTTCGGCGCCGCGCTGGGCGTGGCCGTCCTCGGCTCGGTCGGTGCGATGGTCTACGGCGAGGGCGTGCGCGACGACCTGCCCGGCGAGGTTCCGTCCGAGGTGGCCGAGGCGGTCTCCGCGAACCTGGGTGCCGCGGCGCGGACCGCGGAGCGGTTGCCGGAGGAGGCCCGCGTGCACCTGCTCGC
>NZ_ANAX01000192.1 GCF_000341065.1 Nocardiopsis halotolerans DSM 44410 | reverse complement strand
GCGGGTGAGGCGGGCCGGGTCCACCCCGTGACGGCGCCGAAACGCGGTCCGGACGGCGCGGTAGCCGGGCGCCCCGGGTCCTGTCCGCCTCGGGCGCCTCACCGCCCGGTCAGTCGAGCCTCTTCTTGAAGCCGACGTGGGAGGCCGTGTAGCCCAGACGCTCGTAGAAGCGGTGCGCGTCCCCGCGCGAGGCGTCCGAGGTCAGCTGCACCATGGCGGCACCGCGGCGGCGGGCCTCCCCCTCGGCCCAGGACAGCAGCCCGGCGCCCAGGCCGACGCCGCGCTCGTCGGAGCGCACACGCACCGCCTCCACCTGGGCACGGGTGGCCCCCCGGTGCGACAGGCCCGGGACGAACGTGAGCTGGAGG
>NZ_ANAX01000191.1 GCF_000341065.1 Nocardiopsis halotolerans DSM 44410 | reverse complement strand
CGGGCCACCGCCAGGAACTGGTGCGGGTCGGCGTCGATCACCTTGAAGGCCGCCAGATAGGCGCCCTGGTCGTCGGGGTCCTCCCGCCGCGCTCCCAGGGGATCGTCGGCGAGCATGGCGACGATCGCCGCCACGTCCTCGGCCCGGGCACGGTCGATGGTGACGTCCTCGTCCATGGAGGCTCCTTGGGTCGGCCCCAACCCGGGGCGGCGGTCTCCTACAGCAGCAGTGTGGCCGCGGCCGCGAGGTCGGCCACCACGGTGGTCGCGTGCGCGAGCTCGGCGGGAGCGGTCGTGGACGCCACCGCCACCACGGGCATGCCCGCGTCCAGCCCCGAGCGGACGCCGCTGGCGGAGTCCTCCACCACCACGCACCTTCCGGGCGCCACCCCCATGCGTTCGGCGCCCAGCAGGTACGGGGCGGGATGGGGCTTGCCCTCGCTCACGTGGTCCGCGGTCACCAGCACGCGGGGGAGGGGCAGCCCGGCCGTCCCGATCCGCGCGTTGGCGATCCGGTCGCCGCCGGAGGTGACGATCGCCCAGGCGCGCCCCCGTGCGTCGAGTTCGGTGAGCAGTTCCCGAGCTCGGGGCATGGCCCGGATCCCGTCACCGGCGGCGGCCTCGTGGGCCTCGATCCGCGGCGCCTCGGTCGCCGGGTCCAGGTGCGGTGCGACGAGCCCGACCAGGCCCGCGTCGGTCCGGCCGTGGTGGTGCGCGAGCACCGCGTCCACGTCCAGGCCGCGCTCCACGGCCCACGCGGTCAGCCCCCTACGGATGCTCTCGGTGGAGTCCACCAGCACCCCGTCCAGGTCGAACAGCACGATCGACTCGTCGTAGCGGCCCACGTCACTCCCTCGTCGGTGGTCGTCAGGCCCTCCAGGGTGCCATTCGCGGACGGGGTTCCGGGCGCGGTCCCGACCGGAGCACCTGCGTCAATTACAGTTGACCCATGGACGTCGAACAGCTGAGCTCCCTCGCCCGCGCCACCGGTGCCGACGACCCCCTGGTGGGCCTGGACGCCACCGTGCGGCTCCGCAGGGAGACGGAACGGGTCGAGGCGGTCCTCGTCCGCCGCGCCCGCAACCAGGGTTCCACCTGGACCGAGATCGCCGCGGTGCTCGGTGTGTCCAAGCAGCCCATCCACAAGAAGTACGGCGGCCGGAACCTCTTCGGCTCGCAGGAGTAGCGCCGCGGCGCCGGATCCGCGGGTCAGCGCAGCGCCGCCACGAACCGCTCCATGCGCGCGCCGAACCCCTCCACGTCGCCGAACCACACGGCCACCGCGTCCGCCCCGGCGGCGGTCAGCTCCCGGAACAGCCCGACCGCGCGGTCGAACTCCGGCTCGCCCCCGGGCCAGGCGATCCGGGTCTGCGCGCGTACGGGCCGGTGGGTCAGCTCCCGCAGCCGGTTCCGTGCCGCCACGAACCCCGCCGCGTCCAGTCCCACGCCCTGCCACGCGTCGCCCCACTCGGCCGCCCGGGACAGCGCCCGCTCCGAGGTGCCGCCCACCATCACGGGCACGCGGCGCGCCGGACGGGGCTCGAACACCCCGCGCTCGTAGGAGTGGAAGCGCCCCTCGAACGGCCCCTCACCCTCGAACAGGTGTCTCAGTAGGCGCAGAGTCTCGTCCGTGCGGGCGCCGCGCGTGGTGAAGTCCGATCCGACGGCGGCGAACTCCTCGCGCGACCAGCCGGTGCCCACCCCCAGCACGAAGCGCCCCTCCGACAGGGCGTCCAGGGTCGCCACCTGCTTCCCTAGAACGAAAGGATCCCGCATCGGCGCCACCAGCACCGACGTGCCCAACCGGATCCGTTCGGTCCGCGCCGCCAGGTGGGCCAGGGTCACCAGCGGCTCGTACACGCCGCCGAACGTCGGCCCGTACGGCGCGGGCGGCAGCAGGTGGTCCGGCAGCCACACCGCGTCCACGCCCAGTTCCTCGGCGCGCGTGCCCAGGTCGACGAGGGCCCTCGGGGACATGCCGGGCGACTCGTCGGGCAGGACCACCTGGAGCGGGGTACCCGTCATCGGTTCGGTCAGCTCACTCATGGACCGACGGTAGACCGTGCCACCGGTGTGAGGGTCAAACCCGGTTCTCCGTCTTCCCCGTGTTCTCCGTGTCCCCCGTGCCGTCGGCGCCGGTCGACCGCGTGGCTACCCGGGACCCTCGGGCAGGGACACCTCGACGAACACCGCCCGGTGGTCGGTACCGGTCACGTCCCTCACCTCCAGGTGGTCGACGCCCGTCCCGGGGCCCACCAGGACGTGGTCGATGGTGAGGTTCGGCACGAGGCGGCCCACCGGCCACGTCGGCACCAGGCCCTCACCCAGGACGGCCGCCGCGTCGAGGTATCCCGCCTCCAGGACCCCGCGCAGCGCCGCGTGGTCCAGCGTGGCGTTGAAGTCCCCCGCCAGCACGCGCGTCGTCTCCGGATCCGCCTCCGCGGCCAGGCCGTCCAGCTCCCCGCGCCAGACGTCGACGAGGGCGGGGGACAGCGGCGGCGGAACGTGCACCGACGTCACCTCGAAGCGGCGCCCGTACCCGGGCAGCTCCACTCCGGCGGTCGGCATCGCGAAGGCGCCGGGTCCCTCCGCCGTGTCACCGAGATCGGTGAGGGGGAAGGCCGAGCGTACGGTGCTCCCGGGCACGCCCCGGGGGTGGGAGTGGTCGACGACGTGGGGCAGGAGCTCGTCCAGCCCGGCGGCGGACAGCTCGTCCACCAGCTCCGGGGTGACCTCCTGGAGGGTGAGCACGTCCACGTCGAGGTCGCGCACCAGTCCCACCACCTCCGGGACGCTGGCGCCGCCGCCGAGCGTGTTCAGGGTCATCAGCCGGACGGTCGGGCCACCCGACGCGGTGACCCCGAACGGCACCGCGCGCGGAACGACCGAGAACGCCAGCACCACCGCCGCCACGATCAGCACCGCCATGGACGCCCACCGCCGCAGCAGGCCCGCTGCCACCGCCGCCAGCGGCGCGGCCGCCATCACGTACGGGACGAAGGACAGCGCGGGCACCAGGGGCCACCCCTCCTCCAGGCCGAACGCCCGCAGCACCGCGAACACCGCGAAGCCCAGGGCCGCCAGCGCGACCAGGGCGGTCACCGCACCCGACCGGCGCCGGGGCGCGTCGTCCCTCCCGTCCACCGGTTCCGGTCCGCTCACAACCCCTCCACGCGTCATGACGATTCTCACGGCCGGTCGGACACCCCGTCCGCCGTCACCGGTAGGACTACACCACGAGCGGGGAGGTCGCGGGGATCCGCGGCGCCGGCTGGTCACCTCCGCCCCGACCGCACCCGCCAGCCTCGGACCGCCGCGCCCGGCCCGTTGACGTCCCGGTGGCCCGATTCGCTGGTTTGATGGGCGGGTGACCGAGCGGTCGGACGGGTAGCCGCCCGACCCGCAGGCCACCGCACCGACACCAGCGACGTCACGGAGGTTCCGCCATGTCCGTCACCAGCAGGGAGGTCCACCTGGTGGCCCGCCCCGTGGGCGAGCCCGAGCCCACCGACTTCTCCCTCGAACAGGTCACCGTCGAGGACCCCGGCCCCGGGCAGGTCCTGGTGCGCAACGACTGGATGTCCGTGGACCCCTACATGCGCGGACGGATGAACGACGTCAAGTCCTACGTCCCGCCCTACCAGCTCGGCCAGCCGATGGACGGCGGCGCGGTGGGCGTGGTCACCGCCTCGGGCAGCGACGACGTCCCGGTGGGCACCACCGTCCTGCACTCGGCCGGGTGGCGCGAGTACGCGCTGCTGCCCGCCGACGCCGTACGCGCGGTGGACGTCTCCCAGGCGCCCGCCGAGGCCTACCTCGGCGTTCTGGGCATGGTCGGCCTCACCGCCTACGCCGGCCTGACCGAGATCGCCCCGGTGCGGGAGGGGGACGTGGTGTTCGTCTCCGGCGCGGCGGGCGCGGTCGGGTCCGCCGCCGGGCAGATCGCCCGGCAGCTGGGCGCCTCCCGCGTCGTCGGGTCCGCGGGCGGCCCGGAGAAGAAGCGCCGCCTCCTGGAGGACTTCGGTTTCGACGCCGCCATCGACTACCGCGAGGGCGGCCTGGAGGAGCAGCTCGCCGAGGCCGCGCCCGAGGGGATCGACGTCTACTTCGACAACGTCGGCGGCGACCACCTGCGGGCCGCCATCGCCGCCATGCGCGACCACGGCCGGATCGCCCTGTGCGGAGCGGTCTCCCAGTACAACGCCGCCGAGCCCGTTCCCGGCCCCGACAACCTCTTCCTCGCCGTCGGCAAACGGCTCACCCTGCGCGGGTTCATCGTCGGTGACCACGGTCACCTGATGAAGGAGTACGCCGAGCGGGCCTCCGGATGGATCGTCGACGGCAGGCTGCGCACCGAGGAGACCGTCGTGGAGGGCATCGACAACGCCGTACGGGCCTTCCTCGGCATGATGCGGGGCGCCAACACCGGCAAGATGCTGGTTCGTCTCACATCCTGAACCGCTTGCCTGGAGTGCACTCCAGGTTGCCACCATGGGGCCGACCCCCTTGGCACACCACCGCATCCGTCACCACGGAAAGGCGCTCATGCAGCACGTCACGCTGAACGACGGCCACACCATGCCGCAACTCGGGTTCGGCGTCTGGCAGGTCCCCGACGACGAGGCGCAGGCCGCCGTCACGACCGCCCTGGAAGCCGGGTACCGCAGCATCGACACCGCCAAGCTCTACCAGAACGAGCGGGGAACCGGCCGTGCCCTGGCCTCCTCCGGCATCGACCGCGAGGAGCTGTTCGTCACCACCAAGCTGTGGAACGACGAGCAGGGCTACGACAACGCGCTCAAGGCCTTCGACGCCAGCCTGGACCGCCTCGGCCTGGACTACGTCGACCTGTACCTGATCCACTGGCCCGCCCCGAAGCAGGACGCCTACGTCGACACCTGGAAGGCGCTGGAGCGCATCCGCTCCGAGGGCCGCGCCAGGTCCATCGGCGTGTCCAACTTCACCGTCCAGACCCTGGACCGCCTGGTCGCGGAGACCGACGTCGTCCCGGTGCTCAACCAGATCGAGCTGCACCCCTACTTCTCACAGGAGACCATGCGGGCCGCCAACGCCCGCCACGGCCTCCTCACCGAGGCGTGGAGCCCGCTCGGCCAGGGCGGGGAGCTGCTGGGCGACCCGGAGCTGACCGCGATCGGGGAGAGGCACGGCAAGTCCGTGGCGCAGGTCGTGCTGCGCTGGCACCTCCAGCTCGGCAACGTCGTGATCCCCAAGTCCGTGACGCCGTCCCGGATCCGGGAGAACATCGACGTGTTCGACTTCGAGCTGTCCGCCGAGGAGATGGACCGGATCGGCGCGCTCGACCGCGGCGGCCGGATCGGTCCGGACCCCGACGAGCTCGGCTGACCGCGCGGTGTTCCCGGGCCGGGCGGCGGCCCGGGAACACCTTCCCCGCGGGGTAAACGGCGACGGCCGCGGATGGCCGGAAGTGGACAGGTCGTACACCCTCACACCAGGGTCAACACCCTTCCCAGGGGACACTCGACAGCGGGTATGGATCTCCTGTACGTGTCAGTTCGGACACTCCCCCCGCCCATGGGTGGCGTGGTGCCGAACGGAGGCGTACAGTCCTCTCTTGGCGCTCTGACAAGCAAGGTCAGCGGCCAGTCTCCTCTTAGGCGAAATCAGATCCATGACCGTCGTCCCCCTCCGCGCAGCACGTGTGTACCGTTCGGAGAACGCCGAGCGTTCCGTGCAGGCGTGGTGCCACAAAGCCCTGAGTCAGTGGCCCGAACTCGGACCCCTTCCTCCTGTGGAGACCCGTCTGGGGAGTACGCAGGCCTTCCGGTCCTCAGGCGGTCCCGGTACTCCGGTACTGGTGCTGTCGGGCACCAACTTCAACGCGGCCACCACGGTGCCCGCGGCCCGCGCGCTGTCCGCGGACCGGCCGGTGCTGCTGGTCGACCTGCCCGGACACCCCGGCCTCAGCTGTAGCCAGAGGGTCGGCGGGGCCAGGATCGAGGCCTACGGCGAGTGGCTGGACGAGCTCCTGCCGCGGATCACCGACCGGCCCGTCCTCGTGCTCGGCCACTCCCGCGGCGCCGCCATCGCTCTCGCCTCCACCCCGTCCCCGCTGGTCGCCGGGATGCTGCTGCTCAATCCGGCCGGACTGACCGCGGCCGGGGTCAGCTCGGAGTCGATGCGTGCCACGCTGCCGTGGATGGTCCACCCCAACGAGCAGACCAGCGGACGGCTGGTCGAGTTCCTCAGCGGTCCGTCCACCGCGTGCGACGAGCACCGGGCCGAGGCGGAGTGGCTGACCCTGGTGGCCCGGAACTGCCGCACGGGTTCCCTCCCCCACCCGCTGCCCTGCGAGCGCTTCCGCGCCTGGGCGGACACCCCGGTCACCGTGGCGACCGGATCGCACGACCCGTTCTTCTCGCCCGCGCGTCTGCACGGCCCGGCCCATCGGTTCCTGGACACCGACGTCCACACCATCGAGGGCGCGGGCCACCTGTCGCTGTACGAGCAGCCCGGCGAGGTGGGCGAGCTGCTGCGCACCCTCGACGCCTGATCCGACCTCCCGCGCGACGGCGTCCCCTCCACCCGGGCGCGCCGTCCCCGCCCGTGGCCCCTCCGGCCGCGGGCGTTCGCGTCGTGGGCCGGGTGAGACACCGCCGCGAACCCCCGTCGGAACCGCACCCGTCCCACGTTCGTGCGGCCCCCGACGCGTCATCCGCGCCCGCGGGGCGGCTCCCCCCCCGGGGCGGCGTCTGGCCGGATCACCGACCGAGGGCCAGGCCGGGCGCGGTACCGGTGCGCGCGGTGTTGGGTTGGTGCATACATGCACAAGTCCACAAAGATATGTCTTGTGTGGATTTGTTGCTATCTGTCATGGTGCTTTCACGTGTGTCCCTAATGGTGTTGGGTAAAGACGTTTCCAACTCTCCCTGAAAGGAAGGATGAACGGGGAAAGCCCCGCCCAAGGCGTATCCTTGCCCGAGGTCAGTGAGGGCTGGCAGCACTTTATCCCCGCCGAACGTCCCCGAAACACCAGAAAGCAGTCGGCATGTTCGAAAAGCTGGCACAAAAGCTGGGGCTCAAAACGAACCCGGCGATCTTCTTCGTGTCCGCCGGGTTGACCATCTTCTTCGTGGTGAGCGCGATCGTCTTCACCGACGTGGTGGACGCCGTCTTCGGTACGACCTCGGACTGGATCCTCACCAATCTCGGATGGCTCTACATTCTCGGCGTGACCACGTTCCTCGTCTTCCTGATCTGGATCGCGTTCAGCCGTTTCGGACGTGTACGTCTGGGGCCTCCGGAGAGTAGGCCCGAGTACACCAACCCCGCGTGGTTCGCCATGTTGTTCGCCGCGGGCATCGGCAGCATCCTCATGTTCTGGGGCGTGGCGGAACCCATCAGTCACTACGCCGAGCCGCCCCGGTCGGGCGTCGGTCCGGAGACGATCGAGGCGGCCGAGGAGGCGATGGGCTTCACGCTCTACCACTTCGGCCTGCACACCTGGACGATCTTCTGCCTGCCGGGGCTCGCCTTCGCCTACTTCGTGTACCGCAAGGGCCTGCCCTTCCGGGTCAGCTCGATCTTCCACCCCTTCCTCGGCGAGCGGATCAACGGTCCCCTGGGGCGGACCATCGACATCATCGCGGTCCTGGGCACACTGTTCGGCGTCGCCGTCACCATCGGCCTGGGCACCCTCCAGATGAACAGCGGCCTCAACACTCTCTTCGGCGTGCCGGAGAGCCGCACCACCCAGCTGGTCCTCATCGCGGTCGTCACGACCATCGCCGTGATCTCCGTGGCCAGCGGCCTCGACATCGGCATCAAGTGGCTGTCCACGATCAACATCTACATGGCCGTGGGGCTGCTGCTCTTCATCTTCCTGGCGGGATCCACGCTCTTCCTGGCCAAGGGGATCATCGAGACGACCGGCATCTACCTGGAGATGCTGATCCCGTTGTCGTTCTGGAACGACACCTTCGCCAACACCGGCTGGCAGGGCTCGTGGACCGTCTTCTACTGGGCGTGGACGATCACCTGGTCGCCGTTCGTCGGCATCTTCGTCGCGCGCATCTCCAAGGGCCGCACCATCCGGGAGTTCGTCCTCGGCGTGCTGGCCGCGCCCACCGCGTTCAGCGTCATCTGGTTCAGCGTGTTCGGGCTGTCCTCCTTCGACATCGAGAGGAACCAGGACGGCCAGTTGGTCGAGGAGGTGGTCGGGCAGGGAGACGTCCCCGGCGCCCTCTTCGCGTTCCTGGAACACTTCCCGCTGACCACGTTCCTGTCGGTGGTGAGCATCCTCATCGTCATCATCTTCTTCACCACCTCCTCGGACTCGGCCTCCCTCGTGGTGGACATGCTCTGCTCCGGCGAGGCGGGCAACCCGACCCGCCAGCGGGTCTTCTGGGGCATCACCGAGGGCGTCGTGGCCGCGACGGTGCTCACCGCGTCCGGCACGGGCGGTCTGGAGGCCCTGCAACAGACGATCATCGTGTTCGGGCTGCCGTTCTTCGTGATCGGCTTCTTCATGATGGTGGGACTCGTCCGCTCTCTCCACGGTGAGTTCGCGGAGCCCTCGGGCCTCCAACGCGAACGCAACGCTCCGCTCACCACGAGGGCGCGCAGGCTCCAGCGTCAGAACAAGCTCCAGGGCGGCGCCGGGGGCCGTACCGGGGCACGCGGCAACGAGAACGGCAACGGACACGGCAACGGGCACGGCAACGGCGGGCCCCGGGTGGAGTGACCGGACGCGGCCGACGGTGGGACCCGGACTCACGCGGCCCGGGTCTCACCCGGGCCAGAGGAACGCGTTGATCCCGGCCCACAGCCGCAGCCGCTCGGGGTCGACGTGTCCGCGCCCGTAGGCGTCCAGGAAGAGTTCGGCGTCCTCGGGGCCGAACTGCGGGTTCATCGGGCTGTGCAGGCTGCCCACCATGTCGGCCAGGTCCGTGTGCGGATCCCCCAGCCCGGCGCGGCCCAGGTCCACGAAGGCCCACCCGTGCCCGTCGGCCGCGGTCCCGCCCGGGTCGCCCGGTCCGTGCGGAT
>NZ_ANAX01000190.1 GCF_000341065.1 Nocardiopsis halotolerans DSM 44410 | reverse complement strand
CCGGGCCCCCCCGCCGCCGTGGCGGCCGCACACCAGTTCGGTGTCGAGCAGGACGTTGGGCAGGCAGTAGTCACCGTGGACCAGCGTGACCGGGCCGGGACCCAGGGCGTGTGCCCGCTCGGTCAGTTCGGAGAGCACCTCGGCGGCGGGCGGCCCCTCCCGGCCCGCGGCGGTCCAGCTCCGGTCCACCATCCCCGACGCGACCCGCTCACGGATGTGCCTCAACTGGCCGTGCAGCGTCATGTCGAAGGGGCAGTCAGCGGTCGGAGCGGTGTGCAGGGCGCGCGCGGCCCGGGCCAGGAGCGTGACCACCCGCCGCCGGTCCCCGGCGGGCCAGGGTTCGTGGGCGGCGCGTCCGTCCAGGTGGCTCATGGTCAGCCAGAGCAGCCCCGACCACGCGCCCGAGGCCAGGGCCCGCGGTACGGGCAGCCCCTGGCCGCTCAACCAGCGCAGGCGCCTCTCCTGTCCCAGGAGCTCGGCCACCAGGTCGGAGCGGTCGGCGTCCACCGTCTTGAGCACCGCGACGGGCCGGTCCCGGGCGTCGAACAACCGGGCGACACGGGCTCCGGACAGGCCCACGTCGAGTTCCTCGGCGCGTGCGGCGGCCACGGTCGGCGGGATCAGCATGCCCGCACCCTAGCGTCGCCGGACGCCCGCGTCCCAGCGGTTTTCGGTACGTCGTCCGGTGCGGGCCGCCGCGACGGGATCCCGTGGTGGGGCCGGAACGCCGTCCGCCATCATGGAAGGCATGCCCACCTTCGACGACGCACGCTTCCCGTCCGCCGTGGCCGACCGCCTCGCGGCCCTGCCGACCGTCGAGGCCGTCACCCTCGGCGGCTCCCGCGCGCAGGGGACCCACCGCCCCGACAGCGACTGGGACCTGGCGATCTACTACCGCGGCGGCTTCGATCCACAGACCCTGCGGGACGTCGGCTGGGAGGGAGAGGTCTCGGAGGTCGGCGGCTGGGGAGGAGGGGTCTTCAACGGCGGTGCCTGGCTGCGGATCGACGGTCGCGCGGTGGACGTGCACTACCGCGACCTCGACGTGGTCGAGCACCAGATCGCCGAGGCCCGGCGGGGGCGCTTCCAGGTGGAACCGCTCATGTTCCACCTGGCCGGCATCCCCACCTACCTGGTCGTCGCCGAACTCGCCATCGGCCAGGTCCTCGTCGGGAACCCGCCCCGACCGGACTACCCCGAGGCGCTGCG
>NZ_ANAX01000189.1 GCF_000341065.1 Nocardiopsis halotolerans DSM 44410 | reverse complement strand
GGACTGGCCGCGGCCACCCTGTCCTACGCCGAACACAACCACGCCCCGTACGGCCGTGTCGCCCAGACCGCGGGACTCGTCGCCCAGGCCGCCTCGCAGGCGGCGCACGCGGTCCTGGCCGAACGCGGGGAGTGGGTCACCAACGACAAGGCCCTCCTGGGCCGGGCGGGTCTGGAGGAGATCGACTTCGTGGTCGCCGGGATGACCGCGGACCCCCGGGACCTGACCACAGCGGTCGCCGAGGCCGGGCGGATCATCGCCACGGCCTGAGCCGCGGTCCTTCGCGGGCCGCGGGAGCCAGCGGTCACCTCCCCGGATGGTCGTGAAGGCCTCGACCACCGTCCGCGTGCACGCCTCCTCCGGCCGCCGCCTACCCGTCCGCGGAGCGCGACCTCGGCCGCGTTCCCGAGGGCACCGATCCCGACGCCGTGGCGGCGCTGCTGGCGGGGGCGTGTTTCCAGCGCGGTTTCCTGGAGGCGTTCCACGAGGGAGACGGCGGTGTGCCTCCGCTGGAGGAGTTCGCCGCCGACCTGGTCGACGCCACCGGAGCCGCCGGGAAGGCGGACGCCCCGGCCCCCGGAGGGGCCGGGGCGGCGGGCTGACCGGACTTCCCCCACCGGCGGGGACCTACCAGGTCATGTTGACGACGCCGCTGAGCGTGGCGTACCCGGCCCGGTCGAAGGCCCGCGCCATCGGTACGTTGCTCCGGTCGGTGGCGGCGCGGACGCGTTCGGCGCCCTCCCCGGCCAGGACACGGGTGCCCTCGGCGAGGATGTCGTCGATGTAGCCGTCGCCCCGGTGCTCGGGCAGCACCGCGACGTAGCCGATCATCGCGTGGTAGTCGTTGCGCGCGGGCAGGACGAAGCCGACCGGTTCGCCGTCCGGCAGCGTCGCGATCCGCCACCACTCGCGGGGGGTCGTGTACCGGGCGAACTCGTCGGCGTAGTTGTCGGCGGCGACCTGCTCCGCCGTCCGGTGTTCGAGGTCGGCGCGGTCGTGGGCGTCCAGGGTCCCCTCCAGCGCCTGGACCATCAGGCCGAGGATCTCCTCCTCGTCCCGGATCGGCCGGAACCGGAGCCGGTCGCCCGGACGGGGTTCGGAGCCGCCGGGGGTCCACTCGAAGCTCAGGCGCTCCACGAGCGGCGTGGCCCCGTTGCGTTCGACGGCCGCCATGCGCTCCTCCACGACCCGACGTTTGCGGGCGTCCTCACGCCAGTCGACGGGGACGAAGCGCAGGTACTCGGGCGGCGTGCTCCCCTCGGGCAGGGTCGCCGCCGAGGCCGTACGCAGCAGGCGGGCGAGGACCTCCACGCGGTCGACGTCCCCGGCCGTGTCGTCCACGTCGAGGACGTCCAGGAGCAGCGGAGCCGTGTCCACGTTCCGGCACCACCAGGACAGGCGTGCCAGGAGGCGGTCGCCGTCCAGGGCGACCCACATCCACGGGGGACGGCGGCGGTTCTCGGCGAGGTCGTTGGCGATCTCGGAGTTCTGGGTGTAGGGGAGCCGGTTGAACAGGTCCAGCTCCTCCGGTCCGGTGATCGGACGGATGGTCAGGTCATGCACGGTCAAGGCGACACCTTCGGTGTGTGTGCGCCCGGCCGCTCCGGGGTTCAGCTGTCGAGGTATCCCCGGAAGGACGCGAGCGCGGTGACTGCGGTGAACACGGCTCTGCCTCCTTTCCTTGGTCGCGGCCCCGGCGTGATCGGGGCAGGAACAGTTGTAGCGGGGCGCGCGACGGCGGCGCAACCCCCTTTCCGCCGCACGGGGCGGAAACCCGGTGGACCCCGGACGGGGCGACCAGCGAGTATGCCCCCATGGGACGGAACTTCGACGAACTCGTGGCCGAGGCCGACGCGGCGCCCGTGGAGGGGTGGGACTTCTCCTGGCTGGACGGCCGTGCCACGGAACGGCGCCCCTCCTGGGGGTACCAGCGCACCATGGCCGGGCGCATGGCCCGCGCGAGCGCCGCACTCGACATCCAGACCGGCGGCGGCGAGGTGCTGGCGGGAATCCCCGAGCGTCCGGGCCTGACCGTGGCCACGGAGTCCTGGCCGCCCAACGTGGCCAGGGCGACCCGGCTGCTCCACCCGCTGGGCGTGGCGGTGGTCGCCGACGAGGACGATCCACCGCTGCCCTTCGCGGACGGCGCCTTCGACCTGGTGGTCTCCCGACACCCGGTGACGGTGTGGTGGGAGGAGATCGCCCGGGTCCTGGCACCGGGCGGGACCTACCTGTCCCAGCAGGTGGGACCCGCGAGCGTCTTCGAGGTGGTGGAGTTCTTCCTGGGGCCGCAACCGGCGGAGAACCGCGAGGCCCGTCACCCGGACGGGGCGCGCGACGGGGCGCGGGCCGCCGGGCTGGAGGTGGTCGACCTGCGCATGGAGCGGCTGCACACGGAGTTCTTCGACGTCGGCGCGGTCGTGTACTTCCTGCGCAAGGTGGTCTGGATGGTGCCCGGGTTCACCGTGGACGCCCACCGGGACCGGCTCCGGGACATGCACGAGCACATCGAGCGCGAGGGGTCGTTCACGGCGACCACGACCCGCTTCCTCATCGAGGCACGCAAACCCCGCTGACCGGGACGCGGTCAGCGGGGTGCGCGGGTCAGGACCGGGCCGAGACCTGCTGGACGACCTCGAAACCCCAGATCTCGCTGTTGGTCGCGGCCGGACCGCCGTGCCCGTGCCCGTGGCCCGCCGACGCGCCCTCCTTCCCGGCGTCCTCGGCGGCCCGGGCGTGCCCACGCTTGAAGGCCTCGCCGTTCACCCAGTTCTGGAAGTCCTCCTCGGACCGCCACCGGGTGTACACCAGGTACTTGTCGGTGCCCTCGACCGGGCGCAGCAGCTGGAACTCCTCGAAACCGGGCTGGCCCTCCACCAGCGCGGCCCGCTTGGCGAAACGCTCCTCCAGGGTGGCCCCGCCGCCCTCGGGGACGGTCAGGACGTTGAACTTGACGACGCTGCTCACGCGGTACCTCTCCTCGTTGTCCGCTGTTCCCACGCCCAACCTAGGCCAGCTTCCGCGAACGCCCACGCCGCCCCGCCCCTCAGCCGAGGACGACCCTGCCCGTGTCGTCGACGTGCCAGCCCGGATTGTGCGCGATCTCCCACACCACGCCGTTGGGATCCTCCACATGGGCGTGGAAGACACCGCCGAACTCCCCCTGCTGCGGGACCTTGAGTACCTTTCCACCCGCGCGGGTCATCGCGGCGACGGTCCGCTCGACGTCCTCGGGTCCTTCGACGTTGTGCGCCAGTGTCAGCCCCGACACCCCGCTCGTACCAGACGGTCGCCCCAGGTCCCGGTCGAACTTCTCCGCGTCGAACAGGCCCAGGACCTGCCCGGGGGCGACCTGGAAGAAGATGATCTCGCCCGGAACGTCCATGAGCGGAACCCAGCCGAGCCCGTCCCGGTAGAACGCGCGGGCGGCGTCCAGATCGGTGGTCGCGAGGGTGACGAAGTGGACCTGCTGTCTCATGGTGACTCCATCGCTGTGGCGGCACGGAGGCCCTGGTGTTGCCGGAGACGTTTCGGCCCGGGAAACACGTCGGGCACCTTCCGGCAGGGCGGGCGAGGGGCACCTACGAGTATGCCTCCAGCACCCCGACGGCGTACTACAGCCCGTGCTTGCGGGCGACCATCCGCAGGATGACCGAGCGCGGGAACAGACGCCTCAGCGCGAAGACCACCGGGGCGTTGCTGCCCACCGCGTGGAACGGCCTGGGCCGGTCGGCCTCGACGGCGCGCGCGATCGTCCGCGCCACCGTCCCGGCCGAGATCCCCCGGGCCTCGTTGGCGTTGAGCGCCTCCAGCATGGTGCGGTACTCGTCCGCGAACGGCGACCCCTCCCGCAGGTACTGGGTCCGCCGCTCACTGATGCCGGTGTTGATCGATCCCGGTTCGACCGTGGTCACCCCCACCCCGTACGGGGACACCTCGCGGCGCAGCGCGTTCGCGAACCCCTTGAGCGCCGCCTTGGACGCCACGTAGGAGGACCGGTAGGCCAGCGGGAAACTCGCCAGCATCGAACCCACCATCACCACGCGCCCGTACCTGCGGGCGCGCATCCCCGGCAGCACCAGCTGGGTGAGCCTCACCGCGCCGAACACGTTGATCCGGAACAGGCGTTCCACCGCTTCCGGGGGCAGTTCCTCGAAGGGGCCGCTCTGGCTCTCCCCGGCGTTGTTGACCAGCACGTCCACGTCGCCCGCCGCGGCCGCGCACGCCCTGACGGACTCCTCGTCGGCCAGGTCCAGGGCCAGGTACTCCACGCCCGGAACCGGCTCGGTCACCGACTCGGGATCACGGCTGGTCCCGTACACGCGGTAGCCGCGGCGGACGAGCTCGGCGGCCACGGCCGCGCCGATCCCCGACGACGCTCCCGTGACGAGCGCGGTCCGCGAGGCTGTGGGACTGTTCATGGCGGTCCTTCCAGGAGAGGGGACGAGGGGAGGACGCGTCGCGCCGCGCGTGTGAGCGATGATCGCACGCCGCCGGGGACCCGCCGCGCCCCGGCCCTCGTCCCGGTGCCTCCGGTCCGGGCTCAGTCCCAGCGGTGCGGGTCGAACGGGTCGATGGGCAGGTCCGTCCGCCCGTGCTGGGCGAGGTCGGCCAGGGCCACACCGACGGCGGAGGCGAACTTGTAGCCGTGCCCGGAGAAGCCGCCCGCCAGCACCAGCCCGGGCAGTTCGCGGCGGTGTCCGATGAGGAAGTGCTCGTCGGGGGTCATCGTGTACATGCACGCCACCATGCGCTCCGGGAGCGGGGCCAGACCGCGCAACCCGGCCGCCAACCGGCCGAGTCGTCGCCCGTCGGCGGCGTCGGGTTCCCGCGGCCCCGCGTCGGGGTCGACCGGCTCTCCCCACTGCGCGCCCTCGCCCCTGTTACCCGGGGCCTCGGCGTGCACACCGATCTTGACGGTCCGGCCGCCGTCCATGCTGGGGAACCCGTACCACGTGCAGTCGCCCCCGTCGCGGGCGAACACCGGCCCGTACGCGTGCGGGGACGGGGCCTCGGTGGTGCGGAACCAGCCCAGCACCCGGCGTTCGACCCGCAGTCCGACGTCCGGTCCCGCGGCCTCCGGCACCAGTTCCGGCAGCCAGGACCCGGCGGTGACGACCACCCGGCGGGCCCGGATCTCGGTGTCCCCGGCCACCACGCGGGGGCGGTCCGGATCGGGCACGACCCGGGTCACCCTGGTCCCGGTGAGCACCCGAGCCCCCGCCGCCTCCGCGAGCCCCACGGCCGCCCGGATCGCGGCCTCGGGCAGGACCGCGCCGGCGTCCTCCTCGAAGACGCCCACGTCGTCCGGGCGCGGCGCGTGCTGGGGGAAGCGCTCGGCGACCTGGTCGCGGGAGAGCACCTGGTGGGCGAGGCCGTGGTGTTCGGCCGCGGCGATCGAACCGGCGACGGCGGAACTGTCGGGGGGACCGAGCATCAGCGCGCCGGTACGCACCACGAGACGCGTCCCGGAGGCCTCCTCCAGGTCCGCCCACGCGCGCCAGGCCGCCTGGACGAACGGCACGTAGGCGGCGCCCTCCAGGTAGGCGGTGCGGATGATGCGGGACTCGCCGTGGCTGGACCCCCGGTCGTGTCCGGGGGAGAACCGCTCGACCCCGATCGCGTCGACGCCGCGTCTGGCCAGACGCCACAGGGCCTGTGCCCCCATGGCCCCGAGCCCGACCACGACGGTGTCGGTCTCCATGTGCTCCGTCACGCGCCTCTCCCCACGGTCGTGCCCCCGGCCGTTGGGGGCCGGGGCCATGATCGCAGGCCGCGTGCATGGCGGACGCCCGCCCACCCTCTGGGGTGGACGGGCGCCCCGTTCTCGGAAGGGAGCCGAGAGTCGGGAGGGACCGTCGGACTACTGGATGGGCGGGTAGGCGTTGGCCAGCAACTCCTGGAACTGCGCGGAGAACCAGTGACCCGACACCGGAGCCTCGGGCAGCGCCCCCGACATGTTGTCGCCGTTACGCACGTTGCCCTCGTAGGTGGGGTCGCACATCCGGTCGAACCCCTTGCCCTCGTCGTTGTCGATCGGCTCGCTGGAACCGTCGGACTCACCCGGAGGCTTCATCCACACATAGGCGTCGATACCCGGCTCCGGAGCGGCCTGCGGGCGCTCACCCAACCCCGCACCCGCCTGGTTGCACCAGTTCCCCAGATGGATACGACGGTCGTAGCGGCCCCCGTCCACGTAGGCGTCCACGCTCGTGGTCGGCCCCGGCCCGTCCGGGCGGTCCGGCCCACCCCACCCGTTACGGGAGGTGTCGATGAGCATCCCGATCCCCGAATCGAAGCCCTGACCCACCAGCTCCTCACGCAACGCCTGGGCGAAGTCCAACTCACCGGTGAACTGGTTCCAGTCCACCCAGGAGGACTGACGCACCGGCTGACCGGCGATGGTCTCACCGATGGCGAAGTTGTCCTCCACCAGCGCCGAGTAGTTCGCGGTGTTGGCGATGAAGCCGTGCACATCGTCGGGGCTGGCACCGGCGGCGTTGGCCGCCTCGTAGAACAGTTCGGCCGAGGCGGTGAAGTTGTTCTCCCACCCGATCCAGCCGTGGTGGCCGGCGTCGACGTAGTTGTAGACGTTGTCGATCGCGCCCAGCTGCGCCAGGGCGTAGCCGACCCCCTCGACGTAGTTGCCGTTGGCCAGCATCTGGTCGCAGTTGTCGGTGGCGGTCTCGCGGGGGGTGACGTTGGTGACCAGGTTGGGCAGCGAGTCGATCTCGACCGTGGTCACGATCCGTAGTTCGGTGTCCTCGTAGTCGGCGAGGATGTCGGCGATCGGGTCGATGTAGTCGTTCTTGTACCGGCCGATCTCCTCGGGGCCCAGTTCACCGTTGGAGGCCAGCGCGGCGCAGTCACGGCCGGGCAGGTTGTAGATCACCACCTGGAAGACCAGCGGCTCGCCGTTGGCCTGTTCCAGGGCCTCGTCCAGGTGGTCGCGCAGGCCCATGCTGCCGGTGGTGGGGCTGTCGTTGCCCTCGATGGCGCTGATGCGGTCCAGCCACACCCCGGTGGGTTCGTCGGCGACGGCCTCCCCGCCCGGTTCGGCGGCGGCGTTGGCCGACCAGATCGGGTTGACGTAGACGTTTGCGCCGACGTAGGGGTTGTCCACCCGCTGTCCGGGCTCGGGGTCGCCCGGATCGGGGTCGCCCGGGTCGGGGTCACCCGGGTCGGGGTCGACCTGGCCCTGGCAGAGCACGCCGTTGAGGGTGAACTCGGTGGGGGCCTCGTTGGTGCCGGAGTAGCTGCCCTGGAAGCCGAAGGCGACGGTGGCGTCGGTGGCGATGGCGGCGTTGTGGCCGGTGTTGGTGGCCGACACGCTCTGGCCGTTCTGGGTGAGGGTTCCGTTCCAGGCGTTGGTGACCTGTTGGTTTCCGGCGAAGTCCCATTCCAGGGTCCAGCCGTTGACCGGGTCGCCGAGGTTGGTGATCTCCACGTTCGCGGTGAAGCCCGAGCCCCAGTCGTTGAGTTGGTAGTCGACCTCGCAGCCGGTCGCGGCGCTGGCGGGTGAGGAGGTGGTGACGGCCAGGGTGGTGCCGAGCACCACGGCGGACGTCGCGGCGAGACCGCGTCGTGCCCACGAACGTGGGTTCGCGGCACGGGGGGGTGTGCTCATCTCTTCTTTCCTTGTGGAAGCGGGTTGCCAGAAGGAGCCTTCGAAAGTCCCGAACCGGGAGTTCGCGACCGGCAGGCGGGGTGTACCGAAATTCCCTGCGTTTATGGAGGTGAGCGGGGCATTCGCGTGCCTTAGATCCGGGGTAAAGCTGAGCGGGAAAGGGCCGAAAGGAGTGGGAGCGCTCCCAGTCGGCAGTGAGCGGGGTGTAGGGAACGTGTGGGAACAAGGGTGTGCGAAGGCGTTGCCGGATTCCGTCGCTGAGTGTGACGTCTCCGGAACGCTTTCCTGAACGGTAGCCCGCCAATGGTGATATGTAAACACCATAGAGTTCAGCTATTTTTGGTACGTCGTTCCAAACCATTGAATTCGCAGGTAGTGACGTGGTTCACAGCCGCTGGGTGGTGACGAGTGGTCGCCATGCGGACACGGCGAGTAGTCCCACCGCGGCGGTCGCGATCCAGAACGGGACGAGCAGGCCCGCGTACTCGGCGATGAGGCCGCCCGCCACCGCGCCCAGGGAGGCCCCGCCCAGGTCGGCCAGCCTGTACACGCCGCCCACCCGGCCCAGCAGGCGGTCGGGCGTGAGCCGCTGGCGCACCGTCGTGGCGGCCGTCCCCCACACCACGGTGTGGACCCCGAACAGCACCATGACCACGCCCGCCACCAGACCGTCCGTGGTCAGCGTCAGGGCCAGGTAGGTCGCCGCCTCCACCACCAGGCCCCAGCGCAGCAGGAAGGCCCGACCCACGCGGGCCTCCAACCAGCCGTAGACCTGGGACCCCAGGACACCTCCCGCCGCTCCCGCGGTGACGAACAGCCCGAACCCGGTGTCGGACAGCCCCAGGTGCTCCCGGGCGTAGAGCACCCAGAGGGCGAACGCACCCACCCCGGCCAGGTTCATCACCAGGATGCAGCCGCACAGCGTGCGCAGTCCCGGCGAGCCCCACACGAAGGCCAGCCCCTGGGCGACATCCGAGCGCAGTGTCGTCCGCGCCCCGGACCCGTGCCCGGTCCCCGGGGGTGGGGGCGTCGGACGGATCCGCAGCACGACCAGCGCCGACACCAGGTAGGCCAACGCGTCGAACCCGAACGGCAGCGCCCACAGAGCCGCGAACATCAACGCGCCCAGGGGCGGACCGACCAGCTGGTTGTTGACGGAGAAGGTCAGCGCCAGCCGGGCGTTGGCCCGGCCCAGCGCGTCGCGGTGGACCACCGACGGCAGCAGCGAGCCGTACGCGGTGTCGGCCAGGGTCTCACCGACACCCAGGGCGAACACCGCCGCGTAGACCGGCCACGGGCTGGCGCTCCCGGACAGGATCACGGCCGTGAGCAGTGCGAGCACCACGCCCCGGGCCAGGTTGGCCGCGGCGAGCACACCGCGCCGTGGCAGACGGTCGACCAGGGCGCCCGAGGTCAGGGAGAACAGCAGATGGGGCAGCATCTGGAGCGCTGACGCGGCGGAGACCGCCAGGGGAGAGGGGGAGAGGGAGGCGACGAGCAGCGGGCCCGCGGCGATGAGGGCCCCGTCGCCGAGGTTGGTCAGGGCGGAGACACACCACAGGCGGGCGAAGTCGGGCCCCAGGGGGGCACGGGAAGGGCGCGCGCCACGGGCGCGGCGGAACGGGGACATGGTGGAACTCCCGGCAGGGCGAAGGCGCCGATCGGCGCGTGGTCGGAGGCTGGGGCCGTCCGACCCGCCTCGGCGGGAGGAAGCCGGTGGTACCGGGGAGTGGCGCCGCCGTTCGGCGGCCGTCACCGCGTGCGGGGTGCTCCCCGGGATCGCGTCACCTGAGGCGCGGTTCCCATGCCGTGGCGGGGCGGAGGGTCAGGTGAGCGGTGGTGGCGCGCATGGTGTCCTTCCTGGTGGTGCGGCCGGGTGGTTGCCAGCACGGTAGCCGTGCGCGTCGTGTCGCGCCACGGATTTTTCCAGCGCTCTGTTTCGACCCGGCTCCTTTGGGTAACATGCGGTTTGGGAGCGCTCCCGTCGGTCGGCTGACAAGCCGAGAAAGACGGAGAACGCAATGAAGAACACGACCACCGAAACCACCGAGACCCCCCGGCGCGGCAACCGGAGCTGGTACGCCCGCGCGTTCGTCCTGGCGTCCGTGCCCGCGGTCGCGCTGACCACGCTGGCCGCGCCCGCCTCCGCGCACGGATCCATCGTCGACCCCGCCACCCGCAACTACGGCTGCTGGGAGCGCTGGGGCGACGACCACCTCAACCCGGACATGGCGCAGGAAGACCCCATGTGCTGGCAGGCGTGGCAGGACAACCCCAACGCCATGTGGAACTGGAACGGCCTCTACCGCAACAACGTGGGCGGCGACCACCAGGGCCAGATCCCCGACGGCACCCTGTGCAGCGGTGGCAACACCGAGGGAGGCCGCTACGACTCGATGGACGCGGTCGGCCCGTGGAAGACGACCGACGTCGGGGACGACTTCACCCTCCACCTGCACGACGGCGCCCAGCACGGCGCGGACTACTTCGAGGTCTACGTCACCGAGCAGGGCTTCGACGCGCTCAACGAGCCGCTGGGCTGGGACGACCTCGAACTGGTCGAGCGGACCGGGTCCTACCCGCCCGTGGCGGACAACTACATCGACGTCAGCACCTCGGGCCGGTCCGGCCGCCACATCGTGTTCACGATCTGGCAGGCCTCCCACATGGACCAGGTCTACTACCTGTGCAGTGACGTGAACTTCGTCTGATCCGACCCTCCCGGCTGTCCGG
>NZ_ANAX01000188.1:11429-11847 GCF_000341065.1 Nocardiopsis halotolerans DSM 44410 | reverse complement strand
CCTCCCCGCCGCGCGGCGGCTCCGTTCCTCGTCGGTACCGGAACCACCGTGACCGGCGGCCGTGACGCCCGCACCCGCGTCCGGAGGCGGCCGGGGCGCGGGGTGACGTCCCCGGACGGCCCGGCCCCCGCTCCTCCTCCGGTACGCCCCGTGTACACGTGGAACCGGCTCCTCCTCCCGGGCCAGGAGCGGGACACCTCAGGTGCCCATGTAGCGCAGTACCGCCAGGACACGGCGGCTGTACCCCCTGGTGTCACCCAGGTCCAGCTTGTCGAAGATCGCGTTGGCGTGCTTCTCCACGGCGCTCTGCGAGACGAACAGCTTCGCCGCGATCGCCGAGTTGATGTGCCCCTGCGCCATCAGCGCCATGACGTCGCGCTCGCGCTCGGTCAGCCTTCCCAGAGGATCCGTGCGGCTG
>NZ_ANAX01000188.1:0-11422 GCF_000341065.1 Nocardiopsis halotolerans DSM 44410 | reverse complement strand
GAGCAGCTGACGCACCACCTCCGGGTCGAAGGCCGCGCCTCCCCCACCCACCCGGACCAGGGCTTCGAGGAACTCGTCGACCTCCACCACCCGGTCCTTGAGCAGGTAGCCCACCCCGGTGGTGTTCTCGCCGAACAGCCGGGTGGCGTACCGCTTCTCCAGGTACTGCGACAGCACCAGGACACCCACCCCCGGCTGCTCCCGCCGGATCCGCAGCGCGGCGCGCAACCCCTCGTCGGTGTGGGTGGGCGGCATGCGCACGTCCACCACGGCCACGTCGGGCGCCTCCTCTCGGACCGCCGCCAGCAGGGCGTCGGCGTCCCCGACCGAGGCGGTCACCTGGTGTCCCTCGTCCTCCAGGAGCCGCACCAGTCCCTCACGCAGCAGTGCCGAGTCCTCGGCCACGATCACCCGCACGGCAGCTCCGCCCTGATCGTCGTCGGCCCGCCCACGGGGCTGTCCACCGCCAGCCGCCCGTCGAGCGCCTCGACCCGGCTGGCCAGGCCGGCCAGCCCCGTCCCCCCGGGGTCGGCACCGCCCACCCCGTCGTCGTGTACCCGCACCACCACGGACCTCGTTCCTCCCTCGCCACCTTCGGTGACCAGCACGCTGACGCGCCCGGCCCCCGCGTGCTTGACCGCGTTGGTCACCGACTCGGCGACCACGAAGTAGGCAGCCGTCTCCACGGACGGTGGACACGCTCCGTCCAGGCCGTACTCCAGGTCGATCGGCAGACTCGACCGGCCGACCAGGTCGTGCAGCGCCGCCCGCAGCCCCGATCCGGCCAGCGCCGCGGGGTAGACCCGCCAGGCGACCTCCTTCAGATCGCGCAGGGCGTTCCGGGACTCCTCGTAGGCCTGCTCGACCAGGGCGCCGCCCCGCTCCGAACCGGGGTCGCGGCGGGCCCTGCCGAGCGCCATCCCGAGTAGTACCAGGCGCTGCTGGACACCGTCGTGCAGGTCGCGCTCGATACGGCGGCGCTCCTCGTCGACGGCGGCCACCACCCCCGCGCGGGTCGCGGCCAGGACCCCGATCCGCTCCTCCATGAGGTCCTCGCGGCTGGGGCCGAGGAACCGCCGGGCCAGCCAGCGCTCCACGCCCACCAACCCCACGGTTCCCTGCACGCACAGACACATCAGTCCCAGACCGATCGGCACGATCCCGAAGGTGTTGCCGTCGAGTACCTCCAGCGGCGACAGCACCAGGTAGAGCCCGGCGGAGAAGAAGGCCAGCACCAGCCCGCCGAAGAGCCCGACGGGGCAGCGTACCGCCAGGTAGGTGAGGGGGCGGGCCGTCGCGGGGCGCAGGGTGATGTCGATGCCGAACAGGGTGGACAGGCGGCTGCGTTCCAGGAGGACGAACGGTCGGACGGTCATGTCCAACGTCCGTCCCAGGGGGTGCCGCGCGGCGGGCCAGAGCAGGAACGGCAGGAGGGGAAGGGTGACGGTGAGGAGCACGGCCAGAAGGACCGCCTCGGCGACGGCGGTCGCCGCGCCGGCCGCGGCGCCCACGACGGCCCGGGCCCACTCGCGCGGTGCCACGACGGCCGGATACGCCGTCCTCGCCTCATGACTCGTCACGTCCGTCCCCCGGTTCCTCCGACCGCCCGTGTCACGAGGTCCTGAAGGGACGACGGCCACGGGCGGCGACTGCCGCCCGCGCCGACACTAGCCACCCGCCGGGTCGTGCCGGTACTGCGGAACACCGCATTCCGGGGGTGACGGGGCACACCCCGGTCCGGGCGGACCGCGGGAGGGTTCCGCCGCCGTCGGCGGCGAGCTCCTCGCCGGTACCGTGCGGGGCATCGACGGGCCGTGTGCGGCACCGCTCGCGTCCCGGAGGAGAGCCGCCTCCGTTCACGCGGGGGAGCGGCGGACCCCGCCGGAGCACGTGCTCCCGGCAGGATCCCGTGGGGCCCTCCCGGCCGGGGACCGGGAGGGCCGTCCGTCAGTTGCCGCCGCCGAAGAAGTGGTCGGAGGCGGCGCCGCCCGGGTCCTCCACCACACCGCTGACGGTGTCGGCCTGCTCCTGGAAACCGCCGACGGCCTCGGCGGCGCCGTCCTGGAAGCCGCCCACGGCCTCCTCACCGTAGGCCTGGGCGTCCTCGGCGAATCCGCCGACGGCCTCCTCGCCGTAGGCCTGCGCGGCCTCGCCCGCTCCGCCCAGGGCCTCACCGGCTCCGGCGACGGCGTCGCCGGCTCCGCCCACGGCGTCGGACACTCCCTGGGCGGCGTCTTCGGCGGCTCCGCCGAAGAGGTTGCTCAACCAATCCATCACGTCGCGCACATCCTTATCTCAAGGTCCGTGGGGGCCGATCCGTCTCTGTCTACCCGACCCGCGTAAACTCTCCGTAAGGGGCGGGTGCGCATTGTGACCATGATGGGTCGGAGTGAACCTCCCGTGTCGCCACCCGCCACAGGGGATCCGCTGGTCGGTGAGAGACCCGCGCGGTGGCCGCGGTGGCGGTCCCCCTCTCCGGGGATCCGGTGGTGGTGACGATCACAGAACCGGAACCCCGTGCCTTCCGCGGAGGGCGCACGGAAAACCCCGGTTCCGGCCTGCCGGAACGTCAGGACGCCGGGGAGTGGGCTCAGGTGTGACGCCGCGCGGGGATCCCCGACAGCAGGTCGACGGTGTACGCGTGCAGGCGGTCGGCCGCCCCCGGGTCGAAGTCCGTGCCGGTCAGGTCCAGCTCCGTACCCCGTCGGAAGGCGGTGACGGCGGCCTCCGGCGGTGCGTCCAGGAACCGGGCGAGCGACACGGCGGCCACGCTCGCCGGGGTCGCGAACACCCGGGCCAGTGTCCGGGTCAGCGCGCGCTGCGGCAACGGCAGGGGATCGGCCATGCCCGTGCGCACGAAACCCGGGTTGTGGAGCACGTACCGGGTCCGCGCGCCGGGGTGGCGTACCGGGAAGTCCACACCGAGCAGGTCGTTGCAGCGCGAGGACTGCATGGCGGCCCGCATGCCCGTGTAGTCGCCGGTCAGCTGGACGTCCTCCCACCGGATCCGTCCGGGGATCCCGCCGGGGCCGGCGATGTTCACGACGGCGGGGGAGTCCCCGCGTTCCAGCAGGTCGGCCAGCCCGTGCCCCAGGACGAAGCGGCTCAGGTAGGCCAGCGCGAAGGTGAACTCCAGCCCGTCCGCGGTCTCCTCCCTCCTCGGGCGGAAGCGCTGGGCGCCCAGGACGAGGCCGTCCAGGACCTCCGTCCGGGCCCGCACCCCGTCGACCACGCGGTCCATACCGGAGACGGTGCTCAGGTCGGCGCGCAGGAACTCCGCGCGCTCCCCGGCCCCGGCCGCCTCCGCCTCAGCCAGGAAGGCCTCCCCCTTGGCGCGTCCGCTGGCCACGGCCAGGACGCGGTCTCCGCGCCGAAGCAGGAGCATGCCCAGTGCCCGGCCCATGCCGTCCGTGCCTCCGGTGATCACGTAGGTGCGCATGTGTTCCGCCCGTCCCGTAAAAGTCATCGACTGGTGACAAAGGT
Organism: Nocardiopsis halotolerans DSM 44410; assembly: GCF_000341065.1. Classification (GTDB taxonomy): domain Bacteria; phylum Actinomycetota; class Actinomycetes; order Streptosporangiales; family Streptosporangiaceae; genus Nocardiopsis; species Nocardiopsis halotolerans. The sequence continues at coordinate 7,939 of NZ_ANAX01000188.1, read as the reverse complement.
AGGCGCGCCCGGACGCCAAGTCAACAGATGATGACTTATGCTGACTTCCATGAACCCGACCCGACGCCGCGACAGGGCGGCGACCCGCGCCGCACTGCTCGACGCCGCCCGCCTGCGCTTCTCCCGACACGGCTACGACGGCACGGGGGTGAGGGAGATCGCCGCCGACGCGGGCGTGGACCCCGCCCTCGTCTTCCGCTACTTCGGCTCCAAGAAGGAGCTGTACGCCCGGGCGGTGCGCCCGGAGGTCCCCGAGGGCCTGGCCGACGACACCGGCCGGTCCGCCGCGGAGCTGGCCGACACCCTGCTCCACGAGGTCGTCCTCGCAGACTGGGAGGAGTACGGCGGCGAGCACCCGCTCCTGGCGATGCTGCGCTCCTCCGGCCACGCCGACGTGCGCGAACAGCTGCGCGCCCAGGTCTGCGACGGTTACCTGCGCACGTTCGCCGAGCGCCTCCCGGAGGGCGCCCCCGAGCTGCGGGCCGAGATGCTCGGCGCACTCCTGCTCGGCCTGGGCGTCATGCGCTCCGTCGTGGGTTCCCCCGCGCTGACCGCGGCCCCCTCCGAGGAGACGCGTGCGCTGTTCGCGCGCATGGTCGCCCCGCTGGTCGAGGAGGGCTGAGCACCGCGCCCGCCGGAGCGGGCGCGGGCCCGCGCCCTACCCCCAGTCCAGATGGCGCCGCAGCGCGTCAGCGGTGGCCCCGGTCCCCGACCGGGCCATCCGTTCCGGCGTTCCCTCGAAGACCACCCGTCCCCCGTGCGTCCCGGCCCCCGGTCCGAGGTCGATGACGTGGTCGGCGCGGGCCACCACGTCCAGGTGGTGCTCCACGACCACCAGGGTCGTCCCCGCGTCCACCATGTGGTCGAACAGGGTGAGCAGGCGGTCCACGTCGGTCCCGTGCAGCCCGGCCGTGGGCTCGTCGAGCACGTACACCGGCGCCGGGGCGGCCAGCTCGCGCGCGAGCCTGAGCCGCTGCCGCTCCCCGCCCGAGAGCGTGTCCAACGACTGTCCGAGGGTGAGGTAGGGCAGCCCGACCCGGACCAGGCGCCCGAGCGCGTCCGCGATCCCCGGCTCGCGGACGATGTCGGCGGCCTCCTCCGCGGTCAGGGCCAGCACCTCGGCGATCGTCCGCCCGTCCAGGGTGTACGACAGGGCCCGGCCGTTGAACCGCGTGCCGCCGCAGTCGTCGCAGACGGTCTCCACGTCGTCCAGGAAGGCCAGGTCGGTGGTGATCACCCCGCGTCCCCGGCACGTGGGGCACGCGCCCCGGGAGTTCGCGCTGAACCACGACGCCGCCACGCCGTTGCGGCGGGCGAACAGGGTGCGCAGCGTGTCCAGGACGCCCAGGAAGGTCGCCGGGGTGGACCGGCTCCCGCCCCCGACCGGGCCCTGGGTGACGGCGACCGCGTCCGGCCGCACCCGGAGCAGTTCACCGCAGACCAGCGAACTCTTGCCCGACCCGGCCACCCCCGTGACCGCGGTCAGCACCCCCGTGGGCACCGACACGCTCACGTCCCGCAGGTTGTGCAGGCGCGCCCCGTGGATGTCGATGCCTCCCGTCGGGCGCCGGACCGCCCCGCGCACCGTGCGCGGCGAGCGCAGGTACCGGCCCGTCGGGGTGTCGGCGCCGGGCAGTCCCGACACGGGGCCCTCGTAGACCACCCGGCCGCCGTCACGACCGGCCCCGGGCCCCATGTCGACCACGTGGTCGGCGAACGCGATGACGTCGGGGTCGTGCTCCACCACCAGCACCGTGTTCCCCTTGTCGCGCAGCCGCCTCATCAGGTCCGTCAACCGGTGCACGTCGGCGGGGTGCAGACCGGTGCTGGGTTCGTCGAACACGTAGGTCAGCCCGGTCAGCGACCCGCCCATCTGCCGCACCAGCCGCACCCGTTGCGCCTCACCGCCCGAGAGCGTGCCCGAGGCGCGGCCCAGACCGAGGTATCCCAGGCCCACCCGGTCCAGGTACCCGAGCCGCTCGACCAGGGCCGCGGTCAGCGGCCGGACCCGTGCCACATCGATCCCGCGGACGACCCCGGCCAGCTCGGTCACGGGCATCGCGCACCAGTCGGCGATGCTGTGCGGGCCGATCCGGCAGGCCAGGGCGGCGGGGTTCAACCGCGCGCCGCCGCACGCCGGGCACGGCCCAGAACTGACCACCCGGTCCAGCTCGGCGCGGACCCGCTCGGGCAGGCCGCGGGTCTCGGAGGTGAGGTAGGCGCGGGTGAGTCGGGGCACCACCCCCTCGAAGAGCCCCGTCTTCGGGAACTCCGGATCGGGGTCGGGCGCGCGCACCCCGTCGGCGTGCAGCAACAGCTCCCGTTCCGCGGGGGTGTAGTCGCGGACGGGCCGGGTCCGGTCGAACAATCCCGAGTGCACGTAGCGCTTCCACCGCCACGTGCCGGGCGCGAAGGTCGGGAACCGGATCGCGCCCTCGTCCAGGGACAGGTCCGGGTCGATCAGCGCCTCCTCGTCCACCCGGTCCACGGTCCCCAACCCCTGGCACTCCGGGCACATGCCGCGCGGGTCGTTGAACGAGAACACGTGGGAGAGCCCGGCCGCCGGTTCGCCGATCCGGGAGAACAGCAGCCGTACCAGCGGCGCGATGTCCGTGGCCGTGCCGACCGTCGAGCGGGCGTTGGCCGACGGGCGCCGCTGGTCCAGGACCACCGCGACCGACAGGTTGTCGATCCGGTCGGCGTCGGGTCTGCCGTGGCGGGGCATCCGGTTGCGCGTGAAGCTGTCGTGCGTGTCGTTGAGCTGACGCCGTGACTCGGCGGCGATGGTGTCGAACACCAGCGAGGACTTGCCCGATCCCGAGACGCCGGTGAACACGGTGATCCGGTTCCGGGGGACGCGTACGTCGACGCCACGCAGGTTGTGTGTCCTGGCTCCCTCCACGACGATCCCGTCCGTCGAGGTCGGCCGCGGCCGTGCCGTGTCGATGTCCATAGCGCCACGCTACGAACGGTTGTGGTCAGAATCCGGCCGCAATTCCGGCGAGAATGGGGGCATGGCTGACACGAGCGCGCGCATGCTGCGCCTGCTGTCCCTGCTCCAGACCGGCAGGGCCTGGTCCGGCGCCGACCTGGCCGCCGCCCTGGACACCAGCCCGCGCTCGCTGCGCCGCGACGTCGACCGGCTGCGCGACCTCGGCTACGCGGTGGAGAGCNCCCGGTGGCCACTACCGGCTGGTCGCGGGCCGCGCGGTGCCGCCCCTGCTGCTGGAGGACGACGAGGTCGTGGCCGCGACCCTGGGCCTGCGGATCGTCGCCGCCGGGCTCGGCGGGGTGGAGGGGGTGGAGGAGAGCGCCGAACGCGCCCTGGCCCGGCTCGGCCGGGTGCTGCCCTCCCGCCTCGCGCGCCGGGCGTCCGCCCTGACCTCCGCGGTCGAACCCGAGCGGCGGGTGTGGCCGGGCGTGCGACCTCGGGTCCTCACCGACCTGGGGGAGGCCGTCGCGGACGGGCACTGGGTCCGGATGGTCCACCGTCGCGGTGACGGTCGCGAGCACCGCCGGAAGGTGGACCCCTACCGCCTGGTCCTGTCCGGGCGGCGCTGGTACCTGTTCGCGTGGGACCGCGAGCGCGACGACTGGCGGACCTTCCGGTTGGACCGGATCACCGGGGTCACCCCGACCCGAGCCCCCTTCCCCCGCAGGGAGCTGCCCGAGGGACCACTGGCCGACCACCTGGAGCGGGGTTTTCGCGGAGGGGCGGCCCGGCACACTGTGTCGGTCCTGTTCGACGCGTCCGCCGAGGAGGTGGCGGCGCGGATCGTCCGGATCGACGGCGACCTCGAGGCGATCGGCCCGGACCGTGCGCGCTACACCGCCCGGGTGGACTCCCACGAGTGGCTCGCCATCGTCCTCGCGCTCACCGGCCTGTCCTTCACGGTCGAGGGGCCGGAGGAGTTCGCGCGGAGCACAGCCGCGCTCGCCGACCGGCTCCACCGGGCCGTGGAGGACTCCGGCCGAGCCCGCCGCCTCGACCGGGGTTGATGCCCGTGGGTCGAGACCGCACAATCGCTGTCATGCCGACCTCCCCAACGCACGCCACCGCCCGGATGCTCGCCCGGCTGGACCGCTTCGACGACCTGCCCGGGGCCCGGGCACTGCGCTCGCGCGCGGGGGGACTCCTGCGGGCCCGGCCCGGCGACACGGTCGTGGACGTGGGCTGTGGCGCGGGTCGCGCCTCGGGTGAACTCGCCGACGACGGGGTGTCCGTCGTGGGGGTGGACCGGGACGAGCACATGCTCGCGGTCGCCCGCGAGCGCCACCCCGGAGTGGACTTCCGGTGGGGTGACGCCTACGCACTCCCCCTCGGCGACGGCGAGGCCCGGGGCTACCGGGCGGAGAAGGTCTACCACAGCCTCACCGACCCCGCCCGCGCGCTCGCCGAGGCCCACCGCGTCCTGGCCCCCGGCGGTCGGGTGGTCCTCCTCGGCCAGGACTGGGACGCCTACATGGTGGACGCCGACGACGCCGGTCTGACCCGCGCCATCGTCGGGTCCTACGCCGACGGCANCCCGGGCGCCCCGCCGCCAGCGCGCGCTGCTGCTGGCGGCGGGCTTCGAGAACGTCGAGGTGGAGGGCGAGGTACTCGTGTTCACCGACGACGGGGTCCTGCCCATGCTCACCGGGATGGCGGAGGCGGCCCGCGAGGCGGGGGCGGTCACCGCGGAGCAGGCCGGGGACTGGTCACGGGAACAGCGCCTCCGCGCCAGCGAGGGGCGGCTGTTCGTGGCGATCCCCTTCCTCACCGTCGGCGCCGACCGCCCCTGACCGCGTGCCCGGCGCGCTCACCGCCTGCGTACGACGGCCCGCACCCCGAGCGGTTGCAGCGCCAGAGCCGGGCGGGGACGCACCCGCTCGGGCTCGACCGGTTCCAGGCGCACCCGCGCGCGCAGCCGCGCGGCGATCACCTCCACCTCGCGCAGGGCCATGGACGCGCCCACGCACCCGCGCGCGCCCGCGCCGAACGGGAAGTAGGCGTAGCGGTGGGCGGGGCCGCCCGTGAGCCAGCGCTCGGGGCGGAACTCCCCGGCCTCCGGGAACCACCGCTCGTCGCGGTGGGTCACCCACTGGCTCAACCCCAGGACCGTCCCTGCGGGGAGGACGTAGCCGCCCGCCTCGAAGGGCCGCACGGTCTCCCGGCTGATCACCCACGCGGGCGGGTACAGGCGCATCGCCTCCTTGGCCGCGGCCAGCGCGAACCCGTCCTCGTCCATCCGTTCGTCCGCCTCCGGGTGCTCCCCCAGAGCGAAGAACAGCCAGGTCAGGGCATCGGCGGTGGTCTCGTACCCCGACATCAGCAGCGTGGCGAGCTCGTCGCGCACCTCCTCGAAGGGCGCCCCGTCGGACAGCAGCCCGTCCAAGGCGGTGGCGCCGCCGTCGGGGCGGTGCTCGCGCACCAGCTCCTCCAGCGTGCCGTCCAGTGTGCGCAGCGACCGCCTCAGCTCCCGGTTGACCCGGGTCGGCAGCCACACGGGCAGGCGCGGAGCCGAGGTCAGCCGCATGATGGCCGCCACCGCCCGCGACAGGGTCTCGCCCCGCTCTCCCAGTTCGCGCCCGGCGATGTGGGCCGCACCCACACGCATCGCCAGACGGGACATCTCGTGGTGCACGTCGATGGTCTGGCCCTCGCTCCAGCCGTCGACCGTGCGCGCGACCCCCTCCCTGGCGGTCGTCTCCAGGTGGTCGAGGCGCTCACTGCGGAAGGCGGGACGCAGACGGCGGCGTTTGCGCTCCCAGTCCGCGCCCTCGCTGTTCATCATCGCCAGGGGGAACCCGGTCGGCCCCCGGCGGGTGCCCGGGCCGATCTTGACGACGTTCTCCCCGCGGTCGACCAGCACACGGCCGATGTCGTCGGGGTGGGCCAGCAGCACGTTGGAGGGGGTGAGGGACACGACGTCCCCGAACTCGCGCGCGGCCCTGGTGAGGAAGCCGAGCGGGTCCACGGCGTAGTCGGCGGCGTTGGCGGTGCTCCGGCCGCCGCGGGGGCCGGGGGGAGCGGCGTGCTGGGTGACCATCGTGTCCGTTCCGGGCCGGTGAGGGGTCCGTGCCCGGTGCGGTGCACGGACCCGGGGACGGTGGGGGAACCGCCGGACTAGTAGTAGATGTAGGGACGGGTCAGGCGCGCGCCGTCGACGATGCCCAGTCTCGCGGCGATACGGTAGGCGGCCTTCTTCATGGGGGCGCTCCTTCCTGCGCGGTCTCCCGGGGACTCCGGGTGGCGGAGTGAACGCTACGCAAGTACGTCCTGTCTTGGGCAGTGCCTCCAAAGTGAACGATGCGTATCCGAAGGTGAGGAAGAACTGGCTCCGGCGTCAAGCCAGGGACCACCGCGCCACCCACAGGCGCCACCGCGGCCCACGGCACCACGCGCGAAGCGCATCGCCGTGGTAGAGCGGTGGGGACAGTCGTGGGGCCCGGCAACAGCCGGGCCCCACGGTCTCCTCAGAAGGTGCGCCTGGTTCAGGGCACGCGACGCGGGTTGCTCGGCTGGCTCTCGTGGTGCAGCCGGTCCAGGGCGGTCACGTAGTAGGTCACGTCCTCGGCTCCGTCGGGCACGCTGAAGGTCGCCCCGCCGTCGTCGGAGGCGCGCAGGGTGTCGACCATGGTGCGCGGGTCCTGGACGGCGCACGCCACGTCGCCCCTGCGGGGCGGGCCGTCGAGTGCGTAGACCGCGTAGTAGGCGGGCTGCGAGCCGCGCCCGGGGCGGATGTTCAGCACGGTGCCGCCCTCGGACCGCTCGGCGGTGGTGACCACGGGCGACGCGGGCGCGGATCCGCCGAGGTCCTCCTTGAGCGGGACCAGGGCGGGGTGGCCGTAGTGCTGCTCGACCACGACGTCCATGGCCTCCCGTGCGTTGGTGCGCAGCGAGTTGGCGCTGAAGTAGACGTCGCCGTCCACGCCCGGGTGGTCGCGGTTGAAGTCCAGGTGGCTGGCCAGTTCGTTCGGGTCGGACCAGGCGCCCGAACGGCCCACCTTGTAGGCGGCCTGACCGATGTAGAGGTGGACCCCGGTCCCCTCGGTGACCTGTTCCCACCAGGGGACGAGCACCGAGTAGTCGGCCACGGACAGACCGATCTCCCAGTAGACCTGCGGGTTGATGTAGTCGACCCACCCCTCGCGGACCCACCTGCGGCTGTCGGCGTAGATCTGGCTGTAGGACTCGAACCCGCCGGTGGCGGAGCCGTCCGGATGGCTGGAGTCGTTGCGCCAGATCCCGAACGGGCTGATGCCGAACTTCACGTGCGGCTTGGCGGCGTGCACCGCCTCGTCCATCTCCCGCACCATGCGGTTGACGTTGTCGCGGCGCCAGTTCCCGATGTCGCTGAACTCGCCGCCGTACTCGGCGAAGGTCTCCCGGTCGGGGATCGCCTCGCCCGAGACCGGATAGGGGTAGAAGTAGTCGTCGAAGTGGACCCCGTCCAGGTCGTAGTTCTCGACCGCGTGCATCATCGCCCTGATGACGAACTCGCGGGCCTCGGGGATGCCGGGGTCGTAGTAGAGCTTGCCGCCGTAGGCGAACACCCACTCGGGGTTCTTCCGGGCGGGGTGGTCCGCGACCAGCCGGCTGGGGTCGTCGTGCATGGCCACCCGGTAGGGGTTGAACCACGCGTGGAACTCCAGGTTGCGGGCGTGGGCCTCCTCGACCGCGAACTTCAGCGGGTCGTACCCGGGATCGGTGCCCTGCTTCCCGGTGAGCCACTCGGACCAGGGCTCGTACGGGGACGGCCAGAACGCGTCGGCGGTCGGCCGGACCTGCACGAACACGGCGTTGAGGCCGTCGGCCTCGGCCCGGTCGTAGAGCTCGACGAGTTCGGCCTTCTGCTCCCGGACGCTCAGGCCCTGCTGGCTGGGCCAGTCGATGTTGACCACCGAGGAGATCCACTCGGCGCGCATCTGTCTCTTGGGCGGGACCTGCGGATCGACC
>NZ_ANAX01000187.1 GCF_000341065.1 Nocardiopsis halotolerans DSM 44410 | reverse complement strand
GCGGCCACCGCCGCCGGCGCGTGCAGCAGGGACGCGGTGAGCGCCGCGGCGAGGGCGATGGCTCGTGGGATCGGTGCCGCGCCCCTGGCGGCCAGGGACATGGGACGGTTCCGGTTCGGGTGCACCAACGTGGCTCCTTCCGGCTGCTGTCTTACGGACAGGGGCAGTCGGAAGGGATGCGCCTCGGCGTGGTCACCGTGCGCGACGTCCGGCTTGCCCTAGGAGAAAACCTTCATGATTTGTCGGGCGGATGCAAGGCTCCTACGCCGGGTTGGTGCGTATGTGTCGCGGGAGTCGGGTGTTGCTCCCTCCCACGGCCACGATGCGTTCATGATCGTGTGTGGGCGCTCCGGCCTGCCTCGGGAAGGACGGAGACCACCGCGGAGGCGATGACGGCCTGGCCGATGTCGTTGGTGTGGATGCCGTCGGCGCCGAAGATGCCCTGGTCCCTGCCGCGCGGGTGTGAGCTCAGGTCGACCAGGGTGACCCGCTCGTGCTCGGCCGCCAGCTCCTTCAGCACCCCGTGCAGGGCGGGCATGCGCTCGATGAGGCGGCTGCGGAACGGCTCCGGAACGGGCAGCGGGCCCGTGTCGAAGGTCGTGATCAGCACGACGTCGCTGCCCGCGCCGGCCAGCGCCGACAGGATGCCGCCGACCGTCTCCTTCGTCCGCTTCGGATCAAAGCCCGATCCCAGCACGTCGTTCCCGCCGCACAGGACGAAGGACAGGTCCGGGCCGAAGTCGACCGCGGGGGCCACCTGTTCGTCCGCGACCTGTGCCGACGTCAGGTCCCGCTTGCCGAGGTTGAGGAGTTCGACGTCCGTGCGCTGGCGCCGCAACGCCCGGACCACGCGGTCCGGCCAGCTGAGCCGCTCGTAGCCCTGGACGGGATCGACCAGCGTGGCCTCGGCGAGGCTGTCGCCGACGACGACCACCCGCCCCCAGTCCGCGCCGCGCAGCAGTTCGTCCTCTTTCTCGCTGGTGAGAATATCCGGATCGCTTTTTTCGAGGTCGTATTGCATCGTGCCCCGTTCGAGGTGGGTTGATGTGTGGTGGCGCTGGTCACGATAGCAAATAATTCTTCGCGGGACAGTGCTCGTGTCCGGGTCACCGGGGTTCTGGTGTTTTTCGGGAGAAGGACCGTTCTGCGCTCGGCGGGATGGCGAGTGTGTTACGGAATCCGTGACCAGGGGTGGAGCCGGAACATCTCGTGTCCCACGGGGGAATCCTCCTCGGAGGCGTGCCTGGAAGGCGGTCGTGGGGCGCTGTTTCGACCTTCGGAGCCCTGTCGTGTCTTCTGGGTGGTTTGTCGCCTTCTGGGCTTTTTGTTGCAGGTGGTGGCTCAGTTGGGTTCTGCGTGGAAAGAGAAGCCGGTAAGCATGGATGGGTGAGTGGCCGGCTCCGGGAAAGTGCAGGTCTGGTTGCTCCGGCGATGCTGGTGATATTACCTATTCTGGTCCCCTTGACAGTGTGGCTTCGTCGGTGCTTCTCTGTCTCTGGGTCAAAGCTACTGGCCCGTAATTTGTGCGGGAGTGCGCCGATGAACCATCGGATCCTTCCTTTTCTGATGTGTTAAATCGAAAGACGAGGGTGAATTCTCCATGTCGTCCTGGCGTTCTCGCATCCTGATACTGCCGGTGGGGACATTCGTCATCGGTACGGACGCCTTCGTCGTGGCCGGTGTTCTTCCCAGCCTGACGGAGGAGCTGCGGGTGGACGCCACGGCGGTCGGCCTGCTGATCACCCTCTTCGCCGTCACCTACGCCGTCGCGAGCCCGGTGCTCGGCGCGCTCACCAGCCAGTGGGAGCGCAGACGCCTACTCCTGGTGGCGCTGGCCGTCTTCGCCGTCGCCAACCTGCTCGCGGCGATCACTCCCAACTACGGCTTCATGCTCTTCGCGCGGGTTCTGGCCGGGATCGGCGCCGCGATGTTCACACCGGCCGCGACGGGCACGGCCGCGATGCTGGTGTCGGCCGAGGTGCGCGGACGGGCGCTCGCGCTGGTCGGTGCCGGCCTGACCATCGCGACCGTGATCGGCGTCCCGCTGGCCACCCTGGTCGGCAACACCGTCGGGTTCCGGGCGGCGTTCTGGGCGATCACCGCCGCCAGCGTGGTCGTCGCGGCCGTGATCGCGATGCGGCTGCCGGCCGTCACGATGCCGGGCGGAACGACCCTGCGGCAGCGACTCGACATCGCGCGGCTGCCGGGCGTGCTCTCCACCCTGGCCGTGTCCACCTGCGCCTTCGTCGGTGGTTTCACCGTCTACAACTACATCGCCCCGTTGTTCGACGACCAACTGGGAGCCGACCCGAGGTCGATCACGCTGCTGCTGCTGGCCTTCGGTGTCGGCGGGGCGATCGGAAACTTCGTCGGCGGTTCGGTCGCCGACCGGATCGGAGCCTTCAGGACGGTGCTCACCGGGCTGGTCCTGGCCAGCGGCGGCCTGCTGCTGATCGCCCTGGTCGGGGACACCTGGGCCGGGGCGGTCGTCTCGATCATGTTGTGGGGTGTCGGCGGCTGGATGCAGGTACCCGCCCAGCAGGCCCGCCTGGTCGCCCTGGCCGGTCCGGCCGGACCGCTGGCGATCTCGCTCAACGCCTCGGCGATGTACCTCGGCATCGGGCTCGCCGGTGCCGTCGGTGGCCTGGTCATCGGGACCGCGGGCCTCGGGTGGCTGGCACCGTTCGGCGCGTCGATGGGTGCGCTCGGCCTGGTCATCACCCTCGTGTTCTACCCGCGGGCGGAGAGAAGGGCCGCCGCGGCCGCCACAGACAAGGCCTGACACCACGTGACCAGGAGTCCTGATCCATGCGAGCACACACGTCCACCGGCGGCGAGGCCCTACCGGAGGAGCCCGACCTCTTCCTGCGATGGCTGACACATCCGTCGAGGAGCAGGGGAATCCACTTCTACGAGAGCGGCCGGTGGACGTTCCACTCCTACGCCGGGATCGCGGCCACCGCCCGGGCCCTGGCCGCGCGGATCGGTGCGGTCCACCCCGAAGGGGATCCCGTACGGATCGCCGTGTTCAGTGAGCACACGCCGAGCGTGCTGGCCGGATTCGGCGCCGCGTGGCTGCTGGGAGGCGCCGCGCACGTCCTGCCGCAGCCGCTCACGTTTCAGCGGTGGCCCCGGTTCGTCGCGCAGATCGAGCACATGAACCGCCTGACCGGCTGCCGGTACCTGGTCCACGACGCCGGCGGCGGCGAGGTGGCGGACAGGCTCGTGCGCTCCCTGTCCGGCGACCTCTGGCTGCTACCCGTCGAACCCACTCCCGCGGAGGCCGGGACCGGGCCGTTTCCCGAGGCCGAAGCCGCGGCGCGGGCCTGGAACACGCGGGACGCGGCGGTGTACCAGTTCACCTCGGGCTCGACCGGCGCGCCCAAACTGATCGAGGTCTCGGCCGGAAACCTGTGCGCGAACCTGGTCGGCATGCGGCACTGGCTGGACTGGCGCCCCGGTACGGACGGTTGGGCCTCCTGGCTCCCGCTCCACCACGACATGGGCCTGGTCGGCGGCATGTTCGTGCCCGCCACGCACGCCAGCGACCTGTGGTCGATACCGCCGGGCGAGTTCCTGCGTCGTCCCGAAACGTGGTTGGAGGCACTCTCCGGAGGCAGGGCGACCGTGACCGCGGGTCCGCCGTTCGGTTACTCCTACGCCGCGAAACGTGTCGGTGAGCTTCCCCCCGGGACCGACCTCGGTTCCTGGCGGATCGCGTGCATCGCCGCGGAGGTCGTCACCGAGGAGGTGCTCGACCTCTTCACCGCGCGATTCGAGACGTCCGGATACTCGCCGCTGACCTGGTGCCCGGCCTACGGGCTCGCGGAGTCGACCCTCTGCGTCACCGCCGTGGACCCCACCACGCCCACCAGGATCGCCCGCGTGGCCGAGGACGCGCCGTTCCGGATCGGCGAACCGGTCCCGCTGCTCGGTGTCGACGAGTTCGGCGCGCCGGCCACGGCGGCCGGGCGTCCGATCACCGGCTGCGGAACCCCGATCGGGGGGACGTCGGTGGAGATCGTCGACCGGGACGGTGAAGCCCTGCCGGACGGTCACTTCGGGGAGATCGTCATCCGTGGGATGTCGGTCGCGTCGGTCCACGGCTCCTCCGGAAGCGGCGGCCGCGTCGAACAGGAGGACCGGTTCCACGTGAGCGGGGACGGCGGCTTCCGCGTCGGCGACGAACTGTACGTCGTCGGCAGGCTCGGAGACGGGGTCAAGGTACGCGGTGAGTTCGTCGACTGCGAGGGGCTCGAACAGCGGCTCGCCTCCGCGGCGGGCGTCGCACCGGGGCGAGCGGCGCTCGCGCTCGGCCAGGTGGGCGACCGGATCCAGGCGGTCCTCCTCCTGCGTTCCGACGATCCCTCGCCCGAGGCGGTGGCCCGCGCGGAGGCGGTGGTCCGGGCCGCCCTGGGCGGCGGCGCGGAACTGCTGGTGCGACCGGTGGAGGCGGGGGAGATCCCGAAGACGTCCAGTGGAAAGGTCCAGCGACGGCGGATCTGGCACCGGTGGAGCACGCTCGCCGCGTCCGAGCAGGGAGGAACCGGCAATGCCGACGCGACTGACTGAGGGCGTCCCGCCCATGGAGTGGGACGCCGGGGACGGCACCGGCACCGACCGATTCGAACGGCTGTACTTGCGGTGGGAACAGCAGCCGTGGAGCGCGATGGGGATCGACCTGTCGGTCGACAGGTCGTCCTGGCCGCGCATCCCGCAGCAACTGCGCTCGGAGATGGAAGCGGCCGTCAGCGAACTGGGCGGCGGTGACGTCGCGGTCACGCGGCTGCTCACCCCCCTGATCGACCACGCTCCCCGTGAGGCGTGGCGGGTCTATCTCGCGACGCAGCTGTCCGACGAGGCCCGGCACGCGGTGTTCTTCCGCCGCTACGCGCACGAGGTCCTCCGGGACCGGGAACCCGACCCCCGGTACGGAGAACTCGTCGACTTCGACGACAGCGCCTACGTGACCGAGTTCGAGCCGGAACTGAGGAGGTCCGTGCTCGCGGTCCGCGACGCTCCGGAGGACGAGGAGGCGTGGTACCGGGCGAGTGTGCTCTACCACCTCGTCACCGAGGGCGTGCTGGGGGTGACCGTCCTCCGCCTCGGCCAGGCGCTGTCCGGCAACAGGCGGATGTGCCCCGGCCTGGCTGACGGGGTCGCGGCGATCTTCCGTGACGAGTCGCGCCACATCAGCTTCGGCCGGGCGGCCGCGGTGGAGGGGGTGACGAGCGGACACGGAACCGCGATCGCCGAGAGCTACCGCCGAGGCGCCGCACTCGCCGCCCGGGTCATGGTCGGGCCGACCCGGGAACAGCGGGTCATCGGTCAGACGCGCTGGCGCGAGCGAAGCGGCGCGAGCAAGCGGGCCCGGCTGGAGGACACCCGCCGCCGGTTGGTCGACCAGGCCGTGCGGCTCGGTCTGCCGATCAGCGGCGACGAACTGGAACTCGCCTGGACCAGGGCGCGCGACCGTGCGTTCGACGACTACCGCGCCCGTTGGGGGCGGCCGCACACAGCGGAGACCGTTGCGGAGGAGACAGCGTGACCACCCGGACCGACCGCTCCAGCACGACCTGGAAGCGGATTGCCGACATGATCATCGAGATGGCGCCGATACCAGTGGCCGAATGGGACGCGGGAACCCACCTCATCGACGACCTCGGCTACGACTCGGTGACCGCGGTCGGCCTGGTGTTCGAGGTTGAGCGCGAGTTCGGCGCCGAACCGGCCCCCGACGACCTGGCGTTCAACGCGGAAACCCTCGGAGACTTCACCGACGCGCTGGCGGAATACGTGTCCGGTGGGTAGGANCCCCCCCCACCCCCGCCACGGCTCTCGGACTGGCTGGCCGCGGTGGCGGACACCGCCTGGATCCCGTCCGACTTCGCCCGGTACGACCTGCCCCTCCGGGACGCGGCACTGCGGCTGAAGGTCACCGAGGCCTTCCTGGACCGGCTGGTGGCCGCCGGGCTGCCCACCGGCGGCCCCGGCGGGGCCTTCGTGGACGCCAACGACGTGTTCAACGTGGCACTCGACGTCGGTGCGCCCTCCACACTCCCGGCACTGGGGTTCCGCGGCGCGCTGCGGTGGCTGCGTCGGCCGCTGCGCACCCTGACGTCGGCGCGGAGCTGGGGCTGCGCGTTCACCGTGCCGGAGACGGCGACCGGGCCGGTGCTGGTGGCACTGCCCGCACCGGAGGGGCACGGCGGCGCCTGGCGACCGGCACCGGGCACGGCCGGGGCGCGGGACGGGCGCTGGGAGGTGCCGCCGGGCGGAACCGCGCGTGGTGTGGCGGATCTGCGTGGCCTGAGAGCACCGATCCGTAGTGAGCTGATCCGCGAGCACGTACGTGCGGTCCTCCGTTCCGGCCAGCGGTGGGCGAAGCTCCCCCTCGCCCTCCAGACACGACCGGAGGTGGTGTCCTCACTCGGCTACGCGACCTGCGTGTCGATCAGTCTCTCGCTCTCGGCGGCTCTGCGCACCGCCGGGTTCGAGGTGCGCACACGGCGCGGGTACCTGATCGCGCCCGTGGGGACGGGGCACTCGTGGGTGGAGGTCGTCGACGAGGACGGCCGGACCAAGGCGATAGACCCGGTGCTGGTCCTGCTGCGCAGACGCCTGGAGGCGCTCGAACCGGTCCCCGACACGTCGGCGGACCCCGAGGACGAGCTCGTCGACGGCCTGCTCGCCAACCGGGTGCTGCCTTCGGACCTGACCGCCGAGGCGCCGCTGGCGGTCGACGCCGACGGTGCGCCGGTCGAACTCACGACGGCGTTCCGCACGATGCCGCTGACCGGCGGTGACCAAGATGAGGAGGCACAGTAGTGACCAGTCAGACGAGAGGCGAGGCACAGGTACGCGAGGTACTCGCGACCTTCCGCGCCGAGCTGCGCTCGTTACCGGGCGACGAGGACCTGATCAACACACGCCGTATCGACTCGCTGACGTTCATCTCGGTCGTGACCGCCCTCATCGACCGGTCCGGCCGGGACATCGACCTCGAGGCGGTCTCCACCGCGCGCCTGCGCACGATCACCGGGTTGGCCGAGGAGTTCTACGGCCCGGAGGACGAGGGGCGGGGGACGAGGTGACCGACGACTCGACGACGCTTGGCCGACAGGGGTGGCGGAACGGACTGTTCACCCTCTCGGGGAAGCAGACGTCCGTGCTGGACCGGGTGGACGCCGCGGTACTGGGATGGGCCCACGAGCTGGGGGCGGTCGCGGAACGGCACGCGGAACTGTTCACCGCCGAGCAGTTGGAGCGCGTCGGCTACTTCGACAGCTTCCCCCACCTGGCACACCGGGTCCGGCCGTGGATGGCCGGGGACGGCACGGAGGAGGACCTCGTCCTGACCTCGGCGTCCTGCTACGGCGTCTACTTCTCGCGAAGCGGCGGGGCGGTCGAGGACCGCACCGTGCTGACCGTGCGGCAGACCTGCCGCCGGCGTGAGGACGAGTACGTACCGCTGCGACGGCAGCGTGAGTTCCAGATGCGCGAGGTCGTCTTCCTCGGTACCGAGGCGACGGTGGAGGCCCTCCTCGGTGAGGGTCTGGAGGCGGTGCGACGGATCGCCGAGGAATTCGGCGTGCCCGGGAGCTTCAAGGCCGCCACGGACCCGTTCTTCCGCAGGGACGATCCACGGCTGCTGCACCAGAAGCTGTTCCCGACGAAGCAGGAGTTCGTCGACGTCAGCGGACTGGCGGTCGCCTCGGTCAACTCACACCGCAACTTCTTCGGTGAGCGGTGCGGTATGCGGCTTTCCGACGGCACCCCGGCCTTCACCGGCTGCGTCGCCTTCGGGTTGGAACGGTGGGTCGACGCGGTACTCCGCGCCGACGATTCCTCGGACGGACTGGGAGAACGGGTATGAGCGACATCGGAGACCGACCCGCGCCGGGGCGAACGGCCGGAAACGACGTGGAGGCCGTCGGCAGACAATGGTCCGCACGGGTCAACGTCGCCAAGATCTGGGCGGTGGGTATGCGTAACCCGCTGATCCGCCAGGCGTTCTGGCAGATCGCCTACGGTACCGACGCGCGTGCCTT
>NZ_ANAX01000186.1 GCF_000341065.1 Nocardiopsis halotolerans DSM 44410 | reverse complement strand
GGAGGAGCCGGCGGGCACCCGGGTGATCGACGTACCCAGTGGTTCCGGCGTGTTCCTGCTGGGGCTGGCCCCGGAGAGCCGGATCGAGTACACCGCCGTGGACATCTCGGAGGAGATGCTGGCACGGGTCCGGGCCGCGGCGGAGGAGAAGGGCCTGACCAACGTGTCGACGCTCTCGGCGGACGCCACCAAGCTGCCGATACCGGACGGATCGTTCGACCTCGTACTGACCTACAACGGTCTGCACTGCTTCAACGAGCCGTGGACGGCGCTCAGGGAGTTCCGCCGGATCCTCACCGACGACGGGCGGATCCGTGGCACGATCCTCCTCCGCAGGCCGACCCTGGTCGCGCCCCGGGTGCAGAGCTACTTCCAGTTCCGCGGGCTGCTCGGCCCGATCGGCACCTGGGCGGAGGTGCAGACCTGGTTCGCCGCCGCCGGACTGAGGGTACGGCGCGTCCGGCAGAGCGGGGCCCTGGCGTTCTTCGAGGGGAAGGCCGCATGACCGCGCCGACCCCACCGGTCGAGGAGAGCGCCGAGGGGGCATGGGTCACCACGGTGGAGGGCCGGAGACTGCTCAACTGCGGCGGGTACGGCGTTCTCACGTTCGGCGCGGGGCATCCGAGGGTCGTCGACCGGGTCCGACGACAACTCGACCGGTTGGCGTTCGGTTCGAGGACCCTGCCCCACGCCGAGGAGAGGGCGGCCGCCGACGCGGTGCGCACGGTCCTGCCCGGCGAACTGTCCGACGTGGCGTTCTGCACCACGGGCTCCGAAGCGGTGGAGATGGCGCTGCGTCTGGCCAGGCTCAACCGGTGCACCCGGATGATCACCACCACCGGAGGCTTCCACGGGCGCACGCTCGGTTCTCTCAGCGTCAACGGAACCCCCCTGCTGCGGCGTCCCTACCGACCCCTGCTGGAGGGGGTGCGCACGGTTGACTACGGCGACGCCGCGCTGGTCCGACGGGCCCTGGCCGAGGAGCCTGGAAGGGCGGTGGTGATCGTCGAGCCGGTGCAGGGGGAGTCGGGTGTCCGCGTCCCCCCGCCGGAGTACCTCGCCGAGGTCGCCGAGGCCTGCGCCGAACACCGGGCGCTACTGGTCGTGGACGAGGTCCAGACCGGGCTCGGGCGGCTCGGCCACCGCTGGGGCGTCGATCGCTCCGGCGTGGTCCCGGACGTGCTCGTGATGGGCAAAGCGCTCGGCGGAGGGGTGCTCCCGGCCAGCGGGATCGCGGTCAGGGAGGAGGCCTACCGACCGTTTCGCCGCGATCCCCGCCAGGCCAGCGCGACCTTCAGCGGTGCGCCACTGCTCATGGCCGCGGTGCAGGCCGCGGTCGAGGTGTTCTGTGACGAGAAGGTCGTGGAGCGCGCCCGGGCGGCCGAACCGCTCATCGCCGAGTGCCTTGGCGGGGCGGCGGACCGGGCGGACGGCCTCATCCGCGAGGTGCGCGGCCTCGGCGTGCTGCACGGGGTGGAGTTCGCGCATCCGAAGCACGCCGCCGCATTCGCCGCCGCGCTGATCGAGCACGGTGTGGTGCCGTCCCACAGCATGGCGACCACCGCGACGGTCCGCCTGACCCCCTCCGCCCTGGTCAGCGAGACCGACCTGGAGCACCTGGCCTCCGCCGTTGCCGCGGCGACCGAAACGACTCTCGCCGCCGCGTGACGGGCGCGGTGGCAAGCCCAGGAGGAAACCTTGAGCACCATCGAGACGTCCGACCGATTCTCCACGATCCTCAAGCGTCTGAGTGACAAGTCCGTCGCGGACTACTACAACCCGTTCGTCCACTTCTCCTGGCCGGAGTCCCTCCCGGACGAGGCGTACTGGATGACGCCCTCGCTGGTGAGCACCCACGGAACGGAGGTCGGCGCGCAGCTGGACGAGCGTCAGCTGATGGAGTTGAGCAAGTGGGAGAGCGTCAACTTCTACAGCATGAACGTGCACGGCATCCGCGAGCTGCTGATGGAGGTCGTCGACCGGATCCACATGCCCGGCTTCGAGGTCCCGTCGGAGTTCTTCCACCACTTCATCGGTGAGGAGAACGAACACATGTGGTTCTTCGCCGAGTTCTGCCTGCGCTACGGCGGCAAGATCTATCCGACCCTGAAGCTGAAGACCTCCGCACCGGAGGACCCGGACGTGGGGAACCTGTTGGTGTTCAGCCGGATCCTCCTGTTCGAGGAGGTCGTGGACCACTACAACATGACCATGGCGGAGGACTCCCGGCTGCATGAGACGATCCGCGAGGTGAACCGGATCCACCACAAGGACGAGTCGCGGCACATCGCGTTCGGCCGGGAGCTCGTCTCCCTGCTGTTCGACCGTGTCCGGGACCGGTTGAGCGCCGAGCAGAGGACCGAGATCGAGGTCTACCTGAAGCGGTATGTCACCACGACCCTGGAGTCGTTCTGCAACCCGACCGTCTATCGCGACGCGGGGCTCGGTGACATCCCCCGCCTGCGCGAGCGGGTGCTCGCCGATCCCCGACGGCACGAGGCCGAGCAGCACGCGGTCCGTAAGCCGATGTCCTTCTTCGTCAGGAGCGGGATCTTCTCCGACTCCTCACTGCGTCCCGCCGACACACGGGCCTGAAGGCGTCGTCCCCGGGTCGGGGCCGGGACCTGCCCCGACCCCTGGACGGGGACGGAGGGCGCGGCCCGTCTCCCGCCCCCGGCGGCCCATGGGCGGGCCGCCGAGGTCTTCCGGGCAACCACGTCCTCCCTCGTTCTCCGCTGAGGGAAGGCTGAGGGAAGGACGTGCCCGTGCCGCTTCGGATCTCGGTTGAACGTTGTTCATGGATGGGGCTCGACATGGCGTCCGGGGCGTTCGCGCTGGGGCGGGCTGAGCGGGGTAGGGGTTTGGTGACCGTGCTCTGCCCCGCAGGGCCGCCTGAGAACGGAGGGAGCGCCATGTTCTTCTTCTTCAGCAACCGCCTCGGCTGTGTCATGTCCCTGTTGGTCTCGGTGGCGCTGACAGCGGTGCTCCTGCTGATCCTCAACTCGCTGGGGTGATCCGCGGTGCGGCCAGGGGCGGCTGGGGCGCGAGAGGTGTGGAGACAGTGATGCCCGGCCGTGGTCCTCCTGACGGAGGCGGCCGGGCGGTGGTGGGGTTGTCGGTCAGCGGGGGAGTGCGGCGCCGAGGAAGCTGGTCCACTCGGCGGCGGGGAAGGGGAGGTGTCCGGCGTCGGGGTGCTTGGAGTCGCGGATGGCGGCTCCGCAGGGGAGGTCGGAGACCTCCACACAGTTTTGAGCATGCCCGCTGTGGCTGCTCCTGTAGAAGGTCGCCGGGACCTGAGCGACCTCTACACAGTTTTCGCTTGCACCGCTGTGGCTGCTCTTGCGGAACCTCAAGGTTGTCACGATTCACCTTCCAGCGATGTGATCATGTCGTGGAGGCAGTCTATGGACTGGGCAGCGGTCAACGCGGCGTTGTGCACCTCACGCCACATCGCCTCGTAACGAGCTATCTCCTCCTCTCCTTCCACGTAGACGGTGGATGTGGGCGTTTCCGCGTAACCGATAGTGGGGTCTCTGGGTTCTGGGAAGTCCATGATCTGGAAGGCGCCCAAAGTTGCGGCATGCATGCCAGTGGAGAACGGCAGGATGTGGATCGTGACGCGAGGACGCAGTGCCATGTCCGCCAAGTGCAGGAGTTGTTCTCGCATGACCTCACGGCTGCCTGCCTGACGCCACAGCGCGGATTCGTCGATGATGGCTACGTACTCAGGTGGGTAGAGCCGATCCAGGATCTCTTGACGTTCCATCCTTGCAGCCACATGGCGTTGGACCTTTTCTTCCGGAAAGGCGCTTGTGCCTGTGAAGACAGCGCGGATGTAGGAGGAGGTCTGGAGCAGGCCCGGTACCACCTGGGTCTCGTAGACACGGATATAGGAAGCCTCCACCTCGAACGAGGGCAGTCCACTCGCTTTGAAGACGTCCTTGTACTTGGACCACCAGCCGCGCTCGTTGGCGTCTTTGGCGAGCTGGTGCAGGCCGTTCCACGTCTCCTCATCGACCTCGTACAGCTGAGCCAATGCGTCGAGGTGTGCTGCGCGGATGCGCTTGAGGTCAGCGGTCTCCAGCTTTCCCAGAGTTGCTCTTGGGATGCCCGTCTTTTTTGAAGCGATATCCAATGTTTGTCCGGATTCCTCTCGGAGGTCCCGGAGTATGCGAGCGAGGCGTCGTCGGCGAATGGTCGGACTGAAGGAAGGCTTCATGGGGGGCAACCTAGCAAAATTCCTCAGAGATTCTTCATATTGCTTGACTTCGGAGATTCTCCAAGGACGCGATAAAGGACGCCCACCTGGCCCCCAGGTCTGGCGGGCTGAACCTGGCCGCCGAATCGGGACGCGGGCTGGCGATGGTGAACGCCTTCGCCTCGGAGTGGGGCGACAACGGCAACGCCGAGTACCGCACGGTGTGGCTTTGCCTGGCCTACGACCTGACCGGAAGTCAGTGGAACACCGACGCCAACACCGTCACCGCAATCAACAACTGAGCCTGACCGGCTGACTCACGACACAAGACGGGCCCAGGAGAGCGCGCCAACGCTCTTCCGGGCCCTGGATCCCCGAAACCGAACACACAGACATATGCAAGGCAAGAGGATCTGATACAGAACCCTATCCCCTCGCCGCGCCGTTCGGACGATGTTCGACCCATACCCCGTCCTCTCCCGCGCCGCACTCCGCTCGTCGGCCCGGTCTGCCCGGTGTGCGACCACCCCTCCTGCCGAACCCGTCGCGCCCAACGGCTTCCCCGGCTCGGCAACCACGATCCTCCCTGCCCGTACACCGGTTCCCGCGCCCGTCACCGCCACTTCCGTCCCGCTGAGGGTCTTGGTAGGAAAGCGCTTGCCTTGTAACGTGAGTCACCCCCGCTCTATGAGGAGGCGTGCCCATGGGGATCTCCCCACGTTTCGTCCGAAGAACGAGTCCGCTGGTCGCGGGCGTGTGTGCCCTGATGATGGCCGGAACGCCAGCGGCCCTGGCCGAGCCGGAAGGCGACTCGGGAGTCCAACTGGAACGGCTGGACCGGGGTCTGGTCGCGGTCGACACTCAGGAAGGCGTTTTCCTGAGCTGGCGGCTGCTGGCCTCCGAGGTCGGCGGTCAGCACACGGACTCCGGGCTACGCGGCCCCCAGTTCCGCGTGTACCGGGACGGCAAGGTCATCGGGATGGTGCGGGACAGCACCAACTTCCTGGACGAGGAGGGCGGCGCCGACTCCGAGTACCGGGTCGTCCCGGTCCCCCGGGGCAGGCCCGGCGTCGGCCCCGAGGGCGAGGCCACCGTGTGGGCCGAGGGCCACCACGACCTGCCCCTGCAAAAGCCCGAGGGCGGAACGACCCCGACGGGCGAGGAGTACGGGTACACCGCCAACGACGTGAGTGTCGGCGACGTCGACGGCGACGGACAGTACGAGTTCGTCGTCAAGTGGGACCCCACCAACTCCAAGGACGTCTCCCAGAGGGGCTACACCGGCCCGACCTACATCGACACGTACACGCGGGGCGGCGAGCTGCTGCACCGCATCGACCTGGGCGTCAACATCCGCTCGGGCGCGCACTACACGCAGTTCGTGGTCTACGACCTCGACGGCGACGGCCGCTCGGAGATCATGCTCAAGACCGCCCCGGGCACCAGGACGCTGACCTTCGGGGACGGCGGGGTGACCGAGGACCACATCACCATGCCGGAGGAGGACGTCGCGGCCGGGTACGGGCACGGCGACGACTACCGGATGAGCGCCGAGGACTACCACGAGCACCTCGTGGAGACGTTCCTGGGCTGGCACGAGCACCCCGAGGTCGTGGCCGGGAACTGGCCCGCCACCCTGGAGGAGGCCTTCGGCGAGGAACCCCGCCACGACTACCCCCTGAACCGGGAGGACGCCGAGGCCCTCGCGGACTTCTTCATCGACGAGTACGCGCCCTCGCGCAGCGGAAGGAACGAACTGCGCGAGTTCGAGGGCTTCGTCGTGAGCGGCCCCGAGTACCTGACGGTGTTCGACGGGCGGACCGGCGCTGAGCTGGACACCGTCCGCTACGAGCCGGGGCGCGGCGACGACGGCCTCATGTGGGGCGACTACGCGATGTCGCGCATCGAGCCGGGCAACCGGGTGGACCGGTTCCTGTCGGGCGTGGCCTACCTGGACGGACAGCGCCCGTCGGCGGTGTTCGCCCGGGGCTACTACACGCGCGGCGCGGTCGCCGCCTACGACTTCGACGGCGAGGAACTCAGCCAGCGCTGGATCGCCGACAGCGGGCACGTGCCGATGGACAACCCGTTCAACGCCTCCCCGCACGGCGGGGACGGCACCGATCCCGGGCTGGGAACGCTCGCCGGTCAGGGCTTCCACTCGCTGAGCGCCGCCGACGTGGACGGGGACGGCCGCCAGGAGATCGTCTACGGCGCCGCGACGCTGGACGACGACGGATCACTGCTGTACTCCTCGTACGCCGAGGGCCCGCCCGGAAGCGACATCGAGGGCGAGATGACCAAGCTCGGCCACGGCGACGCCATGCACGTGGGTGACCTGGACCCCGAGCGGGACGGCCTGGAGATCTGGACCGTGCACGAGGGCTCCACGTACGCGCCCTACGGCTTCGCGATGCGCGACGCCGCCACCGGTGAGGTGCTCTTCGGCGGGTACACGGGCGTGGACACCGGCCGTGGCATGGTCGGCGACATCGACCCGGACGTCCCCGGCCTGGAGGCCTGGTCCTCGATGCCGCCCGGCGACGACGTCGAGGCGGGCCTGTGGAGCGCGGACGGCGACTTCCTGGGCGACCGGACCCCCGGCACGAACATGAGCATCCGCTGGTCCGCCGACATGACCACGCAGACCATCGAGGGGACCGAGGGCCCGAGGATCGAGGACTGGCGGCGCGGCACCCTGCTCACGGCGGAGGGCACGCTCACCAACAACGGGACGAAGGGCAACCCCGCCCTGGTCGCGGACGTGTTCGGCGACTGGCGCGAGGAGCTGGTCCTGCGCACGGAGGACAGCGGGGCGCTGCGGATCCTCACCAGCACCGAGGTCACCGACCACAAGCTGTACACCCTCATGCACGACCCCCAGTACCGGGTGGAGGTGGCCCGGCAGCAGACCAGCTACAACCAGCCCGCCTACCCGTCCTTCCACCTGGGCGCGGACACCGACTGGGCGCGGGTGGAGGCGCCCGACGCCGTCTATCCCGACTAGGTCCCACCTCCTGACCAGCCCGTCCGTCGGAGCCTGGTTCCCGCCCCCGGTGCCACCGAACGGGGGAGTCTCCGCACGCGGCGTCGGGCGGTGACGGGTTGAGGAGCAGGGAAAACGGAGCCCCGGGCCGTACGCGGTCCGGGGCTTCTCCACGTCCGGGCACCCGACCGGGGGGCCGAAGCCCCTCGGCTGGGTCCGCGTGTCACGTTCCCCGGCCGGAGACCGTCGAAGGGGTGACTCCTGCGAACTCCGATCGACCCGACACAGGGAGCGGTGCCATGACTCCACAGACCCGTATGACTCCGCGGTTCCGTTCCGGCACGGACGCGGCTGGCGCGTCCGGGGCCTTGACCACCGTGACGCCGACGACCCCGGGGGACCCCCGGCTGGAGGACGCGCGTGCGCCGGTGAACGCAGCCGCGTGGACGGGGGCCCTGACATGACCGTCGCCCACGTGGTGGTGACCGTGTTCGCCGTCCTCGCGAACGGCGGCATGGCGGTCGCCGACCTGCTCCGCGCGCGGTTCGTCCTCGCCAACTCGGCGGCCGTGGGGGTGCCCGAGTCGTGGCTGACCGCGCTCGGCCTCCTCAAGGGCGCGGGCGCGCTGGGCCTCCTCCTGGGCCTCCTCGGCGTCCCGCTGGTCGGGGCCCTGGCGGCGCTGGGGCTGACGCTCTTCTTCGTGGGGGCGGTCGTCACGCACCTGCGGGCCCGCGACTACGCACTGGCCTTCCCCCTCGGGTACCTGTTCCTGGCGGTCGGCTCGCTCGTCCTCGACCTCACGGCGTGAGGCGCCCGGCCCGGGGGACGCTCTCAGCGCGGGGACCGGTCCCCGCGCTCGAAGGCGGGCAACCCCCGGGCCGCGGTGGTCAGGGCGGTGCGCATGAGGGACGCCATCCCGCCGTGGGTCGGGTCCCCGCCGCCCTGACGGAGGGCGTACTCCTCCGAGGCCAGGCGCAGCGCGGCGTTGAGGGCGGCCGCCTGGACGCGCACGGTCAGGCCGTCGACCGGCGCGCCGGTGCGGTCGGCGATGATGTCCGCGAAGACCGACTCGGCCGCGTGGTGGACCTCCAGCCAGACCGCCATGAGCGCGGGTTCGTCGCGGGTCATCCGGATGAGGTCGGCGACGGACTCCTCCATGACCGGGGTGCCGCCGCCGAAGAGCCCCTCCCGCTCCAGGTGCTCCAGGAGGGAGGAGTCCGGGGGGCAGGAGCGCAGGCTGGCGGCCACCAGGTCCAGGCCCGTGGTCAGCAGGGGCCGGACACAGCTCTCCTTGGTGGGGAAGTACCGCCACAGCGTCCTGGTGGAGATGCCGAGCGCGTGCGCGATGTCGTCGCCCGTGGTGCCGGACACCCCGTGCTCGGTGAACAGCCGCACGGCCGCACGCGCGATCTCCATGCGGACGATCTCCCGGCGCCGTTCGGTCATGGGCGGACGTCCCCTGCCCGGGGAGGTCCGGGCGGAGCCGGGGGACGGGGTCCTCGCCATGGCCCTTCCTTCCACGTCCTCGTCACCTGGGCGGAGTCCACTCTAGACGTCGGGGTCCGACCCGGCAATATTTGTCTCTTAGCGACAAAAAGTCTTACAGTGACAATGGCGGTCGCCGTGGCCGCCAGCAGCGTCGAGGGGGACTTCTCATGGCCGGTCTGGGCCTGAAGGACAGGAACGTCATCGTCACCGGAGGCGGGTCCGGCATCGGCCGGGCGAGCGCTCTGCACTTCGCGGGGGAGGGCGCCAGGGTCCTCGTCGCCGACCTCAACGCCGACACCGCGCGGGCGGTGGCCGAGGAGATCCGCGCGACCGGCGGCACCGCCGAGACCGTGGTCGGCGACCTCAGCCAGCCGGAGGTCGTGGACCGGGTCGTCGCGACCGCCGTCGACCGCCTCGGCGGTATCGACGTCCTGGTCAACAACGCCGGGATCATGGACGACATGTCCGCCACCGCCGACGTCACCGACGCGGTCTGGGAGCGGCTCGTCCGGGTGAACCTGACCGCGCCCTTCCTGCTCACCCGCGCCGTCCTGCCGCACATGGTGGAGCGGGAACGGGGCTCCGTCGTCTTCACCGCCTCGGAGGCCTCCCTGCGCGGCAGCGCCGCCGGGGCCGCCTACACCGCCTCCAAGCACGGAGTCGTCGGCCTGGTGAAGTCCACCGCGGTCATGTACCGGGACAAGGGGATCAGGGTGAACGCGGTCGCGCCCGGGGGCACCGCCACCTCCATCAGCGTCGACGTCGCGTCCGCGCCCCACGGGCCGACCACCCTCGGCACCTTCATGGCCAACATGGGCCGCGTCGCCGAGGCGTCCGAGCTCGCCTCCGCCATCGTCTTCCTGGCCTCCGACGCCGCGAGCAGCGTCAACGGCGTGGTGCNGACAACGGCTGGGCGGCGGTCTGACGGCACACGTCGATCGCCACATCCGGAGCGGGCTGCACCACGCGGTGCCGCCCGCTCCGCGTTCTCCGGGTTCTCCGCGGCTTTGGGGCGTGTGCGCACAAAATTTAAGTCAGTCGCTTGACTGCCCCCCATGGCCTCTGTTGACTGAAAGCGCACGCAACCGTCACACAGAGGAGTGGTGCAGCCGTGGGTGCCGACCAGACCGAGCGCGTGTTGGACTATCCGATCCCCGGCCCGGAGGTGCTGGAGCCGCCACGGGAGTGGGAGGAGCTGAGGCGGGGGTGCCCGGTCGCCCACGTACGGCTGCCCAGCGGCGACCCGGCGAGGTTGGTCACCCGCTACGAGGACGTCAAACAGGTCCTGTCCGACCCGCGCTTCACCCGGCAGCTGAACGCCGAGGGCGCCGCCCGGATCTCCGAGAGTGAGACGGGCGGCGTGTTCAACAGCGACATGGCGGCGCGGGTCCCCGACACCGGCGAGGAGCACAGGCAGTGGCGTCGGCTCGTCGGCAAGTGGTTCACCGCCAAGCGCATGACGGCCCTGCGGCCGAGGATCGAGGCCATGGCCGACCAGCTGGTCGACGGCATGGTGGAGCACGGAACACCGGCGGACCTGAAGGCGCACCTGGGCTTCCCCCTGCCCGTGTGGGTCATCTGCGACATGCTGGGGGTCCCCGACGCGGACCGCGACCGCTTCTCCCACTGGTCGGACGCCCTGCTCAACCTCACCCGTTACACGCCGGAGGAGATGGAGCGGGCCCAGACCGAGTTCGACGCGTACATGACCGGCCACGTCGAGGCCAAGCGGGCGGAGCCCCAGGACGACCTGATCAGCTCCCTGATCACCGAGGTCGCCGAGGCCGGGGCGGACCTGCCGGGCCCCGCGCTGGTCGCCACCAGCATGGGCCTGCTGGTAGCCGGGCACGAGACCACCGCCAACATGATCGGCAAGATGGTGGCGATGCTGCTGGACGACCGGAGCCGCTGGGAGAGTCTGGTGGCCGACCCGTCGCTCGTGCGCACCGCCGTGGAGGAGTCGCTGCGCTACGACGCCAACGGCGGGGTCGGCCTGCCGCGCTACATCACCGAGGAGACCGAGATCGGCGGCACCACCGTCCCGGCCGGAACCACCGTCATGTGCAGCATGAGCGCCGCCAACCGGGACGGGAGCGCGTTCGAGGACGCGGACGGCATGGACCTGGGGCGCAGCCCCAACCCGCACCTGACCTTCGGTTCCGGAGCGCACGCGTGCCTGGGGCAGGCGCTGGCGCGCACCGAGCTCCAGGTCGTGCTGGAGGTGCTGCTGCGCAGGCTCCCCACACTGGAACTCGCCGTTCCCGCCGCGGAGCTCAGGCCCGTCGACGGCCTCATCGTGGGCGGGTTGAGCGAGGTTCCGGTGCGGTGGTGACCGTGCCCGGCAGGGTGACGCGGACCGGCCGGGCCGGCGCCGCCCCGACGCGGAGGAAGGAGGAACGGTCGTGAGGGTGACCGTGGACGAGGACAGGTGCTGCGGCGCGGGCCAGTGCGTACTGCTCGCCCCGGAGGTGTTCGACCAGCGGGAGGACGACGGCGTCGTGGCCCTGCTCGACGGGAAGCCGCCGGAATCGCTGCACGCTACCGTGCGCGAGGCCGCGGAGGTGTGCCCCACGGGCGCGATCCGCGTGGACGAGGAGGCGTGAGCGGGCCCTCGGGCGTTCGCGCGGAACCGCCGTCCGCGTCCGCGCCGGGGTGAACCCGCCAGCGGCCCGCCGGTACGCCCGGCGGGCCGCCTTCACCATCGGTCGGCGTCCGCCGGTCGGCGTTCCGGACGGGACCCCGTCGCCCCGTGCGGGGCCGCCCGGACGGAGGCGTCCTCCTCGGGGCGCCGGAACGCTCAGGTGGTGGCACCGTTCCGGGCGCGGACCTCGCGCAGCCGTCCGGCGAACTCCTCGGCCATCGCCAGCTGTTTGCGCAGGGTCCGGCAGCGGGCGACGATGGCCTCCTCGAAGTCGTCGAGCCTCCCGCTCAGGACCCGTCGCTCGTCGGGGCCGGTCTCGGACGCGTTCAGCCGGTCGATGGCCGTCAGCAGCTCACGGGTCTCGTCCAGGCTGAACTCCAGCGGTTTCATCCGCTTGATGAGGTTCAGCCGGTCCACGTCCGTCTCGGTGTAGAGCCGGAAACCGCCGCGGGAGCGCGCCGAGGGCTCGACCAGGCCGACCTCCCCGTAGTAACGGATCGTGCGCAGGGACAGGCCGGTCCGTTCGGCGACCTCACCGATCTGCATGTGCTGCGCCCCAGACATCGCGGCACTCCTTCTCCACTCTCGCCCCGACGCCGTGCCCGCCGGTGTGTTCGTCCCTGTGTGCGCAACGTTAGCGTGCCCGGCGCGGAGCGGCGTCCGAGCCGCCTCAGGCGCCCTGACCGGCCGCGACCGGGGAACGCGCGTACCGCGCCGGTCCGGGCGGCACAAAAGGTGTTGTGGCCCCGACGGGGTTCCGGGCACGGTGAGCCGGTCCTCGAAGCGCGCCCCCGGAGCGCTTCCCCACACGGAGGGAACGCCATGTCCACCCTCCGGGTCACCGCCGAGCGGCTCACGATCCACCCGCACCCCAACGCCGACGCGCTGGAGTTGGCGCAGGTCGGGCTCTTCCGCGCGGTCGTGGCCAAGGGGGCCCACCGCCACGATGTCCCGGGGCGCTCGCTGCTCCGTCGCGTGCTCGGATATCGCACGCGGCGTTGGTGTCGGCGTGCGCGGTCAGTGGGCGCGCGGACCCACCGGGGGAGCGCCCGCCGTTCCGGGTCCGCCGCGATCCTCGATCACCAGGCCCTCGGGGCCTTCCCGGCCGCATTCTCCTCGTGAGCCGCTGGAGGAGGCGGGCGCTGCCGCGCCGCAGTGGCGTGCGGGCGCCGGGTCGGGGTGCGGGGAGGGCGGTGTCTCACACTCCTCGGTGCCGGGCGCCGGGGCGCCCACGGCACCGTGCGTCCGGACCCCGCCGTCCTCAGCCGGCGGGTTTCTCCCAGACCGAGACGTGCTGGCGGCTCCGGCTGGTGAACGGTTCCCCCGTCCAGCCGTCCCACCGGTCGCGCAGACGCATCCCGGCGAGCTGGGCCATCAG
The DNA here is from genome assembly GCF_000341065.1 of Nocardiopsis halotolerans DSM 44410. Classification (GTDB taxonomy): domain Bacteria; phylum Actinomycetota; class Actinomycetes; order Streptosporangiales; family Streptosporangiaceae; genus Nocardiopsis; species Nocardiopsis halotolerans. The sequence continues at coordinate 9,768 of NZ_ANAX01000186.1, read as the reverse complement.
GTCGAGTTCGGCGGGCCACACGTACCGGAAGGGGATCGACCTGTACGTGCTCCGACCGTCCACGATGGTGACGTAGTTCGAGCTCATCGCCTGCGTGGCGACGTCGTAGAGGTCGAACGCCCACACGGGCGGGCCCACGCGGAACGGCACGGCCTCCTGGCCCTCCGGGAGTCTCCGCAGTTCGGGGACGCCGACCTCGATGACGAAGCGGCCCCCGGGTTCGAGGTGGTCCGCGACGTTGCGGAAGCAGGCCACCTGCTCCTCCTGCGTCGTCAGGTTCCCGATCGTGTTGAAGACCAGGTAGGCGAGGGAGAACGTTCCCTCCACCCGCGTCGTCGCGAAGTCGCCGATCGTCACCCCGACCGCGTCGCCGCCCGGTTTGGCCCTGAGCCGGTCGACCATCGCCTGGGACAGGTCGACGCCGTGCACCGGAACCCCGCGGCGGGCCAGTGGCAGAGCGACGCGTCCCGTCCCGATGCCCAGCTCCAGGGCCCGGCCGTCACCGGCCAGCTCCGCCAGGACGTCGACCGCGGGGTCGAGGACACCGGGATCGAACATGTCCGCCGACGACTCGTCGTAGGTCGCCGCGACGCTCTCTCCGAAGTGGTTCTCCTTGGTGCTCATTCCGGAACGTTAACGAGCGGACACCCTGCGGCGCACGGGGTTTTCCGGCGACCCCCGGGGCCGCCCGTGCGGCTTCCACGCCGTAGCATGCGGCGCGCACCGTGCTGACCAGCCGTGCGGCGTCACGAACCCGGCCCGGTTCGCCGCGCCCACCCCACTCCGCGCCATGCCGCGCACACCGACGCGGCACGTTCTCGGGCCGGGTGGGGGAGGGACGGGGCGGTGAACGCGGCGGTGGGTCACCACGCGCCGTTCCCCCAACGAAGAACCAGGAGTGATGTCCATGTTCGAGCGGTTCACCGCTGAGGCCCGGCGCGTGGTCGTTCTGGCCCAGGAGGAGGCGCGCGAGCTCAGGCACAGGAACATCGGTACCGACCACATGCTGCTCGGACTGCTTGGGGTGCGGGAGGGCATCGCGGCCCGTGCCCTGGGAGCCCTGGTGGTTGACCACGAGTCCGCCCTGGCCGAGGTGGCCGGAACGGCCGGTCGGAGGAAGCGGCTCTTCAAGCCGCAGGGACACATTCCCTTCACCACGGAGACCAGGAAGGCGTTGGAGGAGTCCCTCCGCGAGGCCATCCGGCTCGGGCACCACCACATCGGGACCGAACACCTGCTCCTCGGGCTGCTCCGTCCGAAGCACGGCGCGGCGGTCTCCGTGCTCTCCGGCCTCGGCGCGCCTCCGGAGCTGGTGAGGCAGCAGGTGCACCTCACGCTGAACGTCCAGCCGGACACCACCTGGACGTAGGGGCGGCTCCTCCGGAGACGCTCCCGGTCGGTGTGGGGACAGCGAGGTTCCCCACATCGACGTGCCTGGGTACGCCCCCAGATTGCATGCTCATTCATTAGGGCGCATACTTATTTCTATGTCCAAGGTACTCACTTCCCTCCCCGTCGGCGAGCGCGTCGGAATCGCCTTCTCCGGTGGCCTCGACACCTCGGTAGCGGTCGCGTGGATGCGCGACAAGGGCGCCGTCCCGTGCGCCTACACCGCCGACATCGGCCAGTACGACGAATCCGACATCGCCTCGGTGCCCGGCCGCGCCAACGAGTACGGCGCGGAGGTCGCCCGCCTGGTCGACTGCCGGGAAGCCCTGGTGGAGGAGGGGTTCGCGGCCCTGGCCTGCGGAGCGTTCCACATCCGTTCCGGCGGCCGTGTCTACTTCAACACCACCCCCATCGGCCGGGCCGTCACGGGCACCCTGCTGGTGCGCGCGATGCTCGAGGACGGCGTGCAGATCTGGGGTGACGGGTCCACCTTCAAGGGCAACGACATCGAGCGGTTCTACCGCTACGGCCTGCTCGCCAACCCCTCCCTGCGGATCTACAAGCCGTGGCTGGACTCCGAGTTCGTCAACGAGCTCGGCGGCCGCAAGGAGATGTCCGAGTGGCTGCTCGACCACGGCCTGCCCTACCGCGACAGCACCGAGAAGGCCTACTCCACCGACGCCAACATCTGGGGCGCGACGCACGAGGCCAAGTCGCTCGAACACCTCGACACCGGAATCGAGATCGTCGAGCCCATCATGGGCGTGCGGTTCTGGGACCCCGAGGTCGAGATCGTCCCCGAGGACGTCACGGTCGGCTTCGAGCAGGGGCGTCCGGTGACCATCAACGGCAAGACGTTCCCCTCCGCCGTCGACCTGGTGAACGAGGCCAACGCCATCGGCGGCCGTCACGGCCTGGGTATGTCGGACCAGATCGAGAACCGGATCATCGAGGCCAAGAGCCGGGGCATCTACGAGGCGCCGGGCATGGCGCTGCTGTACGCGGCCTACGACCGCCTGGTCAACGCGATCCACAACGAGGACACCCTCGCCAGCTACCACAACGACGGCCGGCGGCTCGGCAGGCTGCTCTACGGGGGCCGCGGGCTGGAGCCGCAGGCGCTGATGCTGCGCGAGGCCCTCCAGCGCTGGGTGGGCACGGCGGTCACCGGCGAGGTGACGCTGCGGCTCCGGCGCGGTGAGGACTACTCCATCATGGACACGACCGGACCGGCGTTCAGCTACCACCCGGACAAGCTGTCCATGGAGCGGACCGAGGACGCCGCGTTCGGGCCGATCGACCGCATCGGCCAGCTGACCATGCGCAACCTCGACATCGCCGACTCCCGCGCCAAGCTGGAGGAGTACTCCAGCGTCGGCATGGTCGGCAGCCCGCACACGTCGGTCGGTGCCGCCCAGGCGGCCTCGACCGGTCTGATCGGCGCTATGCCCGAGGGCGGCGCCGAGGCGATCGCCTCCCGTGGCCCGGCGGCCGACGAGAACGTCGACCTGCTCGACAACGCCGCGATGGACTCCGGAACCGACTGATCCGGGAACCTCCGACGCGTGCTCCGCCCCCGCCCCGTCCGGGCCGGGGGCGGAGCACGTCCGGGTTCAGGTCCGTCCGCGGGGTGTCCGCACCGTGCCCCTGTGCCAGGCTTCGGCCATCAACCGACACCGGGGTTCCGTGGCGCGGGAGGAGCGCACTCTCGCGCCATGGAACCGCTTCCCCCCGGGGACGTCCCGCCGCCGTCACTCGGTGCGCAGCCCCTCGGGACGCGTCATCCGCCACAGGTACGGCAGGCTCGCCAGGGTCACCAGCGCGATCACGCCGATCCCGGCGCCCACGAGCGGCACGAAGGCCAGCCAGTCGGTGACCGGGAGGTCGGCCAACCGCAGCAGGAGGAGGCCGAGCCCGAACCCGCCGACGACGGCGATCACCAGGCCGAGCACCATCGGGATCGCGGTCTGCCACAGCACCGAGGCGGCGAGCGTGGAACGTCTGGTGCCGAAGGCGATCAGCACCGAGAGCTGCCGCCTGCGTTCACGCAGCTGCTCGACCGTGGAGATGACCATGCTCGCCCCGATCACCAGCATCGTGAGGACCGCACCGGCCCGGAGCGCGTCGCCGATGACCGTCAACACGCTGCCGCCGATCTCCGACCCCAGGACGCGCGAGTCGGTCCCGGGCTCGTCGACACCGATGTGGTTGCGCACGTGCTCGACGGCGTCCGGCACCTTCCCGTCGAGCGTGACGAGCACCGTGGCCTGAATGTTCTCCAGCTCCTCGACCGGAAGCGCCGACGGGGTGAGGTACAGGCCCTGGTAATTCGGCCCGGACAGGGCCTCCGTGATCCGGGCCTCACGCACCCGGGGGACGGTCCACGGGCGGGGCTCGGCGGCGGGCCCGCCCGCGCGGGCGTTGTGGAGGTCCAGCCGGTCACCCGGACGCACGGCGACCTCCCCGCCATCCGTGACGAAGGCGTCGCCGTCGGTGCAGGAGGAGAACGTGACCAGCCGCTCCAGGTCCGCGCAGTCGGCGATGACGACCGTCAGCCTCTCCTGTGGGCCGTCGGTGCCGGGCGGGGCGTCCAGGTGGGCCAGCAGGAACGGGACAGAGGACGCCACCCCCCTGGCCCCGTCGACACCGCGGGCGAACTCCGCGCCCTCGGCGCCGGTCTCCACCGTGGCCGAGGCGATCATCCGCGTCGCGGCCGGACCTTGGTCCTCGCCCGGGGGGACCTGCGCGTTCATCGCGGAGAACAGCATCTGGAGCGCGATCGCCCCGGCCACGGCGATGGTGACGCCGCTGACGGTGCGGGCCGCGAGTCCGCTGTTCAACTGGAGGCGCCGCGTGGCCATCTGCCACGACAGCGGGCCGCCGCGCAGCCGTCCCACCACGGCCTCGACGACCCACGGCAGCAGCAGGGTGACCCCCGTCAGGGTCAGCAGCACGCCGACGGCGACGGTCCACTCCGTGCCCTCGGAGTTCGTCCCCCGACCGGGCACGAACAGGACGGCGCAGCCGACGGCCAGGACCACCACGCGCCACCACAGCCGCCGACCGTGGTCGGTGTTCTCCCGGAAGACGCCCAGCGGGCTGACCTCGACCCCGCGGAGCGCGAGGAGCGTCACCAGGACGGCACTGGCCGGGACGAGCACCACGACGAGGGCGGCGAGCAGCGGCGCCGGTGAGATGTCGGCGGGCAGTACACCCGAGGCCGGGAGCCGCACGTCGTCGGCGAACGTCCGGACCACGAGGAAGAACCCGGTGCCGAGGGCCAGCCCCAGGAGCGCGCCGACGAGTGACTCGCCCGCGGCGATCCTCCGTGTCATCCCCCTGTCTGCGCCCACCAACCGCAGTGCGGCCAGGCGCTGGTCGCGGCTCTCGGCGCCGAAGCGCATCGCGGTGAGGACGAAGGCGGCGACCGGTAGCAGCAGCACCACGATGATGACGACGATGAGCAGCACGGTCATCGCGGACAGACCGCTGCCCGGCCGGTCCCCGCCGAAACCGGAGACGGCGTACGAGGCCGGGTCCTGCGCGAGGGTGTCCGTGCCCAGGTAGAAGTAGAGCTCGTACGGCCCCCGCAGGCCCTCGGTGCCGATCACGCCGGTGACCGGGGCTCCGTCGAACCGCTCGGCGAGCAGGGCGCCCTCCGGGGAGTCCAGGAGGTCGCGCAGGGCTGGCGAGACGTAGAGTTCTCCCGCCGCGGGCAGGCGGTCGATCCCCGGAGGGTGGACGGCCTCCCGCGGGTCCCCGAGTGATCCGAGCAGCATGCCGGAGAACAGGGTGTTCCGGTACTCGACGATCTCCGGGGCCGCGAGAACGGTGTCGTCGCCGATCCGGGCCCCCTCCTCCAGGTACACCGGTGACCGCGCGTCCGCCCGCTCCAGGGCCGCGGCGCGTACCGTGGGGGCCGCGGACGCCAGCAGGAGCACCATCACCCCCAGTCCCACGCCCAGCGCCGTGAGCAGCGTCCTCGTCCAGCCCGCCCGTCCGCCGTTCAGGGTGAGTCCGGCTCCCATGGCCAGATCGCGGTACCACCGGCCGATCACGTCGTCCCCGCGATCCGGGCGGTGGTGTCGAGGACCTGGCCGTCGCGGACGACGACCTCGCGGTCGGAGTAGGCCGCGACCCGGACGTCGTGGGTGACCAGGACGACGGCGGCCCCGGTGTCGCGCGCGGCGCCCGTGAGCAGTTCCATGGCGCGCTCTCCGTTGAGCGAGTCCAGTGCGCCGGTGGGCTCGTCGGCGAAGATCAGACGCGGACCCGCCACCAGCGCCCGGGCGATGGCCACCCGCTGCCGCTGCCCCCCGGAGACCTGGCCGGGGCGCTTGTCGCGGACGTCGTCCACCTCCAGGCGGGCCATCCACTCCGTCGCGGAGGACTCCGCCCTCCGGCGCGCGACGCCCGCCAGGCGCAGGGACAGCGCGACGTTCTCCACACAGGTCAACTCGGGGACGAGTTGGCCGAACTGGAAGACGAAGCCGAAGTCGCTGCGCCTGAGCCTGCTGCGCTCGGTGTCCGGCAGGGCCGACAGCTCGTGGCCGTCGTAGCGCACGGTGCCGCCGTCGAGGTCGAGGATGCCCGCCAGACAGTGCAGCAGCGTGGACTTGCCGGATCCGGACGGGCCCATGACGGCGACGACCTCGCCGGAGTCGATGGTGAAGTCCGCTCCGTTCAGCGCGGCGGTCGAACCGAAGTACTTGCGGAGCCTGGTGGCGGTGAGCAGGGCTTCCGTACCTTCCGCGGTGTTGGCGCCGCTCATGCGCCGACCTCCCGGGCGAGTCGGCCGAGGCGGCTGGCGGTCAACTCCAGCCACCGGATGTCGGCCTCCAGGTGGAACAGGGCGTGGTCGCAGACGAGTTGGTCGGCGAGGTCGCCGCTGGTCTTGCGGCGGGTGAGCTCACGCATGAGGCGCAGGTGTTCGGCCCGCTGAACGTCCAGCAGCCCGGCGGCGTCACGGCCGGTGAGCAGTGCCAGTACGACCTTGGCGTACAGGGTGCTCTGGAGGTAGGGCTCGGGCTTCTCCGCGGTGGAGAGCCACCGGCTGACATCGGTGACGCCCGCGTCGGTGATGGCGTAACGCTTGCGTTCGGGACCGCTTCCCGACTCCACCCCGTCCACCTCGACGAGGCCGTTCCTCAGTAGGCGCGACATCGTCGAGTAGACCTGCCCGTAGTGCAGGGGCCGGTCGTGTCCGAACCGTTCGTCGAAGAGGCGTTTGAGGTCGTACCCGTGGCGGGGGCCCGATTCGAGCAGACCGAGCAACGTGGTGCCGATAGACATACCAGCGACTATACACAAAATGTATACTTCGAGTGAATAGTGAGCATGCGGGGTGGCGGGGACCCCACCCGGAGTGGGACTCTGGAGCCGCGCCCGGGCCGCTTCCGCCGCCGGTGGGCGTCACCGACCCGCCGCCGCTCCCCGAGCGGGCGCAGACCCCCTCCGCGCGGGCGGCGCGCGAGGCGCTTCCGTACCCCCCGAGCCCAGGTGCCCGATGACGAACAAGACCGACTTCAAGAGGACCCTCGACGCCTACCAGGCGCGACGGGACCGGTTCCGTGTCCTGGAGGTGCCGGACCTGCGGTACCTCATGGTCGACGGCCACGGGGACCCCAACACCTCACCGGCCTTCACCGAGGCGGTCCGGGCGCTCTACCCGGTGGCCTACAAACTGAAGTTCGCCAGCAAACAGGACCTCGGTCGCGACTACGTCGTCCCTCCCCTGGAGGGCCTGTGGTGGGCCGAGGACATGGACGCCTTCACGGCGTCCCGCGACAAGTCGCGGTGGAGCTGGACGCTGATGATCATGGTCCCGGACTGGACCGACCGGGACATGTTCGCCACCGCCGTGGAACGGGTCGCGTCGGGGAGCGGACCCGCGCGCCTGGGCGACGTCCGCATGGAGACGCTCTCCGAGGGCCGCTGCGTGCAGACGTTGCACGTCGGCTCGTTCGACGACGAGGCGGACGTGCTCGCCCGGATGCACCACGGGTTCATCCCGGACAACGGACTGCGTATGGTCGGCAGGCACCACGAGATCTACCTCAGCGACTTCCGCAGGGTCGCGCCGGAGAGGCAGCGCACCATCCTCAGACAGCCGGTCGGCGCCGCGGCCTCGGACGGGTGACTTCCGCCCACCCGGCACCGCCCGTCCCGAACCGGCACGGGATGATCGCACGGTCGGTACAGGCGAAGGGAGCCCTCTCATGACCGGACGCCTCCTTCACGTGGGGCCGGTGATCATCGACGTGGTGATGGCGGTCGACGCCCTCCCCCGGGCAGGTGGGGGCGTGTTCGCCTCCTCCGCGCGCACCCTGGCCGGAGGCGGTTTCAACGTCATCGCCGCCGCGGCGCGCGCGGGCATGGAGGTGGTCTACGCGGGGGCGCACGGGAGCGGGCCGAACGGGGACCTGGCCCGTGCCGCGTTGCGTTCGGAGGGGGTGTCGGTGGCGCACGCACCCGACCCCGACGCGGACACCGGCTTCTGCGTGGCCCTGGTCGACGGCGACGCGGAGCGGACCTTCGTCACCCGCCTGGGCGCCGAGATGGACCTGTCCCTGACGCGGTTGCGCACGCTGCGGCCCGAACCGGGGGACTTCGTCTACACGGTGGGGTACTCCCTGCTGCCCGGGCCGCGTGCCGACGAACTCCTCACCTGGATCGATGAGCTCCCCGAGGGGGTGCGTCTGGTCCTGGACCCCGCCCCGGTCGTGGGAGATCTTCCCGCACGGACCCTGGACCGGGCCCTGGCCCGTGTCGACCTGTTCAGCCTCAGCGCCGCCGAGGCCTCGACCATGACCGGCCGCGCCGCCCCCGAGGAGGCCGCCGCGCTTCTCACCCCCCGGATCCGCTCCGGTGGCGTGGTGGTCGTACGCGACTCCGCGAACGGCTGCGTGGTGGCGGAGGCCGGGGGAGCGCCCCGACGGGTTCCCGGTTTTCCCGTGCGCGCCGTGGACACCAACGGGGCGGGCGACGCGCACGTGGGCGTGTTCACCGCGGCCGTGGCCCGGGGCCTGGCCCCGCTGGAGGCCGCACGCCGGGCCAACGCGGCCGCCGCCCTGTCCGTCACCCGCCACGGCCCGGCCACCTGCCCCACCGCGGAGGAGACGGACACCCTCCTGGACGGCGTCTCCCGCGGAGGGGCGGGCGAGGGATGAGGCGACGGACGCCACCCCTCACCCTGCCCGCACCGGCGAGCACACCAGCGGTTCCATGGCACCGGAGCACCCGGCCTGACGGCACCGACGAGCCGGGTCTGGCAGCTCCACGACGCCGGACCGGCACCGTGGCGGGTGTCCCGCGCCGGGGCGGGAGGCCCGGATGCGTGCCGGGACCGCTGCCCGGCCGCTCAGCGGTCGCCGCCCCCGGGCGGTCCTTCGTCGCCACGCACCTGCGGAGGATGGATGTGGAGTTGGGCTATGTGCCCGGCCTGGACGACGGTGCCCCCCACGTCGCCGTGGACCTCGTTGCGGGTGCCTGCGGGCCCCGGCACGGGCCCGGTCCCGGGTGGAGCGCGGTGGGGCGCCTCCGGTGCCAGGCCGGGCCATCGCCGTGCGGCCTTGTACCTCAGGATCCTCACGAGGAGATCAGCGGCCCCCGCGGCGACCTTGCAGGTGAACACACCCGCGGCGACGAACAGAAGGAGCTGGAGGAGTGTGGCGGGGTCGAGCCGGAGCGCGGGTTCGCGGGCAGGCTCGGCCAGACGTAACGGCTCCAGAAAGATGGGGCCAGAGCGCTCAGAGCCAGAACCTCGATCGTCGCGCGCACCTTCCCGCTCATCCGAAAAGCGACCACGGCGAGGATACAGGACTCCGGTCCGGCGATGGCTGGCACCCGACGAGGGCACCCGGGCGCGCGGTCGGCGGCGCTTCTCAGGCCTCGCGGCGGAAGAGGAAGAGCCCGTACCGCGCCCCGGAGTCCCACCACCGGGCCCGCAGCCGGAAACCGTGCGCCTCCACCTCGCGGGCCAGCCGCCGGTCGTCGAACTTCACCGAGTAACCGACGTTGAGGAACCGCCCGCGCGGTATGTGCAGTGTGAGTCCCAGCCCCGGCACGGACACCGTTCGGTCGGCCCGAGCGCGCAGACGTCCCTCCACGGTGGAGGTGTCCGCGTCGTAGCGGGCCTCCGGAACGAAGTCGTCGAGTACGAAGTCGGCGCCGTAGCGGCGGTTGAGCCGGGTGAGGTAGTTGAGCCGGAAGTCGGCGAAGGCCGAGTGTCCGGCGGGATCGTTGTAGCAGGTCTCCAGCTCCTCGCGGCCCTTGTCCAGGTCGGCGGAGACCAGGAAGTCCTCGCCCGGGCGCAGGGTCCGGGCGATCTCGCCGAGCAGTGCGTCGCGTTCCCCGCGCGTGGCGTTGCCGAAGCCGCTG
>NZ_ANAX01000185.1 GCF_000341065.1 Nocardiopsis halotolerans DSM 44410 | reverse complement strand
GCCGGGATGGGTGCGTAGCCAGTCGAGACCGGCCTCGTAGCGTCCCCACAGGCCCGTGACCTCCAGGCCGTCCAGCTCCGCGCACAACGCGGCGCCGCTGGACCGCAGCATGCCCCGGTCGACGTCGATCGGCAGGTAGGTGGTCCCACGCAGGCGCACACAGCCCTCCAGGAGCAGCCGTGTCTTCTTCGCGCTTCCGCTGCCCAGCTCCGCGATCCGCCCGCAGGCGAGCAGCTCGGCCATCTCCGGGGCGTGGCGCTCCAGCAGCTCGCGTTCCACGCGGGTCAGGTAGTACGTGGGCAGTTCGGTGATCTGCTCGAACAGCGCGGAGCCGACCGCGTCGTAGCCGAGCCAGGGCGGCAGCCGGGGCGGTGTCCGCCGGAGACAGTCGCGCACGACCGCGTCCTCCGGCACCGTGTCGCCCCGGTCGGCGACCGGGACGACACGGGCCCGCGTCTCCGGTCCCGGTGGTCTCATGGTCTCCTCCCGTCCACCCCGTCGCGGAAGCTCGACTCGCCGCGGTTCCAGTGGTGTAGCAGGCGCTCCTCCGACCGGTCGGCCAGGAACAGGCTGCCGCGGATGCCGAACACGACGTCGGAGGCCAGTTCGGGTTCGGCGCTCAGCAGCGGCGTGATCACCCCGCGCCGGACGAGCTGCTCGTGCACCGCGTCGGCCTCGACGTGCTCGGCGTAGAACCGTAGGGCGGCCGGACCGCAGCCCAGCCTCCGCATGGCCCTGACCAGCCGGTCCGAGCCGGGGGAGGAGGTGAGCTCGATGGTGGCGAACTGCCCGACCAGCGCCGCGCGCAATCCGCGGTGGAGTCCGCACAGCGACATGAAGTTGACCTCGGCCAGTATCTCGGCGGGCGCGGATTCGAGGTAGGCGCCGTAGTCCGCGCAGAGGCCGAGCTCGGTCATCATGTCGGCGAAGAGCCTGGAGTGCGCCCGCTCGGGGTCCCCGGCGCCGTACTCGTCGTGCTGCACGGTCACGAGGGCGGCCTTCGGCGGACCGTCCAGGCGTGGGATGACGAAGGTCTGCGGGTCGGCCTCCTTCAGGTGGTAGAGCGAGCGGTGCGCGACGTACTCGCGCAGCTGCCACAGCTCCCCGTGGCGGCGCAGGTGATGGGAAACGCCGAACGCGTCGACGTGTTCGACGAGGAGCGCGTCGATCTCGCTTCCGACGTCCGCGCCAGCGGGCACGTCGTCCCTGAGCGCACCGAGGAAGACCCCCTCCAGCTCCGCGCGGACCGCCAGCAACGTCGGGTCCCATTCGCGGTCGGCGTCGACCCCGCGGAACCCGCGGTAATGGGGTTCGTAGCAGCAGTAGAGGGCCAGCTGGAGGTCCTCGCCGTAGGGCGGGGACCCGTCCACGGCGGGAGGTGCGGTCCGCTCTCCCCGCAGCGCGGACAGAACCGCCTCGGAGACCGGGCCGCGAGGGGCGGGAAGCGTGGGAGCCCCCGGCGTCGTCGTGGTCATGGGTCGTGCTCCTTTCCCCCGTCGTCACGTACGCGTCGGCGGTGGCTGGTGTCGCAGAACGGACGGTGCCGACTGCGGCCGCACGCGCACAGCGCGGTGACCACCCGGTCGCTGCGCACCCGTGTTCCGTCGGGCATCTCCACGTCTACCGGGCCGTAGACGAGGATCGGGCCCTCGTCGGTGACGACGACCCGGCGCCGGGCCTCAGTCATGGCGTGCCTCGATGACCACGAGTTCCTCCTCCACCTGGTCGGGGCCGAGCAGCCCGCGGGCGCGCAGTGCCGGGGCGCGCGCCCGCAGCACCGGCCCGAACGGGACGCGGGCCCTCGCGAGGACCCCGGGCACCAATCCGGCCTCTCCGAGCTGCTCCAACGTGGCCTGCTCGTCGGCGAGCCCGGACTGCACGAGCAGGAGCACGCCGTCGTCGTTGAGTACCGAGGGCGCCCCCGCGCAGATGCGGTCCAGCAGGAGCCGTCCGTCCGGCCCCGCGTCCCAGCACCTCGCCATCCGGTGGCGGGGCGGCGACGAACCGGCGGCGGGCACGTAGGGCGGATTGGCGAGTACGAGGTCGAAGCGGCGAGGAGCCACGGGAGCGAACAGGTCACCGCGCAGGACCGTCGCCGGGATTCCGTGCAACCGGCTGTTGAGCCAGCTCGCCAGCACCGAGCGTCGCGACAGGTCGATCGCGGTGAGGCTGGCCGCGCCCGCGCGGAAGGCCTCGATGCCCAGCGCGCCGGTGCCCGACCCGACGTCGAGGACCGAACGGCCGGCGACCTGACCGCGTTGGCCGCGTTGGCGCAGCACGTCATGGAGCAAGGAGGTGTCCTCCTGTGCCCGGTACACACCTGGCGGCCTCACCAGCAGCATGGGAGGACCACTACCCGTCCTCCGAGCCGTCCACGCGTGTGTGCCGGATCCTCCAGGAGGACGGACGGTGACGGAGGGCGGGGTTCGGTCAGGCGGTGCGGTCGCCCTCGGCGCGGAGCGGGACCGGTAAGGCCCCAGGCCCGCCCGTCCGAATCGCACGTCCCCTCTGAAATGGTGTTTTACGGTGCACTCGACGGATTCCGCCCTGCGGCCGTCGAGTGGAAAGCCGTTTCTTGTGCCACTCCATCCGGCGCGCCCCGCCGTTCGGCGGCACACGATGCCGCATCATGCCATGTCGGTGCGGAACTGCGGCGACAAACGGAGTGCACATCGGTGGACGACGACATCCGACGGCTTCCCATGAGGTTTTTCGGTGTGTGCGGAGTTGCGCTTCGCTTTCCGGGTTGACGCGCGTATACGTTCGGAATCGAGAGCCTGGATCCGGCAGTGGGGTTTCCCCGGCGACGAGTGAACGGGGAAAACGGGCAGGCCTCACGGTCACCCCGAAAGCAGGCCCCGGGCCCGGTCCGGATCGGACCGGTCTCCCGGTGGCCCTGACCTTGATCAACGTAGGGAGAGAGAACTCACTGAGGAAAACCGGTGCGCCGCGTCAGTCGTCACCGGCCCGTGGTCGGCTGTTTGTCGTGAACTGGTTTCTTGTTCAGTCGTGTCCAGAAAGGTTGCTTTCAGTCGGTCCCCCTGGCCGGCTTTGCACCCCCTCCCCCGCGTATCGGAGGCAACCGCATGCCAATGACCCATCCCCGACATGCGCAAACGCGGCGTGCCCAATGGGCGCGCCCTTTTCGTACCGCGCTGGCGGCCTCGCTGACCACCGTCGTCGCCGGTTCCCTGACCATGATTCCCACGTCGGCCGCGGCAGCGCCGTCGGAAAGCCCGGACAACACCACCTACCGCGGCGATATCGAGGTCATCCGCACACCGATGGGAGCCGTCGACGACGCGGTGCTGACCGGCCAGGTCTTCGTCGACGCCAACCGGAACAGCGTCAGTGACGGCGGGGAGGCCGGTCTGGCCGGCGTCATGGTCACCAACGGCCGCGACGTGGTGCGGACCGACGACGAGGGCCGTTACCAGCTGCCCGCGTTCGAGAACATGACGGTGTCGATCACACAGCCCGCGGGCTACCAGGTGCCGCTGGACGAGCACAACATCCCGCAGTTCCACTACAACCACCTGCCCGAGGGTTCCCCCGAACTGCGCTACGGCGGTATCGAGCCGACCGGCCCGCTGCCCTCCGCGGTCAACTTCCCGGTCGTCGAGCGTGAGGCGACCGCCTCCGCCGAGCAGAGCTGCGTCATGGCCGGGGACCTCCAGACCTACAACAGGCAGGAGATCGAGTACGCGCGCGCCGGTGCCATCGAGGACCTGTCCAACCGCGACGACTACGCCGGCTGCGGCGCGCTGTTCGTCGGCGACGTCGTCGGTGACGACCTGTCGCTCTACCCCGACGTCAAGGACCTGCTCAGCGAGCTCAACGGCCCGGTCCGCTTCCTGCCGGGCAACCACGACCTCGACTTCGACGCCCCGAACGCCGAGCACGCCTTCGACACCTTCCGGGCGCAGCTGGCGCCGGAGTACTACTCCTACGACGTCGGTGACGTCCACGTCATCGCGCTGAACACCGTCGACTACCCGTGCACCGCGGCCGAGGACAGCCCCGAGGGCATCGAGGAGCACTGCGCCGATCCGGAGGGCGACCCCTCCTACAACGGCCGCCTCGACGAGGACCAGCTCGCGTGGCTCCAGAGCGACCTGGCCAACGTCGGCCGTGACAAGCTCGTCGTCGTCGCCACCCACATCGGCCTGCTCAACTACGCTGACGCGAGTTCCCCGGTGCACCAGGTCGACCAGGTCAAGCGCGTGTACGAACTGCTGGAGGGCCGCAGGGCCGTGGCGGTGGGCGGTCACAGCCACAGCATCGAGAACCTCAGGGCCGGCGACTCCGCCGCTGGCTGGCGCGAGCTCTTCGGCGTCGAGGGCCTGCCGTTCCCGCACATCACCGCGGGCGCGATCTCGGGTGACTGGTACTCCGGTGCGATCGGTGAGGAGGGTTACCCGACGGCGATCGGCCGCGACGGCGGCCGCCCCGGCGTGGTGACGCTGGACGTCGAGGGCAACGAGTTCCGGGAGCGCTACACCGTCACCGGGGAGCCCAACGACGTGCAGACGCAGCTGGGCATCAACAGCCCGACCTACCGCGAGTGGTTCGTCGAGCGCCAGGAGTGGAACGACGACCCCGTCGGCGAGGCCCCCGAGCTGGAGGAGCCCCTGGTGGTCGACCGCGCCGACCTGATCCACGGCAGCTGGCTGACGACCAACTTCTTCTTCGGCTCCACCGGCTCGACGGTCGAGGTCAGCATCGACGGCGGACCGGCGGAGGAGGCCACCCGCACCCAGCGGATGGAGGGTGAGCCCGCCAACGTCGGCGTGGAGTACTCCGACCCGTACGCGGTCTCGCAGCAGCTGGTCCACGGCGGCAGCCTCGCCGTCCGGACGATGCACCTGTGGCGGTTCGACCTGCCCAGGAACCTCCACACCGGCCACCACACCGCCGAGGTGACCGCGACCGACGCCTACGGCCGCGAGTTCACCGACGTCCTCGAGTTCGAGGTCGTGGGACGGCGGTAGCCGGACTCCGCCGCGCGCGGGGCCGCCACCCCCCGGGGTGGCGGCCCTCCGTCATGGGTGCGCGGGCGGACCCCGACCGCCGCCGACGGCGCGGTGGCGGCGGTGGGGTGGGACCGGCCGCCGCGTGTGGACGTCTGGGGGCACCTCCACGCACCGATGCGGACGCTGGCCCACGTCGTCGAGTGGTCCGGGGACCCGCCACTGGAGCTGGGACACGGGTGCGACCTGCCGTCGGTGGCGACCGCGTTGCTGCACGGTGACATCGACGCCGCTTTCGGCAGGGTCCACCCCCCTCTCCCGGGCGGGCCGAAGCACCGCCTCGTCCGCCTCGACCCCGTGGACGTGGTGCTGGGCGAGGACCGTCCGCTGGCGGCCGACCCCGGAGGCCGGAGACGGTGCGGCTGGTCAGACGCGGTCGACCAGGAGCCGTCCGTCGGTGGCGCGCTGGCCGGTCAGGCCGCTGCCGTAGTTGGCCTCGACCCATGAGCGCTCGTAGGCGTTGGGGTGGGGGTTGGTGCAGTTCACGCCGCCGGTGGAGCCCGACATCAGCGACGAGCACGGGCCGGGCTTGGCGTCGGGCAGGCCCAGGCTGTGGCCGAGCTCGTGCGCGGCGATGCGCACCGCGTCGTAGCCCGCGGCGGTGCCCTGGCGGCCCATCCAGACGGTGACCTGCCCGCCCGGGCGCACGGGGCCCAGGTGGGCGCGTGGCCAGCCGTCGTCGGCGATGACGCGGATCTCGGCACGCTGCCCGGCGGAGGCCGGCTCCAGGCGGACGTTGCTGACGCTGGAGTTCCACACGCGCACGGCCGCGGCGACGGCGGAGGTGTACTCCGCGGCCCGGCTGGCGTCGTAGTGCAGGACGGTCTGGCGCAGCGGCTGGGGCTGCTCCGCGGGTGCGGCGGTGGCCGGGGCGGTGCCCACCAGCGTCAGCGCCAGCGCGCTCAGGGCGATCAGTAGGGGTGTGAGGACACGTCTCAGCATGGGGGTCTCCCTGGGGTGAGGGTGCTGATGTTGTGGTGACCCGGTGGGGTCGGACTGATGCTATGTGTAGTGACGTGTCGCCACAAGACGTGCAGAACGTCTCATTGCGGCCCTGTGCGCCGACCTGGAGGTTCGGGGGAGAAAAGGCCGGGATCCGTTCCGGGCCGCGCGTGGCGACCGTCGTGGCCGTCCGATGTGTCCCACCCGATGGAACGCTCGCTCACTGCCTCGCCTCAGGCGGCCGGGCGCTCCCCGTCGACGGGTGTGCTGGGGCACGGCGGACCGACGGAGAACGGCGGAAGGTCGCGGTGCCCGTCCGGGCGACGCACGGGGCGCCGCCCGGACGGGCACCGGTCACAGTTCGGCCTGGCCGTAGGGCAGCAGCCGCACCGGGCCCAGCAGTCCGTAGTCCTGTCGGGACACGTCGCCGTAGACGTCGGGGCGGAAGGCCCGCATGCGGTTGATCAGGGTGGTGGCCACCTCGACCCGGATCGTGTTGGAGCCTTCGCGCAGCCAGGGGCCGACGTCGACCACGGTGTCCTGTTGGTCGCAGGGCGGCAGGTCCGTGCCGTTGACCGTGACACGGAAGGTGTCGCTCACCCGGCCCAGGTCCAGGTGGGCGCCGTGGCCTCCGGTCCACCCCCCGCCCAGGTCGACGGTGGTGGTGTAGCGGCCGATGCCGGAGGTGTCGGCCAGTCCCTCGATCTCCCGCCAGGGCACGAGGGAGGACAGGGAGTGCTCGTGCAGGACCACCTCGGTGTCGGTGGCCGAGCCTCCCGGCCGCCAGTCCTCCACCTCCAGTTCCCAGGAGGTCAGGTCGACGGGCTCACCGACGGAGTCGATGGCCGTGGAGACGGTGCGCCCGTCGTGGAGGACGGTGGTGTAGGTGCCCGCCGAGGAGGCCCGGACCACGGCCTTCCGGCCCTCCACACGCACCTCGTCGGCGTCGGTGCCGTCCACGCGCAGCTTCTTCAGCTGCCCCGGCGGCATCCTCCGCCCCGCCTCGCCGTGACCGGCCATCCAGGAGTGCGGGGCCAGGGCGATGACCGTCGAGGCCCCCGGCGCCAGGCGCACGCCGACCTCGACCGTCCCGTCGCCGCGCGTGTGCTCGGGCAGGGGGGTGATCCGCCCGTTCCACAGGTCCAGCGCGAAGGGGTAGGCGTGCCTGACGTCGGCGGGGAGGGTGACCCGGTGGTCGACCGTCTCGGAGTCGGACCCGTTGGTGAAGTAGTACAGCTCCAGGTCCTCGCCCCGGCGACGCGCGTGCAGCAGCGGGGACGCCTGG
This sequence comes from Nocardiopsis halotolerans DSM 44410, assembly GCF_000341065.1. GTDB lineage: Bacteria > Actinomycetota > Actinomycetes > Streptosporangiales > Streptosporangiaceae > Nocardiopsis > Nocardiopsis halotolerans. The sequence continues at coordinate 7,009 of NZ_ANAX01000185.1, read as the reverse complement.
GCGTAGGAGACGGCGGGCCGCGCGTCCAGCGCGGCGAGCCCGTCGGGGATGTCCTCGCGGGTGTCGACCCGGTACACGCTGGGCTCGGCGAGCAGTTCCTCCATGGTCCGGGTCAGCTCCTCGACCGAGCCCTGGTCGGTCCCCGGCTCCTGCGGGGCGCTCCAGTCGCCGACGATGAGGATCCTCAGTCCCGACCGGGCGTACTCCACCATCCTCCGGGCGGTGTCCAGCTCCATGGTGGGGAGCCGCCCGCTGAACGCGTCCCCCTCGAAGACCAGCAGGCCGTAGGAGGGACCCTCGGGTGCCAGGCGGCCCCCCTCCACCCGGGGCTCGGTGACGCGGAGCAGACGGGGACTGACGAACTGGTGCGTCCAGCCCTGGCGCACCCCCTCGCCGCTGAAGTAGGCGGCTCCGAAGCCCGAGCCCGCGTAGCCCTTCTGGCGCAGGAAGGCCACGTCGATCGTGGAGGTGCCCGACTGGAGGGTGTGCTGGGCCCGGGCGAGGAAACCGGAGACGTCGGACACGTGTTGCCAGGTGGGGTGTCGAGGCCCCCAGGACTCGCTGTAGCCGACCCCGCCGCCGTAGGGGGTGAACGCGGCGAACCCCGGCCACCGCGCTCCGGGCGCGTCGGCGTAGGAGAACCCGTGCAGGACCGCCATGTTCACGCCCGCCGAGTACTCGCGCGCGATGGTGCGCACGGTCTGGTCCCACGTGGTGCTGTAGGAACCGCCGTAGACCGCGCCCGCCTCGCTGCTGAGCACCTTCTTGCCGCCCAGGTCGCGCCCGCCCGCCAGGGAGCGGAAGTCGTCGAGGTTGTTGAAGCCCAGGGACTCGCCCTCGGCCGTGTCGACGATGGCGGCCTTGGCCACGGCGTCGGTCTGGAGGCCGTAGGGCTGGATCCGGTAGGTCATCCCGAGTTCGTGCGCCCACTCCTGGAGGGGAGTGATGTGGTGGTCGATGTAGAGCTGCGAGAGCAGGTCGTTGAAGTCGTTCAGCGCCCGGCGGTCGGTGTCGGGGCCGAAGGAGAAGACCTGGTCCTCGTTCACGCGTACGAGGACCGGAAGGTAGGGCATCGGGTCGTACCCGTGGTGCTCCTCGAACGCGGAGGGCAGGTCGTGCGTCCACAGGGTCGCCTCGGTCTCCATCTCGATGGAGTCCTCGAAGATCGCACCGCCAGCGGGCCCCCGGAGGAGGGAGCGGATCCCGGAGGTGAGGACGTTCTCCTCCCAGAAGTCGGTGATCGCCTGGGCGCCGGCACTGCTGAAGTGGTCGACCACGTAGGAGATCGGCTCGGTGTGGGGGCCGCCCTCGGGGCGCTGGCCCGAACCGCGCTCCCAGTAGGCGATGAGGGCCCAGGTGGAGCCGTCCCCCTCACCCGGGGCGGTCCAGGTCAGCTCCTCACCCCGCACCGACGCGGTCAGGTCCCGCAGGGTGTCGGCCTCCAGAGCGGTGCGCCCGTCCTCGGGCGAGGCGCCCTCGGCCAGGCGTACCGCCTGTACGGCGAGGAGTTCGCGCGTCTCCACTCCGTGTCCCGCTTCGGCCACGGGTTCGGGCAGGGCGCCCGAGGTCTCCTCACCGGAGGCGAGGTACCTCACCCCGTGGGCGAGTTCGCGCACGGCGGCCTCGTCCTGCGGGGTCAGGGTGGGCACCGCGGCGGGCCAGGACGGGCCGATGGTCATGTCGACGACGATCCCGCGCTCCTCGGCCCGGGACAGGGCCGCCTCCACGGCCTGGCGCCAGGGCTCGGTGCCCCAGCCGTGTCCCTGCGGGTCGAGCGACTCCGAGGAACTGTGGTGGACGTCGGCCACCTCCATGCCGCCGAACCCGGCGTCGGCGGCGTGGTCGATCTCGCGGGCCACCTCACGCGGGTCGACCAGGCCGTGCGGCCACCACCAGCGGAACTTGGCCCGGGCAGCGGCCGCCGGAGCGGTGAAGCCGTCGGGGAAGGCCTGCGGGGCCGCCGCGGCCGCGGGCGTGCCGAGGGTGGCCGGCAGGGCCGCGGCCGTGCCCGCGGCCGCGCTCAGTCCCAGGAACAGACGCCGGGTGGGGGCGGAGTCGGAGTACGGACGCTCCGTGGGCGGTGGGGTGTGGGGCATGGGGGGAGTTCCTTCCTGCGCTCGCTGGAGCAGGGCGCCGAGGGGACGGGGGAAGCCGTGCGCGCACACGTGAAGCCGGTCGAGAAACGGCTTAAAACGTTTCAGCGAAGTTTCCAACAGATCATCGCGATGGTCAATGGGTTGCGAGGGAAACCTTGTCTCTCTGTCATATCAACTCTGTGACCACGGCTGTCGCTACGCGCGGTGTGGCCGCTGGGGGGCCGATGTTATAAGAACGTTTCACTCGCATGGGTTTCGTGAGCCCCAGATGACGGGCCGTGGGGCGACGATCCCTCCGGGAGGGTGTACGGGGCGCACCGCCCCCGGACGCGCCCGACGAGCCCCGGGGAGAGGCGGCGGGCCGTCGCCACGCTCCCGGTGCCGCGCTCGGCTGTGGGCTCTGGCATGACCCGGCCGGGCACCACCGGTCAACCGGGTTCCGGTGCGCGGGGACACCCGCTCGTGGAGCGGGCCCGGACCGAGCGGTCCGGTCGGTGAGGGTGTGGACCCGACGCGTCGGTCGGCCTCCCGCCCACGATGGCGGGAACGTCCTGGCTCACGTTTGTTCACCGGACCGCGGCCGGAGGAGGCGCTCCACGTATCTCCTCAGTCTTCTCGCGGAGCGGCGTTGACGCAGTACACGTGCGCGTTCACGTCCGGCTCGTGTTCGAGGAGGTGGTCGACGGTTTCCCGGAACAGGGGCAGCCACGGGTGCGGTGGGCCCCTCTCCGGGGCGGGTCGGTCACGGTGGAAGGGGCCGTCCCCGTGGAACTCGGCCGCCTGATGAGCGAGCACGCGGGAGCGGGGGAGCCCTCCACCAGGCCGATCCGGCAGCCGAGGGTCGTCCGGTGGGGGCCGGGCCCCAGAGGGCTGTCGGGCTTCCAGCCATCGTCCGTGACGACGTCGACGTAGGCCTCGTGCGCGTCGCCGTGGTCGTGGAGACGGGCGTGCTAGACCGCGAACGCGCCGTGCTCACCGTTGGCGAAGCCGCAGACCCGCAGGTGCTCGGAGCCGCGGTGGCCGCACGGGAAGGGGGTGGCCTGGCGGTCCGGGCCGGTTCTCGACCGCGTCCCCGGAGGGTCCCACCCCGTACCGGCGCTCGTCCCCGTCCACGTCGGATGAGCAGCNGTCTGAGGCTGCCGTACGTGGCCGGTGGGGTGGCAGGGACGTGTCCGGGGGCGCAGCGCCGCCCCATGCGGCGGCGTCCTCCCCGGACACGGTGAACGGCACCGGCGTCGCCTCGGGCATCATCCGGTCCAGGGCCGTCAGCACGTCCACCCGTGCACGGCTGGTTCCAGCAGCAGTGTGTTCGCGACCTCGGCGACCATCCGTTGGGTTCCGGGTCCCGGTCACCTACGGCACTGTTATGTTGTCGACCGCAAATCCGGCGTTCCTCCCCTCTCGGGCGCTGGATTCGGGCCACGAGTGCGGTGAGGAACGAGGACCACAGGTGAAGAACGAGTCGCGGTTCGCCAGCCGTGTCCGTCCGGAGGCGGTGAGCTGGGGTGGTTTGGGGCTGGTCAGTGGCGGAATCCTGCTCGCGGCCATCGACATGGTGCGGTTTCCCCTCATGGAAGAGGATTTGACGACTCCCGACGGCAGCCTCTGGTGGTTGGCGGCCGTGTTCCTCGGCGTGATCGTGCTCTGGGTGGTGTTGCGGCGCGACACGTGGGAACGCGAACCCGGCTCGGCCACACGCCTCGACCGGACTCGTACGGTGTCCCTTCTGGTGGCGAGCGCGCTGTCGCTGTACGTGACCCACACCGCCTTCTCGTCGACGGCGTTCTCATGGACAGCGGAGAACCAGCGGCTCTACAGCCCCGATGCGGCCGGAGTCTCCCTGTGGGCGGCAACCCTGGCGATCACCCTCGGCGCGATGCTGGTGGCGGCCGCGGCGCGCCAGCCGAGGTTGTGGCCCCTGCCCGTTTCCATGCCGCCCATGGCCGGAGGCCTGGTTCTGGTACTGCTGTTCGAGCTCGGGCTGGGCGCCGCGACCCTGCACCAGCCGACGGAGCACACGGTCGCCGACGCTTTCCCGGACACACCCGCTCCGGTGCCGAGCGGTGTCAGCGAGGTCGGCTGGGAGTGGGAGGTACCGCGGGGCGTGTCCGTGCAGGGAGTGGAACCCGGACCGTTCGGCCCACTCCTGGTGCTTGAGGACGGTGTCGTCGCCCTGGACGGCTCCTCCGGCGAGACGTCGTGGAGCTACCGGCACCCCTACGACAGTCGGGTGCGGGTGGTGGTCTCCGATGGCGGAACACGGGCGATCGTCACTCGACAGCCCGCCGCGGACCGATCGGGTAACCATCACGTCGTCGAAATCGACACCGTCACCGGAGGGCTCCTTCGCGAGTTCACCGTGCCGCCGCTGCTTGAGGAGGACGAGGACACCCGCGTCGACTTCCTCGCAGGCACGTCCGAGACACGTCTGTACTCCTGGCAGGACGAGGGGGAGGGGCGGAGGATCCGTGTGCACGCGGTGGACTCCAACGAAGAGCTGTGGTCCCCCACCGTCCCGGAGCCGCGAGGCCGCACCTGCTCGAACTTCGGAGGCTGGCGGAGCGGCGAGAACCTCCTGTTGCACGAGGACCAGATCCTCATCACGTACTCGTGCGCGGACAGGGACCGACTCGGTGAGGACACCACGCTCAGGGACCTGACCTTTGCCCATGGTGAACTGCTGACCGGTGTCGTCGCCGCGTTCGACGCCCGCACGGGTGAGGAGAACTGGGTCCGTGAGTGGGACGACACGAACACGGAACTCAGCCTCTCCGTGGACCGGCCCGTCCCGGGCACAGACGCCCGCCCCGCGGTCGTGGTGCGGGGCCGCTACCGGACCGACGCCCCCCGGGTGCTGGACCCGCGTGACGGCTCGGACACCGTACGGCTGCCCCCGGAACTGATGGAATCGGAGACCGTGATGAGCAGCGGCTTCGAGCAACTCGTGCGAGCCGGCTCCGAGGGCACGGTCCTCCTCTCCCAAGGTCCTGCGGACCAGGGGAGCGGTGACGAACACGGGCCGTTCCTGTTCCAGCGCGTCTCCGCGTCCGGTGAGGTCATCGGCACGGCCGAGATGCCGTTCGGCACGGTCTTCCTCGATCAACTGCCCGAAGCCGTTGCTCTGGAGGGCGCCGTGGTCATCCCGCGTCTGGAGTACGAGGAGACGGGCACGCAGGAGAGCATCCCCGCCGTGATCGTCATCCCCTACGACGCGGGACCGGACGCCATGCGCACCATCCGGTTCGACGAACCGGAGTTCACCTCGGACCCCGGCATGCACGGCACCCGTACCGGTGACCATCGGGCGGTCCCTGTCCCCGGAGCGGTCGTGACCTACGTCCGGGGCACCGAGACCACGATCGTCCGCGGGCTGGTGGGCTGAAGTGGACAGCGGTCACCCCCGGGACGGCCGCGCCCCCGGACTGCCCGGGTCGGCGGTAGGGCGTCGGAACGGCGCGAAGGAGCGTCCGGGTGGACCGAGGCCACGGCGCCGCGGATCGTCCTGAGCCGGGTGCGATGGAGGACCTGGCGTGTCGGGGCCGCCTCCGGCCACTCGGCGATCGTCTGGAGGGCTGGGGATCGGCTCGGCCAGTTCTGCCCGGCACAGTGGCCGAGTGGCGGCGCGCGTCCCGTGGCGGCGGTGCGACGACTGAGCAGGACCGCCACTTCCTGGACTTCGTCGCTGACCATCGGCCGTACGCCTTGTTCCACCTGCTGGTGATGACGGGGCTGCGCCGTGGTGAGGTGGTGGCCTTGCGGTGACCCGACATCGGCCCGGTCGCGGGCACGGTACGCACCACCCGCCGACTCCGGGCTCGTCGGGGCGGGTTGGTGGGGCTGAAGGTGGTGCGGGCGATGCCGGGTCATACCAGCATCGTGCTCACGACGGACACCTCCTCATGTTGCCGCAGGTGACGTGAGAGGCGGCCGAGTGGACCACGTGGCTGGAGTTGCACGGTTCCGGCGGTGCGCGGCAGCGGGGGCGGCTCCGAAGGGTGAGCGCGAGGCCGGTCCCACCCCGGTCCCACCGGCGTGGCGTTTCCTCTGAGCTGAGGCAGTGAAGCACCTCTGACCTGGGATTTTGTGGTGCGCCCGGCAGGATGAGAACCTGCGGCCAACGGATCAGAGGCCTGGTATCTGGAATTCCTGGGTGGCCTCCAGGTCTTCGTCCAGGAACACGAACTCCTGTCGCCCCTCGTGGCCGAGCGGACGGAAGGCGACGAGGAGACGGCCGTCGACGGGGGACGCGCTGACCGAGGAGTAGTCCCTCTCGGACCGGTCCTCCACCAACACCTCTCCTTCCGTGTCCCACACCATGAGGAGACCCTGTTCCCGGTCAGTGTCACTGCCCGTAGCGATGACCCTGCTTCCGTCGTCCCCAAAGGACACTTCCCGGATTCGTACGTTTGCCTCGATGTCCTCCGGAGGCAAACGGAACTCCTCGGGTCCGTCACCGGAACGCACGTCCCACAGCAGGAGCGACTCGAAGGTGGCGGTGGCGACCAGACCGTCACCGAACGCCACCGGGCCGACGATCTCCTCCGACCATTCCCGAAGCTCTGGGTGGGAGGGATGCGGTTCCCCGGAGTGGGCGTCCCACACGGCCAGCCCTGTCCCCAGCGCCGCGATCAGCAGCTCACCATCTGGTGAGGTCCCCACACCGTGTACGCTTCCCCGCCAACCTCGACCGTTCTCCGGAAGGGTGACGTCATAGAGCTGTTCACCGTTGCTCACGTTGTAGGCACTCACCTTGCTTCCGTCCCAGTTGCCTCCGAGAAACAGCGTCTCGCCATCGGGTGAGAGTGCGATGTGTCCGCCGTCACCGACCTCATCAGGTAGTTCGAAGGCATGCCGCCCGGATTCGTCGATCTCCCATACGTGGATCGTGGCGACACCGTCACTGGCCGACTTCA
>NZ_ANAX01000184.1:9652-11845 GCF_000341065.1 Nocardiopsis halotolerans DSM 44410 | reverse complement strand
CCGGATTCGTCGATCTCCCATACGTGGATCGGGGCGACACCGTCACTGGCCGACTTCACCGCTTTGACCGCCACGACGGCCCCGTCCGGGGTCGATGCCAGTTCGGAGTTACTGAAGTGGAAGCTCTCGTTGCGTTCTGTGAGCCGTTCGATCGGTTCGGGATCTCCCGAGGCGAAGACGTCCAGTCCGGCGTTGGACAAGGCCGCGAAGCGGTTGGGGTCGCCCAGGAACGCGGTGTCCTGGACCTCCGTGCTGATGTCGAAGGGCGGAGCGTTGGTGGGGGTCGACGAGGGGGACGGGAACCGAGAAGAGGTGGGCCCGTCGGTTTCCTGGGGGATCGGGTTTGGTTGGGCCTGTGGCGCCGTGCCCTCCGAAGAGCCCAGGGCCAGCAGAGCGCTCGCCAGGACCGCTGTGGCGACCACGGCTCCCCAGAGCACCGTGGAACTGAAGGGGCGGTGTTCACGGCCTCCGGAGTCCTTGGGCGAGGGGTCCGCGAGACTCTCCGCACCGTGCGAGCTGGGCGGGGACGCGGGGGGAGCGGGGACCGTGTCGGCGGATCTGTCCCTCTCGGCCGGTTCCGTGGTGGGTATGGCCTCCGTGACGGCCACCAGAGTGTGCTGGATCGTGGTGGCGACTGCTTCGGGTAGCCATTCGGTGGCGTCCGCGTCCTCGTGCCCTGGCAGTGCCGTGCCGGTGAGCTCGGCCGTCACCGAGTTCAGGTCCGGGCGGTCGGCGGGATCTTTCGCCAGGCAGGCGGTGACTATGGGGAGCAGGGTCCCGGGTACTCCGCTCAGGTCGGGGTGCTCGTTGACGACGCGGTAGAGCAAGGCTGAGGGATTCCCCGTGCCGAACGGCTGGCGGCCGGTGGCGGAGAAGAGGAGCACGCCGCCGAAGGAGAACAGGTCGCTGCGAGGGTCCAGTTCGGCGCCCGTAGCTTGCTCGGGCGACATGTAGGCGGGGGTGCCCAGGGTTTGTCCGGTACGGGTGAACGCCGTGGCATCGGTAGCGCGGGCGATGCCGAAGTCGAGGACCTGGGGGCCGCGCGGGGACAGTAGGACGTTGGAGGGTTTGAGGTCGCGGTGGATCAGCCCGACTGCGTGGATGGCTGACAACGCCTTGGCCAGCCCGGCGGCCAGAGCCAGCAGTGACTCCTCCGGTAGTGGGCCGTTGTCGCGCACCGCGTGGCTCAGAGCCGGTCCGGCGACGTACTCGGTCGCCAGCCAGGGACGGGGGCCGTCGGTGTCAGCGTCGAGGACACGGGCGGTGTACGGCCCCCGAACCCGGCGAGCAAGATCGACTTCACCGGCGAACCGCGTGCGGAACTCCCGGTCTCCGGCGTACTCGGACCGGACCGCCTTCACCGCGACCAGGTCGTCCCCCTCGTCGCTGGAGGTGGGGACCGCCAGGAAGACGACGCCCATGCCACCTTCGCCGATCCGGCGCAGCAGTCGGTAGCGTCCGAGCTGACGGGGGTCGTCGGTGCGTAGGGGTTTCATGGGGGCCGTTTCTCAACACGGGGAGATCCAGGGCGAAGCGTAACGGATGTCCCTCCGCAAGCGTTGTGTGCCCACGGGAATCGTGCGGGTACACCAGAACAGCGGACCATGGCCTGGGAGACGGGAGAAGCGGACGGCGTGGCCGGAACCGCGCGATTCCGGCAGGGCGCGACAGCGGGAGCTGGTCCGAAGGAGGAACGCGGGGCTGGTCCCGTCAGTGCGGCGGCTCCTCGGTGATGAGATGACGCGCCCCATCTGGGGGTTTTGTGGTGCGCCCGGCAGGGTGCGAACCTGCGGCCGTCGGGTTGGAGGTGCTGGTCCCGTGACGCCACGTGCCCTCTCGCCCCGTCCGATCCACCGTGCCGTCTGAGGCCGTGCGACGCCGTTTGGTGCCGTGTCGGTACGGAACCGCGGGGCGAGAACGGAGCACGCACTGGCGGTGGGCGGCGTCCGATGGCACCCGGTGAGGTTCTCGTCGCGCGGCCGTTGAGCCGGGTCCGTCTCCGGCGGATTCGGGGCGCCTCGGCGGAAGGGGTTGCACGAACCGCGAGCGGGCATCAAGGGAACAGCGATTCGCCACCCCCGCACAGGTGATCGTAGGGATGGGGTAATGAGGCTTCACCGGTTCCGTCCGCTGCCGCGCCGCGTACCGTTGCCCAGGCGTTCCCTCGGGCGGTGGATGGTGGCCACACTCGGT
>NZ_ANAX01000184.1:0-9647 GCF_000341065.1 Nocardiopsis halotolerans DSM 44410 | reverse complement strand
GGGGGGGGGGGGGGGGGGGGGGAGCCGTACCGGCAGACCCGGGAGTTCCGCGAGGCCGTGGCGTGTGAACGGGGCACCGAGGACTGTCTTGACAGCGAGGCGGGCTCCATCGTCGGGCGGCGTACCTACACCACGACCTCGACGACGACCCACACCGACGCCAACGGCCACATGCATACGAGCACGACCACGACCACCCACTACGAGGTCACCTGGCAGCGGGCCGACGGTTCCCGGCAGACCCGCGACGTGTCGTCGGTCTTCTACTCCGAGGTCGAGGAGGGGCAGCCGGCCACACTGCGGCTCTGGCACGGGGAGGTCGTCGGCGTGGAGGTCGCGGGTGACGCGGAGTGGTTCCTGCCGAAGTCCGGCGCGACGCTCATGGCCTGGCTGTACCTGGCCTTCCTCGGTCTCGGGGTCCTGCTGTGGGGACTGCTGTTCGGCTGGTGGGACGGGTTCTTCATGCTCGCCTTCCGCACCTTCGCCTGGATGTTCATGGGTTTCCTGCCGGTGAGCATAACGGCGGATGCCCTGGCATACGGCCTCGCCGACGGGGCCGGGCTCGCCATGGAGGTCCTGTTCGCCCTCTTCTTCTCCGGGGTCGCTGGTTGGATGCTCGTCGGCTCGCTCGACGAATGGTGATCGTCATGACCGGCCGGTCCGAGTAGTGGGTGCCGGGTGCGATGGAGGATCGGAACCAATGCTTCGTCCTCCGGCGACCCGGTCCGCTGCCGGTGGAAGCCGTCCTCGAACTCTGTCGGCGGGACCATGCCGCTCTCGCCGTGCAGGTGGCGGTGGTCGAACCGGTCCACGTACTCGGCCACCGCGATCTCCACCTGCTCCAGGCCTCTTCACGGGTCGCGGTCGCGGACCAGCTCGGCCTTGGACGAAGAGGGGAACGCCGCGGCCGGGACTCCCCGGTCCTCGCGGGATCCGGTGCGAGAAGACTGACAGTCGCCACAGTCCCCGATCGGTCCCATCGAAGGCACCAACCCGGACTCCCCGGCCCGCAGGGCGAAGGCCCACGACCCGGACCGCGTGGGTTCGACCAGCCGGTGCCACCAGGTATCGGACATCACGAGTCCAAGCTGGGCAGGGGACGACTCCATCGCGGGACGCAGGGGATCACGGGTGTTCGCGCAGGGGCCGAATCGGATCCAGGCCAGCTCCCGCGCCCGGCGCCGGTCGAGTGCGAGCAGACTGCGCGCGCCCGGCGCGAACGCCGCCGGCCCGTGCCGGGCGGCCGTGCGCAGCCGTCGCCAGCGCCGCGAATGCGCCCGGTGGCTGCGCTCGGTCACCCGCCGCCCCCGGGTGTTCTGCCCGCTCCGGGCCTCCTGCGGAGTGGCGTCGACCATCAACACGTGCATCTCGTACCGGCGGAGTCGGCAGAGCAGGGCGAGCAGCACGCGGACCGGGCGCCGGGTCCCGCACTCGTGCACCACCACCGGGCCGCCGCGCAGCGCCGCGGCCATCCGGGCCAGGTGCAGGACGTGCACCACCCAGCGCCACAGTGGGTAGGGGACCCGACCGAGCAAGGGGCCCAGCTGGTACCGCGACTGTAGCGAGTCGATCACCCGCACACCCTCCGCGGTGAGCACGGTCCGCTCCTCGTCTCCGCGGAGCCCGAACAGCCGCCGCAGCAGGGTGCTCTTCCCGGCCCCGGGCACCCCGGTGACCAGGACCAGGGACCGCCGGGGGTAGAGCACGCCGCGCACTGTCGCGTCATTCACCGTGGGCACACACCGAGCCAGCCCCTGGAACATCTGCGGTAGCTCCTCAAAGCCGACCTTCGCGCCGGTGAGGCGCGGCCCCACAGCGGCCGCGTCACCAATGTCATGACGCTACCGGGCATCGACGACTCCGGAAAACGCGGGACACATCGGAGCCTCCACCACGCCCGGCACGAAACAGGTGGAGCCGAGAGCCGTCCAGACGGTGCTGGGACACGCGGGCATCGTGCTGACCATGGACACCGCACCGGCGTGTGGCTCTCGCGGGGGACAGAACCGACGTGCCGATTGCCCACCCCAGGGGGCATCCGAGCGGTGCGCCGGAACCGTAGCTTGCTGTTCCGTAGCGGCCCCGAGGCGCGGGGCGCCTGAGCAGTGGGAGAAGAGACCATGAGACCGTCCAGCGGGCAGCAGCCCTCACCCGAACGACGGGAGAACCCCCGGCCCCCACACGGAAGGGCCTCGACGGGACGGCCGCGGTCCACCTGGACACGGCTCGCGATCATGTTCCCGGTGCTCCTCGTGGTGATGACCGTCACCGCGCCCGTCAACGCCGCGGCCTCCGGGAGCCCGGTGACCGCGCTGCCGGTAGGCGTCGGTACCGCGGTGCTCGCCCTCTGGTGCTACGTCGGCCTCGTCCGGTGGCTGGAGCACCGGAGCGTGACCGAGCTGGCCCCGGCCGGAGCCGCCTCCGGCCTCGGCCGGGGCGCACTCATCGGATTCGGGCTGTTCACGGCCACGATCCTGCTGATCGCGGCCCTGGGCGGGTACCGCGTGACCGGCTGGGGGTCCTTCGACGGTCTGCTCGTCACACTGGGGTTGATGACCTGCGTGGCGGTCGTCGAGGAACTGCTCTTCCGCGGCGTGCTGTTCCGGCTGCTGGAGGAGAAGCTCGGCACCTGGGGCTCGATCGGATGTTCCGGCCTGGTCTTCGGCCTGGTGCACGTGGTCAACCCGGACTTCACCCTGTGGGGCGCCCTGGCCATAGCCGTCGAGGCGGGGTTCATGCTCGGCGCCGCCTACGCGGCCACGCGCAGCCTGTGGCTGCCCATCGGTCTGCACCTGGCCTGGAACGTCTCCCTGTCCGGGGTCTACGGAACGGGCGTCGGAGGTACCGATGTCGGTACCGGCAGTCTGATCGCGGGCAGCATGAGCGGCTCGGACCCCCTGTTCGGGGGTTCCTCCGGCCCCGAGGCGAGCCCGTTGGCGGTCCTGCTGTGCAGCGCGCTCACCGCGGCTCTCCTCCTCCTGGCCAAGCGCCGGGGCCGCCTCCACCGCCGAGGGGAGGTGCCGACCACAGGCTGAGCCGCGGTGTGGTCCACCGTCGACGGGGCCGGCCGACGCGGTTCGGAGGTCCGCTAGAGTCGGCCCGTGCCCGATCCGGAAACGAGAGCGCTTCCCAGCGGGGTGACGGATCTCCTGGGTCGATGGAGGACGCGGAGTGTCGCCCTGCCCGACGGCGTCCTCACGTTCACCCTCACAGCCATGGCTTTCGCGCCCGGCCTCGTGGACAACGGGGTCATGGTGGGCGAGCTTCCTCAACGGTCCCTGGACGCGGTGGGCCTCGCCCTGGTGCTGGGCCAGTGCCTGCCCCTGGTCGTGCGCCGTCTGCGTCCCCTCACCTGCCTCGCCGCCGTGGCCCTGTGCTTCGCCGCGGTCCAGCTGTTCGCCTACCCGCCGACGTTCGCCAGCGTCGGCGTCATCGTGGCGCTCTACAGCGCCGGTGCCCACCAGAGCCGTTTCCGGTTCCCCACGGTGGCAGCGCTGACGGTCGGCTACCTGCTGCTCGCCCTGGCGTTGGCCGCACGCGGATCGTCCGAGCGGGTCGTCGACTATGTCGCCTTCTACCTCATCATGCTCGCCTGCGCCGGGAGCGGTGCGCTGATGCGCTCGTGGCGTGCGGGTGAGGCCGAACGGCACCGCCGCGCTGCCGAGGCGGCCGCCGCCCGGGAGCGCACCAGGATCGCACGGGACCTGCACGACGTGGTCACCCACCACGTCACCGCCATGGTGGTGCAGGCCGACTCCGCCCGGTTCCTTCCCGCCGACCGGCACGCCGACCTGATGTCCGGTATCAGTGACAGCGGACGCCAGGCGATGGCCGACCTGCGCCGGCTCCTGGACGTGCTCCATGACCCCGACCTCCCCCACGCCCCGGACGCTGACGACGGACTCCCCGCCCACCCGGAGGGAGGGGCCCTCGACCCGGCCGCGGACCAGATGGGCGACCTGGTCGAGCGGGTCCGGAGAAGTGGTCAACCGGTCGAACTGAGGGTGCGGGGCGAACGGCCCGCCATGGACCCCGGGACCGGTCCGACCGTCCACCGCGTGGTCCAGGAAGCCCTGACGAACGCGGTCAAGCACGCGTACGGCCAACCGACCCGGGTCCTCATCGACTACGACAGGGACCGCATCGACGTCCAGGTGACCACCGGGGGTTCTGGGACGCCTGCACCGGATTTGCCCTCCGGCGGGCACGGTCTCATCGGGCTCGACGAGCGCGTGCGGGCGTTCGGCGGCGAGTTCGCGGCGGGCGTGCTTCCCCGGGGCGGTTTCGTGGTGCGTGCCCGTCTGCCGCTGGGGGGCGTCCGATGACGGACCCGTCCGCGCCTGTCCGGATCCTGGTCTGCGATGACCAGGCGCTGGTGCGCACCGGGTACGCAGCCATCTTCGACGCCCAACCCGGGTTGCGGGTGGTCGGTCAGGTGGGAGACGGCCGGACGGCGGTGGAGACGGCCGTCCGGCTGCGCCCCGACGTGGTGATCATGGACGTGCGGATGCCCGTGCTCGACGGGATCGAGGCCACCCGGCAGCTGGCCGGACCGGAGACGGCCGGTTCCCCCCGAGTCCTGGTGGTGACCACCTTCAACCTGGACGATTACGTCTACCGGGCGCTGAGGGCCGGGGCGAGCGGATTCCTGCTCAAGGACGCCACTCCCGAGGAGCTGGTGGCCGGCGTGCGTACCGTCGCCCGCGGTGAGGCACTGCTCGATCCGGCCGTCACCCACCGGCTCATCGGGCGCTTCGCGGAGCGACTGCTGCCCGGAGACGCGCGCCCGGAGGCGGCGCAGGCGCTGGACAGGCTGTCACCCCGCGAGTTGGAGGTGCTGGGTCTGATCGCCGAGGGGTTGTCGAACGCCGAGATCGCCGCCCGGATGGTGCTGAAGCCTGAAACGGTCAAGACCTACGTCTCCCGTATCTTCACCAAACTCGACCTGCGGGACCGGGTCCACGCGGTCATCCTGGCCTACCGGACGGGGTTGGTGCGCCCGACGGGCTGATACGGCACGACCGCCGGTCGTGTTCCCGGCCGGGTGTGGAGACCGTTGCCGACTCCGCCCACCGCGGTGCCGTCCGCGCCGGGCCGGGCAACACCGGACTGTCGCGCTGGATGCCGACCCCGTCAGGATTCTGCGGGGCTGGAAGAGGTTCCGGAGCGGGCAGCACCTCGCAGCGGGATCGGCCCGGGTCGATACGGGGAGGGCCAGATCCACCCGTACAACATCGACGGAGTGGTTCCCGACTTCACCGGGGTATGCGGGCGCTCCGCGATGTCCGGTTCCCGGAACCAGGGGTCCATGAACCGCCTTCCCACGGTCATGACGGACACGCGGATCATGGATGAGCTCTAACGCTCGATGCCGTGGTCCGGTTCTTTGTTCTGTCTGAGGCCGGGGGCTGGTCCTGTGATCGCCCGCGTCCCGGCGGCCCGGCTTCGGGCGGCCCTCAGGAGACCGAAGGAGTTGGGCCTCACCAGAGGTTGCGCCTTCTCGTCGATGCTGTCCAACTCACCAAAAAGCTTACGTTTCTCGCGGGGATCGAAATTCTTGCTCCTGGTGATTGTGTTCCTTATCTGCTCCTGGGTTTTTGTGAAGACGATCGATTCCTGTGCGCTGAACGGAGTGTTTCTCTCCTTGTTCAGGCGTTCGATCGCACTCATTCCCTGGTGTGGAGTGTTCGATATTCCGCCGCGCTGGAAGAATACGGCGTTAACTTCCCCCAGTTCACCCGAATCAATGGCCTTCGCGGCGCGTTCCACGCCTGCGTAGCATTCGTTATGGATCTCCGGATCGACATAGCGTCCGACGCCGTACTTGGCCACCGACTTGACATACCTGTGGAGTCCGCCCTGGAGGCTCACAGCTTCATTTACCCCCATGAGTGCGGCGTGATTCGATCCATAGCCCCGATCCCGGAAGCGCTGCACGATGTTCTCGAACTCGTCTGGGGTGCGGAGAGCGGATTCAATGATCACGTCATTTCGGCGGTCCGGATGGCTCGCGTAATCCTGCGCCTTGTTCCACCAGGAGAGACCGTCAGCCCAGAGTAGGGCGCCGGATTTCTCCGGTGATTCCCTTCTCAGGTCCGTGTACTGGGGGTGGTGGGGATTGAAATCGTCCATGTTGATATGGACGGCGCCTCCTCGTTTCTCGAAGGCGTTGCTGATGATTTCGGTGATCCCACTTTTCCCTGAACCGGTCGCCCCACCGATGATCACGAGGCTGGGATTCTCATGGCTGGAGCCTCCCGCGAGGTGCTGAGGGGCGATCTCCTCAAGGAAGATCCGATTGTTCTCCTCCGTGGAAAGGCGCGCTCTTTCGAACTCGTCGGGGGTTATGTTCATTATGCGCTAGAGCTTCCCGCTTTTGATGATCGCAAGGCATTCGATTCTCAGTTGGTCCGCGGTTTTTGCATCTGCCACGCGCAGATCCCTAAGGCTTTTCGAGAGCTTCTCCTGTCGCTCGGAGATTCGCTCGATCGCCCTCTGGTCGGGGGTTTCCTTCGATCTCTCCTCGTGCTTGTTCTTGGAGAGGACGCCGATCGCATCCCTGATGAGGTCTGCCAGGATGTCGTAGTCGACTACGTCCTCACTGCTCCACTGGGCCTCTGGGAGATCGGAGAGCGATGGATTGCTTTCCTCGGGGTTCATTCGGGTTTCCGGTCCTTTTTCTCGGCGTTTTTCCTGATTGGTCTGGAGGGTCGACCTGGCCAGAATCGGCCGCCGACCGTAGACGTTCCGTTGATGATATCAATGGCATTAGTGGATGTCGACACCACTCGTGCGACATTGAGCCTTTTTCATCTTGAAGGTGCAGGTCACGGGCCCGTACCGGTCTCCGGAGCCTCTTCTGGACAACAAGAAGCCCCTAGTAGAGGAGTTAACGACCAAGAAAACCCGGCACCAGAGGCTCCGCATGCTGTTCTACCGTGCCGAAGACCGGCCGTCCCCGTGTGGGTCGACGAGCCGTGTTGACCACGGTGCTGTTCGTCCAGGCCTCAGGGTGTTCCTGGGAGAGGGCTGGTGGCCTGTTCGGCGTCACCCGTGCCACCGCGCACCGCTGGTTTCAGACCTGGACCGGGACGGGCCTGTGGCCCACGATCCACCGCACCATCCTGGACGAGCCGGGCAGACGCGCCCTGCTGGACCGGTCCCGCGCCACCGTCGACTCCCAGTCGATCCGCGCCAAGAGAGGGGGGAGAGCACGGGGCCAAACCCCACCGATAGGGGCGAACCCGGCTCCAAGCCCCACCTGCTGTGCGACCACCAGGGCCTCCCGCTGTCCTGCGCGGTCTCCGCGGCCAACGTCAACGACATCGAGGCACTCAAGCCCCTGGTCCGGGGCACCCCGGCGGTGCGGTCGCGGCGAGGCCCCCGGCGACGGCGTCCGGCCAAGCTCCACGGCGACAAGGCCTACCACTCGCGAGAGCGGCGCCGCTGGCTGCGCGAACGTGGGATCGGGGGAGGAGCCCGCTTTCTTCCCGAGCCGGTGGAGGCGCGCGTCGACGTCGTCGACCCACGTGCGGGCGACCAGGTCGTCGGCGTCCTCTCCGAGGCACAGGGCGTAGGTCACCGATTCCAGATGGCCGATCACCAGCACACGGTCGGCGAACAGCAGAGCGGCGTCCGGAGTGCGTGCGCTGTGCGCGCGGGCGCCTCCGGTCCCGGCCTTGAGGCTCGTACCCCAGGTAACCGACGTAGCCGAGGTTGAAGTCCAGGGGCAGCCCCTCCGGGACGACCGAGGTCCGCTTCTCCAACTGCTCGCCGAGGTGGTCGAAGAAGGGACGTTCGGTATGTGAGGGAGCCGAACCGTTCCTGCGCGTGGTCACGATCCCGTCGTCGACGCCGTAGGTCACCCATTCGGCCCACGGGCCGCTGTCGTCCCCCATGAGGGAGGACCGGGACCTTCCCCGGTCCTTCTCACCGCTGTCCAGCCAGAAGCCGTGGGCGGCGGAGGAGAAGAGCTCATCGAACACCTCCGCTGATTCGGGTTCGACAGCTGTTCTGCGCCAGTGAATATACAAACGTCTCACTCGATGGATGGGAGACGAGGGGGCGTCACCGTGTTCGGGACAGGTTTCGGAAGTTGGAGAGGATCTCCTCCCCGTATGCCGCGCAGACCGACTCGGGGTGGAACTGCACCCCCAGGGCGGTTCGTGCCTGTGCTGGAGCGCCATGACCACGCCGTCCTCACTCTAGGCGTTGCGGTCGAGCTGCGGCGGCAGCCTGGTGATCGCGGGCGAGTGGTACCGGACAGCGGAGAAGGGGGTCGGGATCCCCGGGAGGATTCCCTCGCCCGTGTGGTGGACGGTGTCCACGCGGCCGTGCACCGGGCGCGGAGCCCGGCCCACCTCTCCTCCGAGGAGATGGCCTGTCCCCTGGTGCCCGAGACACACCCCCAGGAGTGGGAGGCCCGCCCGGACGGCATAACCGCTGATGCCGGAGTCCGCGGCCCGGTCCGGCCGGCCGGACCGGGGGAGACGACGATGTTGTCCACACCGCGCAGCGTCCCCCGGCTCCAGGGTTCGTCATTGCGTACGACGGTTGGGCGCCTGCCGTTGACCCGTGCCAGGAGGTCGTAGAGGTTGTGGGTGAACGAGTCGTAGTTGTCGATCAGGAGTGTGTGTACGGGTATCCGCTCTGTTCTCCGGTACGGTGAGCGGCCGGTCTCATCTTCCGGGCCTGGCGAGGTTGATGAGGGAGAGGAACTCTCTGCGCAGTTCCGCGTCCTTGCCCAGGGCACCGAGCATCGCCGAGGTGGTCGTGGTCGACCCCGACGCCTGGACGCCGCGCATGCTCATGCACATGTGCTCGGCCTCGACCACGACACCGACGGCGTCGGCGTCGAGTCGCTCGGTGAGCCATGACGCGATCTGTTGGGTGAGCCTCTCCTGGACCTGGGGGCGGCGGGAGAAGTGTTCGACGACCCGCGCGAGCTTGGAGAGGCCGACGATACGCGCCCCGGGAAGGTAGCCCACGTGGGCGACCCCGGCGAAGGGGAGGAAGTGGTGCTTGCAGACCGAGTGCATGGGGATGTCACGTGCTATGACGAAGTCCCCGCGCCCTTGTTCGTTCGGAAAGGTGGTGAGGTTGAACGGCCGGGGAGTCAGGAGTTCGGCGTACGCGCGGGCCATCCGTCCCGGGGTCTGCTCCGCGGCCTCCGGGTCCAGTGAGACGCCCAGGTGCCTGAGGAAGTCGCGTGCGGCCGTCTCGGCGGCGTCCAAGTCCACGAGGCCGGGCTCGTGATCCATGTGCGGCGGGGGGCCGTGAGTCGTCGCCGTGTCTCGTAGCGGCTCGGGTGGCTGTTCTTTCGTCACTGTCACTGGTGCACCTCTGGTCAACTGTCTGGGTCGGTGTCCCGTTGTTCGGCGTCGGCGGAGCCTGTGGTGGAGGAAGACTTCATCCGCCACACGCTCCGCCGAACGCGACACCATCGACTGCGGCGCCGATCAGCCCGCCGCACGGCCAGCGGCCTGCACGGTGTGGGCGAGCAGGAGCGCGGTGGTGACTGGTCCGACGCCGCCGGGCACCGGGGTGAGAGCGTCCGCGATGCCGTCCACCGCGCCTGCGTCGACATCGCCGATCAAGCCGTCATCCGTGGCGTTGGTGCCCACGTCAATGACCACCGCGCCCGTTCC
>NZ_ANAX01000183.1 GCF_000341065.1 Nocardiopsis halotolerans DSM 44410 | reverse complement strand
CGCGGCCCGCCCGCCGCGACGATCACGATGTCGGCGGCGGATGTGTGATCTTCGAGGTCGGCCGTCCGGGAATGGCAGACCGTCACGGTCGCGTGCCGTTCCAGCAGCAGCAACGCCACCGGGGTGCCCACGACGACTGACCGGCCGACCATGGCGATGTCCCTGCCCACGAGATCGACGCCGTAGTGATCGAGCAGTCGCACCACGGCCTCGGCCGTGGCAGGCGTGAAGCCGGGCAAGCCGGCCGCACAGCGTCCGAGGCTCGCCGGGTTCGCGCCATCGACGTCCTTGGCCGGGTCGATCTCCACGGCGAGCTCGGCCAGCGACATGCCGTCGGGCAGTGGGGTCTGCAGGATGATGCCGTGGACCTCCCGGTCCTGGTTCAAGGCGCGAAGCGTGTCCCGAACATGCGCTCGTGAAGCCGACGGGCCGAGGTCGGCGATGTCGCAGTCGATCCCGACGGCCGCGGCCGCCTTGGCGATCGAGCGCACGTACCACATGGTCGATTCGTCGTCGGTGGCTGTGACGACCACCAGCCTCGGCTGGGTGCCTGCCGCCCCCAGTGCGGCGGCCTGCCCGCTGGTACACCGCCGGATCTCCGCTGCCAGTGGCTTGCCCGACAGCACGGTGGTGACATGGTGCTCCGAAATCGTCGTGGCGGTCATACGGCAAGCTCCTCCCTGACCGCGGCGGTGACCTTCTCCGCCCGCTCGACGATGAGGTCGACGGACCGGGCCGAGGCCGAGAACTCCGCCCGTGCCCCGTTGTCCTTGATGCCGCCCAGGTTGACCTCGACGTTCACCCGGGCCGTGGTGGCGGCAGCGCGGGCGGCCTCGGCCGCCGCGACCACATCGGTGATCACGCTGCGATTGCCGATCGGAAGGATGCGCTCAGCCAGCGAGACGACTTCGGCGGCGGTCTCGATCACCGCGACAGGCGGCGCACAGGCCTCCCGCAAGGCCGCGGCCATGGCGGTGGTACGCGCCCCCTTCTCGTCATCGGTCGAGTGGGGAAGCGCGTAGGCGTCGATGACGGCCGTAAGAGCTCATATCATTTGGTGAGTCTGCGG
>NZ_ANAX01000182.1 GCF_000341065.1 Nocardiopsis halotolerans DSM 44410 | reverse complement strand
TCTGCGAGATCAAGGACGCCTGACGGGTCGGGCTGAACCGTCACCGGTGTGGCACACGGGGCTCCACCTGCGCTGGTCCTGTACCCAAAGTGGGTCTCGACCGCCGCACTTGGCGATAGGTACAAGGGCTCCGGGAAGAGCGGGGCCTGTGAACCTCTGTGCTCACCGCGCTGACGTCCGCGCCGCGCGCGTACGGGGAGGTGCCGCCCGCCGGTGCCTCCCCTTCCTCGTGCGGACCGTCCAGCGGGCTCCTACCAACTGGGAAGCCTCGTCAGATCGATCTCCAGGTCGCAAGGCGCGTTGGCCTTGAGCCGCTTTCGGTGGACGCCAACGTTCGCGTACCTCTTGTTGACGGGGTCGAGCTCATACGCGTACACAACCGCCTCCATATGGCTCTCCTCCTCGACCAGCCAGAAGTGAGGGATACCGGCCTCCGCGTAGAGCTGGGGCTTGCGTTCGTGATCACGCAGTCCGGACTCCGGTGAGACGATCTCGACGGCCAGCTGGACCACCCGGGGTTCAACCCATGTGTCGTGGATCCCCTCTCTCCCACTTTCCCAGAGGAGCATGAGGTCCGGCTCTGGCCGCTGCCGATCCGCGATCCTGATCGTCATCTCCCTGTAGGTCGCTACCCCTTCAGGGATCTGAGCATCCGACTGCTGCTCAAGAATCTTGAGCATGTACATACGGAAACGCTTCTGGGGGGCTCACCAGCACCAGGCTTCCGTCGATGAGTTCGGTGTGAGGCGGAAGATCCGGGATACGGTCGAGGTCCTCGGCGGTGAACCCGTCCTGAGGAGGCATCGGAAGTAGCAGGGCACCGTCAAGCTCAGGGTCCGGGCGCGCGGCCACGACTGGAACGGACATGTCACGGTCTCCGATCGTCGGATCGTTCTCGTCGCCCACAGTAGCCATCGCTGTCACCCCGTAACGATGTTTTCAACATACTGTCCCATCCCGGCTCCAGCTCCGACGTGATCCTCGCCGCATCCCCGTCCGGGAGGGCGCACCACAGTGCCCGCACAGTGGACGATGTGGCGTCAGGGACAGGAAGTTGTCGACGCCCGCGTATGGAATAGGTAAGGAACGGGCGTTATTGTCCTTGATTGTGACGAACATCTGGGGACTGACGCGACGGTGGCACATCGACCTGTGCCGCCGCAGCTCGCAGGCGTGTAGCTAGGTCCACGCGCGCCCGTCCGGGCAGCGCGCCGCACACCCCTCCCCGTCACCGTCCCCCTGGTGATGCCCGCCGTTCCCCGAGCCGGAACCCGGCGGTGCCGCACGCGCCGCCGCGCGTCCCTCCGGCTGCCTTCACCGTCCTCTGGAGTCCCATCCGTGTCCGCACAGAGCACAGCTGCGCCCACGAAGCGCAGAACCCTCCGTTTCCCGTTCGCGGCCCAGGTCCTCGCCGGTCTGGTCCTCGGCATCGTCCTCGGCGTCGTCGCCCTCCAGATCGGCCCGGTCGGTGACGACCAGCCCAACTGGCTCGCCGTCACCCTCGACACCATCGGCTCGACCTTCGTCACCCTGCTGAGGACGATCGTCCCGCCGCTGATCGTCCTCGCCGTCATCTCCTCCATCGCCAACCTGCGCAACGTCACCAACGCGGCGCGGCTGGCCTGGAAGACCCTGCTGTGGTTCGGCGCCACCGCCCTGATCGCCGTGGGCATCGGCATCACCCTGGGCCTGACCATCCGCCCCGGCGTCAACAGCTCCGTGGACTCCGCCACCGCCGCCGAGCCCTCCGGCACCGGCTCCTGGATGGCGTTCATCGAGAGCATCGTCCCCGCCAACTTCCTGGGCCTGGACGTGAGCGTCTCCGCCGCCGACGACGGCAGCCTCAGCACGGGTGTGGGCTTCAACGTCCTCCAGCTGATCGTCATCGCCATCGTCCTGGGCATCGCCGCGGTGAAGGTCGGCAAGGCCGCCGAGCCCTTCATCGACTTCGCCGACTCCGCGCTCCAGGTCGTGCTCAAGGCCCTGTGGTGGGTCATCCGCCTGGCCCCGATCGGCACCGTGGGTCTGCTGGGCAACGCCGTGTACAGCTACGGCTGGACCACCATCGGCGCCCTGGGCAAGTTCGCGCTGACCATCTACGTCGGCCTGGCCCTGGTGCTGTTCGTCGTCTACCCGGTGCTGGCCCGGGTCAACGGCCTGTCCCCGGTGAAGTACTTCAGCGGCGTGTGGCCCGCGGTCCAGCTGGCCTTCGTGTCCCGCTCCTCGATGGGCACCATGCCCGTCACCCAGCGCGTGACCGAGCAGAACCTGGGCGTGCCGCGCTACTACTCCGCGTTCGCCGTGCCGTTCGGCGCCACCACCAAGATGGACGGCTGCGCCGCCATCTACCCGGCGATCTCGGCGATCTTCATCGCCCAGTTCTTCCCGGGGGTCAGCCTCGGCCTCACCGACTACCTGCTGATCGTGTTCGTGTCGGTGATCGGCTCGGCCGCGACCGCCGGGACCACCGGCGCGACGGTCATGCTGACCCTGACCCTGTCGACGCTGGGACTGCCCCTGGAGGGCGTGGGTCTGCTGCTGGCCGTCGACCCGATCCTGGACATGGGCCGCACGGCGGTCAACGTGGCCGGTCAGGCGCTGGTCCCGACCATCGTCGCCAAGCGCGAGGGCATCATGGACGTGGCCCGGTACAACGCGCCGCGCGACGCCTCCGGCTTCGTGCCGCTGGACGAGTCCCACGCCGACGCGGGGACCGAGGCGGCCGAGGACGACCCGGACGTGGCGAAGGTGCCCGCGGGTACCTCCAGCGGGAGCTGACGCCCGCTCCACACACGCCGCGGCCCGCCGGAACCCCTCCGGCGGGCCGCGGCGTTTCTCCGGGCACTCGTGAGGTCCGGCACAGGCGGAACCATCCGGGGGTCATCGTTCGTTCCTGTGCGTGAGGGAGGCGAGAGGAACGATCATGCTGCGCCGCTTGGTAACACCCACAGCCCTGACCGCCGGACTCGCGGCGGCGGTGGTGAGCTCCGCGGTGGTGCCCGCCGCGGCCGACACCCAGCCCGCACCACCCGAGTCCCAGGCCATCGCCGAGGAACTCCAGAGCGACAACGTCTTCATCGACCCGAGTATCGACGTGATCCCCGAGGCCGAGCAGGAGGCCCTGGAGTCGTCCGCCGCCGAGGCGGACGTCCCCGTCTACTACGTGGTCCTGCCCTCCGACAGCGTGTCCTCCGCGACCGGGATGGACGCCCTGATGAACCCCGTCATGGACGAGGTCGGCGACGGGCTCTACGGGTTCGTCGTGGGCGACCAGGTCTTCCAGGTCCTGTCCCCGAACATGGAGGACACGGAGACCATCCGTGAGCTCGCCCTGCGGGAGGGCGGTAACAACCAGGTCGACACCCTCGTCGCCATCCCCGACGCCGCGGCGGAGGTGGAGGAGGCCGAGCAGGCCGGGACCGTCTCCAGCTTCGTGCTCCTCGGACTCCTGGTGGTCGTCGTCGCCGCGGGCGCCTGGTACGTCCACCGCAGCCGCAGGAAGCGCGAGGCGGAGAAGGCCAGGCAGGTCGCGGAGATCAGGCAGATGGCCACCGAGGACGTCGTCAGCCTCGGCGAGGACGTCTCCCGGCTGGAGATCGACGTGTCCAAGGTCGACGAGGCCACCCGCGAGGACTACTCCCAGGCCATGGACGCCTACGACCGGGCCAAGGCCGAACTGGACGGCATCCGGGAGCCCGAGCAGGTTCGCCTGGTCACCAGCGCCGTGGAGGACGGCCGCTACCACATGACCGCCACCCGCGCCCGCCTCAACGGCGACCCGGTCCCCGAGCGGCGCGGCCCCTGTTTCTTCAACCCGCAGCACGGACCGTCCGTGGAGGACGTGGTCTGGGCTCCGCCCGGCGGCTCGCCCCGCGAGGTCACCGCCTGCGCGGACTGCGCCCACGCGGTGCGCGTCGGCGGGCACCCCGACGTCCGCCTGGTCGAGGTGGACGGCGAGCGCCGACCGTACTACGACGCCGGTCCGGCCTACGCGCCCTACGCCAGCGGCTACTTCGGCATGAACATGATGATGGGCATGTTCACCGGCATGATGATGGGCTCCATGATGGGGTCGATGATGGGCATGGGTATGGGCATGGGCGTCGGAGAGGACATGGGCGGAGGCGACTTCGGCGGCGACTTCGGAGGCGGCGACTTCGGGGGAGACTTCGGCGGCTTCGACTTCTGACCCCTCCGTACCGACACCGCATCGGGCCCCGTCGCGTTCGCGGCGGGGCCCTTTCGTGGCCGGATCGGGCCGACCCCTGGCGCGGTAGTTATCCGGTAAGTATGGTTGCCCTAGTTACCAAGTAAGTAGGTGTCGATCATGTCCGTCCGTCAGGGGCTCCTCGCCCTCCTCTCCCACGGCCCCAAGCACGGCTACCAGCTGCGCGCGGAGTTCGAGGCCCGCACCGGGGGCACGTGGCCGCTCAACATCGGGCAGGCCTACACCACCCTGCAACGGCTGGAACGGGACGGGCTGGTCTCCAAGATCCACGAGGAGGCCCCGGACGCCCCCGAACGCTACGAGCTGACCGGCACCGGGCGCGCCGAGGTCGAGTCGTGGTGGACCAGCCCCGTCAAACGCGGCGCACCCGCCCGCGACGAACTCGCACTCAAGCTCGCCCTGGCCGTCACCACCCCCGGTGTGGACGTGGAAGCCCTCCTGGACGCCCAGCGCGCCGAGACCCTGCGTGGCCTCCAGGACTACACGCGGCTCAAACGGAGCGGGGGCGGCGGGGCCGACGGGGAGGGAGACAACGACGACGACCTGGCCTGGCACCTGGTCCTGGACGCCCTGGTCTTCTCCGCCCAGGCCGAGATGCAGTGGCTGGACNTGTCCCGCGCCGCCGGTCGCCGCCGTTCCCCCTCGCGTCCCGTGGCCCCCGCTCCGGAGCACGGCCCCAAGGCGCGCGGATGAGCGGGGCCGCACCGGAGCTGCTCATGCGTGGCGTCGGCCGGGTACACGGCCGGGGACCGAGCCGGGTGGCGGCTCTGACGGGCGTGGACCTGGAGGTCGTTCCCGGCGAGCTGGTCGCGGTCATGGGACCCTCCGGCTCGGGCAAGTCCACGCTGCTCACCCTCGCGGGCGGGCTGGACAGCCCCACCGAGGGCGACGTGGCGGTCGGGGGACGGAACCTGGCCGGACTGGACGCGCGCGCCCGCGCCCGGCTGCGCCGCCGCCGGATCGGCTACGTGTTCCAGGACTTCAACCTCATCCCCTCGCTCACCGCCGTCGAGAACGTCTCCCTCCCCCTGGAACTGGACGGGGTCGCCACCCGCGCCGCCCGCCGCGAGGCCCGGTCCGCCCTGGCCGAGGTGGGCCTGGCGGGGACGGACGACCGCTTCCCCGAACAGATGTCCGGCGGCCAGCGCCAGCGGGTGGCCATCGCCCGCGCCCTCGTCGGGCCACGCCGCCTCGTGCT
The DNA here is from genome assembly GCF_000341065.1 of Nocardiopsis halotolerans DSM 44410. Taxonomy (GTDB): domain Bacteria; phylum Actinomycetota; class Actinomycetes; order Streptosporangiales; family Streptosporangiaceae; genus Nocardiopsis; species Nocardiopsis halotolerans. Next base: position 1,645 of record NZ_ANAX01000182.1, on the reverse strand, counting down.
GGCCGACGAGCCCACCGGAGCCCTGGACTCCGCCACCGGCGAGGAGGTGGTGACCGTCCTCCGCGACCGCGTCGACCAGGGCGCCGCCGGACTGATGGTCACACACGACTCCCGGTACGCGGCCTGGGCCGACCGCACCGTCTTCCTGCGCGACGGGCGTGTCACCACCTCCACCGGAAGCCGCCTCGGGCTGGAGTCCCTGGTGGGCCCGTTCCCGGACGGGGACGACTGATGGCGTCGTCCGCGTCCTGGCGCGCGGCGCTGCGCCTGGCCCGCCGGGACGCCCTGCGCCACCGGGCCACGACCCTGCTGGTCACCGGCGTGATCGTGCTGGTGGTGGGTGGCGCGGTCGCCGCCGACGCCCTGTTACGCTCCGCCACACCCTCCCCCGAAGTGTTCAACCGGATGATGCTCGGTGACGGTGCCCAGGCGCGGATCACCTGGCAGATGCCCGGTGTGGTCGCCCAGAGTCCCCGCGAGGACGTGGTGTTGGCGGGCAGCGACTCCGACGAAGAGCGGTCACGCGCCGTGTACGAGTCGCTCCTCCTGGAGCTGCTGCCGCCCGGGTCGGAACTGGTCGGGGCGGCGGCAGGAACGGTGCGCGCGACGTCCGGTGACCAGGCCACCGAGGGCCTGGCCGCGCTGGAGGCGCCCGTCACCGGCCCTCTGGAGGGGATGTTCGTTCCGGCGCGGGGCCGCACCGCGCGCGGGTCCGGCGAGGCCATGGTCAGTCTGGGGCTGGCCGGTCGCCTGGGGCTGGAGCCGGGCGCGGAGATCGAGGCCGTCGACGACGACGGGGAGTCGGCGACCGTCACCGTCGTGGGCGTCTACCGCGCCACCCGCCACCCCGCGGACGTGGTGCTGGCCCCGGGCACCCTGTTGGACACCGGACCGGAGCTGGTCTCCCCCGACGCTTCCGCCGTCTGGTACGTCCTCGGCGCGGAGCCCGTGTCCTGGGACGACGTGCTGGCGGTCAACGAGGTCGGGGCCTCCGTGGTGAGTCGTGCCGTGGTGGCCGATCCGCCCCCTGACGCCGAGGTCCCCCTGTTCTCGGACCAGCCGACCGCCCCGCCACCGGACTCCCTGGCCCCGTACGCCGAGGTCGTCGCGGGCACGGCCCTGTTGGCCTGCCTGGTCGTCGGACCGGTGTTCGCGGTACGGGCACGGCACAACGAACGGGCGCTGGCTCTGGTCGGCGCGCAGGGCGGGGACGCACGAACCCTGCGCGGGATCGTGCTCTGCGGCGCCCTGGCCGTGGGGGTGGCGGGCGGCGTGTCCGGTGTGTTCCTGGGGGCCGGAGGGGCCTGGTTGGTGGCGGCGCTGCTGCGGATGCGCGGCGACGCCCAGTACCCCGAGTTGGTCCTGCCGTGGGCGGACGCGGCACTGCTCCTGGCCCTGGGAGTCGCCGTGGCCCTGGTGGCGGCGCTTCCGCCCGCGCTGCGGGCGGGACGCACGGATCCCGCGGCCGTACTGTCCGGACGGACCACCGCGTCCTCCGCGCGGTACCGAGTCCGTTCCGTACTCTGCGCCGTATCGCTCCTGGCGGGGACGTCCCTCGTCGTCACCGCCTTCGCCCTGCCCCGGTCGGACATGTTCGTCCCGGGCGCGGTGGTCGCGGCCATCGGTCTGCTGCTGTGGGCACCGG
>NZ_ANAX01000181.1 GCF_000341065.1 Nocardiopsis halotolerans DSM 44410 | reverse complement strand
GGCGGCTGGCGCTACGCGACGCGGGCCGCAACCGGGAACGCACGTCGACGGCGGTGTCCGTGGTCGCCTCCGCGGCGGCCCTGCTGGTGGCCGCGGCCGTCACCACCTCCTCGGCGATCGCCTTCGAACGAGCCGGGCACCATCCTCGTGCGGCCATGGGCACCGTCCTGGTCCGCTTCCCCGAAGCCGTCGGGGAGAGCGGGGTCGCGCGGACGGCGGAGGCGCTGACCGACCACCTTCCGGTCCGGAAGGCGGTCCCGGTCCGGATGGTGGACTCCCCCCTGTGGGTGCACCCGCTACCCGACCCCGAACAGCCCTGTCCGGACTGGGCCGTCTGGCCACCAGTGGTCATCCGCACCGAACCCGTCCCCGAGCGGGTGCCGCTGGACTCCCCCGACTGCGCGCCGATGAAACAGAACGGCGACCAGAACCAGCGGGCGCGCTGGGAGACCGAGGGCGGGGTCAACCCGCTGGTGGACGACGGCACGCTCGTACGCGCCCTGGACCTGCCCGGCGCGGAGGACGCCGCGCGGGCTCTGGAGGAGGGCCGCGCGGTCGTCACCCGCGACCTGGATCTGTGGGCGGACGGGAGAGCGCACGTGGAGTTCGCGTGGATGCGTTCGGGGGAGGCTCCCACGGGTCCGGACACCGAACTCCGAGGACGGGTCCTGGAGGTGTCCGCGACGGCCGTGGAGTGGCCGAGCTCCCAGTACGAACTCATAGTCCCGCCGGAGGTGGCCGAGGAGTGGGGCGTGCGGACGGACGTCGTCGGGATGGTGGGACCCGTCTCTCGGTCTCCCTCGGAGGCCGCCGCCGACAGGGCTCGCGGGGCGGCACGGGAGGCCGCCGGGGCCGAACTCCACGTGGAGCGCCCCTACTCCTCACCGCGCACACGGCGCATGGCCCTGATGCTGGGCCTGGCCGGGGCGGTCGCGATCGGCGCCTGCCTGGTGTCCGTGCGGCTGGCCGCGGCCGACACCCGTCGGGACGCGGCGACACTGGTGGCCGTGGGTGCCGATCCCCGGACCGGCCGGTTCCTGGGCGGCGCCCAGAGCGGTGTGGTCGCCGCCGTCGGAGTCCTGCTCGGAGCGGTGGCGGGTGTGGGGGTCGGTGCGGCGCGTGTGGCCGCCGAGACCTACCGGGCGGGCTTCGCCAATCCGACCTGGCCCCTGGTGGTGCCCTGGCCTCTGGTCGGCGCGTGCCTGGCCGCGGTGGTGGGCGGAGCCGTCCTCCTGGCCCTAGCCCTGACTCCCGTCCGTCTCCCCGGAGAACCCGGAGTGTGGCGATGGCCGTCCACATCCGGCCAGGATCATGACACAGGGTAGTTGATACCGAGTTCCAGCCATCGCACGAAGGCGCCCTGGAGCATTCCTGACCACAGGATACGCCCCCAGCAAAACTCAGAACAAATCAAATCATGTAATGACTGTACGCAGCAGCATGGAACCGGCCACAAAACACCGTTGGCATTCTTACCGGGCTCCGGTAGAAAAGAAATGCAGCGCTGCGATGGACAAAAATCGACGAAAGGAAACACCATGTCCACTCAGACGGGCTCGGGCCTCCTGCGCTCCCGGGCGGGCTCGCGGGCGGCGGGCCTGCTGTTCGCCTTCTCCCTGCTCATGGGCGGCGGCCTGGCCACCACCGTGGCCACCGCAACCCCCGCCGAGGCCGCCTGCCGCTGGGGCGCCGCGACCATCGGGGCGTCCTACTCCTGGGGCCGCACCAACACGGCCGACTGCAGCTACCAGGGACGCTCCTGGGCCACCCACGGCGACTACTCGGCCGCCACCGGATGGACCACGAGGAGCTCCAGTGCCCGCGCGGCGGACACCTACGGCTCCTATCCGCGCGTGGCCGGATACTCCTTCCGCTGACATCCGGACGGTCCGCGCCCTGAGGGGAAGCTGAACGGCGGGACCGGGCGAAACGCACTCGCCCGGTCCCGCCACCGGACAGCGCGGGTCGTGGACGGCCGGAACCGAACGAAGGGAACGGACCCCCACCATGGCGTCCACCACGACGGCGCGCGCCCTCGGCGGCGCCCTGTTACTCACGCTCACCCTGGGCGCGTGCTCCGGGAGCTCGGGCGGTGAGCCCGACGGCTCCCTGAGTCCGGCGCTGCTCTCCGAGTTCGAGGCCCTCCGGGAGAGGGCCCGGAGCGACTTCGAACGCGAGGTGCTCGACCGCGCCATCGAGGGGGGCGGGATCACCCAGGAGGACTACGAGGAGGCCTTCAACCGGTACACCGAGTGCGCCGAGGCCGCGGGCCTGCGCGAGACCTACGCCAAGCTGCCCAACGGGCTCTACCAGCTCACCGAGTGGGAGGTGGACGCCGATCCCACGGACCAGGAGGCCTACGAGCGGGCGACCAACGCCCACATGGAGACGAGCGCCGACTGCGCCGAGGGGACGATCCTGCTCATCGAGAGCGCCTACACCCTCCAGCTGGGCAACCCGGAAGGGATCGAGGACCCCCGCCAGGCCGCCATCAGCTGCCTGGAGGACGAGGGGATCATCGAGCCGGACTCCTACACGCCGGACGAGTTCGACGCGGACCTGGAGGAGGTCTTCGCCGACGCACCGTTCGACCCCTCCGACGAGGCGGCCAGCCTGTGCCTGTACATGGCCGGATTCGCCATCGCGACCGAGTGACCTTTTCACACAAGAACACAGGAACAACTCCTGGGATAAAACCATGAACAAGAAGCGTTATTTCCTTTTTCGTGCTCTTTCCTGCGCCACCGCTACGGCATTTTTCGCGAGCGCGTGCACCATGGGGGAGAGTGAGGGGGAACCCGGCGGATCGGTGTCGGCACAGGAAACAGCTCCTGCTACCGAGAGTGATACCGGTGTGTCTGAGGAGTCCAACGCGGGCGGTGCGGCCGCCCTCGGGCCCGAGGGCGACGTCGTGGTCGACTGCCTCGTGGAGGCGGAACTGGCCCCCGAGTCCTACACGGTCGAGCAGCTGGGCACCGACATGATGTCGCCGCCCGAGGAGGCCTCCATCGACGTGGAGGACCCGGCGTTCGCCGACTGCCTGGCCGAGGCCGGTATGGAGCACGACTCCGGCGGCGAGAACGGCAGTGTGGGCGGATGACCCGCGTCCCCTCCGCCTCGTCCGACCGGTCATCCTCCCTCCCGCGCACAGAGCTGGAGGGGACCGCGTGAGGAAACGCCCCACCGGAACGGCGCTGCTGTCCGCACTGCTCCTGCTCGCGGCCGGGGGCACGGCGGGGTTCCTGCTGCGCCCTCCGGACCCTCCCGCCGGCCTCGCCGCCGCGACCGAGGTCGACAGCGCCCCCGTCCTGCACGAGCCCTTCGACGACGCGCGCAGCGTGAAGGTCGGACTGACCGTCTCACCCACCCTCGACCTGGCGTTCGGTGGATCCGGCCGGGTCACCTCCTCCGAGTGCGCGACCGGGGCGACCCTGGCCTCGGGCGAGGAGGCGGCCCGGGTGGACGACCGACCGGTACTCGCACTGGCCACGTCCATGCCGCTCTACCGCGACCTGCGACGCGGCCTGCGCGGAGGTGACGTGCGCTCGCTCCAGACCGAACTGGACCGGTTGGGCCATCCCGTCACGGTCGACGGGGTGTTCGGCTGGCAGACCCACCGGGCCGTGCGCGAACTCAAGCGCGAGGCCGGGGTCGACGATCCCAGCGGTGTCCTGACCCTGGAGGAACTGATCTGGACACCCTCGTCCGAGGTCGTGTTCGAGGAGTGCCTGGCCCTGCCCGGCTCCGACGTGTCGGCGGGCGGCGCCTTCGCCAGTGTCCCCGGAGTGCTGGAGGCGGCCCGCCTGACGTCGGTCCCCGAGCTGGACGTACCGGGGGATCGGCTCCTGACGGTCGCGGGTGTCACCGGACCCGTGGATTCCGAGGGACTGGCCGAGGACCCCGGGTTCCTCCGCGAACTGGCCGACACGCCCGAGGCGCGGGCGGCGGTGGCGGGCGAGAGCGAACCGCTCACCGGCTCGGTCGCCCTCGCCGAACCGGTGGACGCCGCCCGGGTCCCGCCCGGCGCCCTGTTCGCCGTGAGCGGCGACGCCGGTTGTCTCCAGTCCCGGGGGGAGGTCCACCCGGTGCGCGTCATCGGCTCCGGGGTGGGCAACGCCGTCGTCGTCCCCGAGGAGGAGGGCGGCCCGCTTCCCGACAGCGTCGATCTGGGCCCCGCCCTGACCGCCGACTCCTGCGAGGGGGACGTGTGAGTGTGAGGAGCGTCCGGGTCCACGGGCTCGGACACCGTTTCGCCGACAACCCACTTCTGTTCGAGGACCTGTCTTTCGACCTGGCCCCCGGTCGGATCACCGGCCTGTGCGGCCCCTCCGGCTGTGGAAAGTCCACCCTGCTGTCGATCCTGGCCGGATGGGTGCCCCCCACCGCGGGACGGGTGGAGACCACGGGTGTGGAGCGCACCGGCTGGGTGTTCCAGAACCCCTACGGGGTGCCGGGGCGCAGCGCCCTGGACCACGTGGTGCTGCCCCTGATCGCCCGGGGCCACAGTCGTGTGCGGGCCGAGGAGCGGGCCCTGGAGGTGATGGACGACTTCTGCCTGGCCGGGGTCGCGGACCGTCCGTTCCGCCAGCTCTCCGGGGGCGAGGCACAGCGTCTGATGCTCGCACGCGCGGTGTGCTCGGCCCCCGACCTGCTGCTCGTGGACGAACCCACCGCGCAGCTGGACCTGCGCACCGCCGAGATGGTCAACGCCACGCTCGGCGCCGTCGCCCGGGAGCGGACGATCGTCGTCATCGCCACCCACGACCCCCACACCCGCGAAGCCTGCACGGACGTCATCGACCTTCAGGAACAGGCGCGTGTCGGCGGCTGACACTCCGCGCACCGCACGAGACGTTCGGGTCCGCCGGAGGCCCGTCGCGCGAACACCGCCGGAAAGGGGCGTGGGACCGGGCGAAACGCACTCGCCCGGTCCCACTGCCGTCAGGATAGCGACCTCTGTCCGTGAGAAGAACGAACCAGGGAAGAAACCGTGACTACCCCTCCCCGACCACCGGCGCCGCGACCGGTGCCCGCCTCACGCCCGGGCGGTGTCCGGTGAACGGCCGCGAACTGCTCGGCGAGGTGCGGCGCAACCTGCGCACCGGCACCACCCGGGCCGTCCTGTTCGCCCTCGCCCTGGCCGCGGTCACCGGCACGCTGGCCGTCGCCGACGCACGGACGATCGTGGGCCTGCACCAGCGCGCCGCCGCGTTCGTCGCCTCCGGCGCCTCGGTCCGCGTACTCGACGTGGCGGGGAGCGTGGACGGCGGCGCCTGCGACGCCCTCGCGCAGGTCACGGGCGTGGCCGCCTCAGGCGCACTCGCCGAGGACGGCTCCCTCGTGCTGTCCTCCATGCCGGACAACCCCGTACCCGCCTACCGGGTGACACCGGGTCTGGCGGCGGTGCTGGGCGTACGCGCGGAGTCCACGTCGGGGGTGTGGGTGTCCGCCCGTACCGCCGAAACCCTGGGCGCGGACCCGGGCCAGGTGCTGGACACCACCGACGGGCCGATGACCCTGGCCGGGGTGTTCGACTACCCCGACGACGGCCGCGACAGCCGCCTCGGCTACGCGGTCCTGCTGCCCGAGCCGGCCGCGGGCTCCTTCGACCAGTGCTGGGCGGACACGCGACCGCCCACGGAGAAGGCGGACGAGCTGCTGCGGTGGGCGGTGCGCCCGGGCGCCGACCCGAGCCTGTCGGTGACCCTGGGCCAGCTCAACACGAGCCTGGGCACCACGTTCGACGGCGCGGCGGCGTTCGGGGAGCGGCCCACCAGGTTCGCGGCGCCCGCCGCCGCCCTGGCCGGACTCGTCCTGGGGTTCGTGGCCGTGTGGCTGCGGCGCCTGGAGTTGGCGGGCGCCCTGCACGTGGGTGTGTCCCGGCGGGTCCTGCTCGCCGGGACGGTGCTGGAGACCTCGGTGTGGGCCCTGGCTGGTCTGGTCCTGGCGGTGTGCGCCCTGGTGGTGGCCGCCCACGTGGGCAACCCGGCCGACCCCTGGGACGCCGTGGCGGTGGACGTGCGCGGCCCGGCCGCCGCGGTGCTCACGGCGCTGTTCGGGGCGTCGGTGGCGGTGTTCCTCGTACGCGAGCGGCACCTGTTCCGCTACTTCAAGGACCGGTGACCGCGACCGCGTGCAGTTCCTCGATCCACCGGCACACGGCGTCGGCGGTCTCCGGGGGCTCGGCGCGGGTGGTGTCGAGCAGGGTGAGCGGGGGGTCGAGGCGTGCGCCCTCGGCCTCCACCCACGCGGCGTAGTCCAGGTTGTCCAGGATCCGCTCCTCGTCCCACTCGCGCCAGGCGGGACGGCCCCGCAGGCGCGCGGCCAGCACGTCCGGTTCGCAGGTCAGCGCGAGGTAGTGGACGTCGGTGAACAGGGCGCGTTCGGGCAGGTGCTCCAGCTCCGGCGGCACGACCGTGCCGCACAGCACGACGGGCCGCCCGCTCTGCTGCACCATGGCCGCGGTGCGCAGCCACGTGGAGCGGAACAGGCGGTGGTGGTCGGCGGGGTCACGGAGCCCACCGACCCACAGGAGGTCCTGCTCCAGGACGACGAAGCGGTCCCGGAGCCGTTCCAGCAGCACTCCGGCGATGGTGGACTTGCCGGTGCCGCTGGGCCCCGACACGCAGTACAGGGGCAGGCGCAGGAAGGGGCGGGTGCGCTGGCAGGAGGCGCAGCGCAGCACGGAGACCCCCGCGGCCGTGTCGGGGGTCTCGTCCCATTCCCCGCAGTGGTCACAGATCAGCGGGTGCACGGGTTACTCGATCGGGTTGTCGGGGATCGCTCGGTTCAGTCGAAGAGCTGTTCGAGGAAGCTCTTCTTGCGGCGTCCGCCGTAGGGACGGGGCGAGTCCCGGTAACCGCCGCCGTAACCGCGCGGCGAGTCGGGGTAGCCGCCGCCGTAACCGCGTGGCGAGTCGGGGTAACCGCCCTGGCGGTAACCCCTGGGGGAGTCCTGTCGGGGGCCGCGGTGCTGCTGCGGGTAACCGCGCGGCGGGCCCTGGTGGGGGTCGGGCGGCGGCGCCGCGACACCGTAGTGCCGCTGTTCGGCGTCCACGATCCGCTCCAGCTCGCCTCGGTCGAGGAAGATGCCCTGGCAGCCGTCACACCGGTCGATGTGGACGCCCTGGCGGTCGAACGTACGCATGGTGCTTTGACACTTGGGACAGATCACGAGACGACATTACTCGATACGTGTCAAAAGCGGGTAAGAAGGCGGGATCCGCCGAGGGCCCGCCGCGGACACCGCGATGCGGGGGACGTGGTGGGCGACGGGCAGGGGGCACCACGGCCGAAGGCCGACCGCTGAGGGCGGTAGCCCGCCCCCACGCGAAGCGTCCCCGGCGGGCGATGGTGGGCGACGGGCAGGGGGCACCACGGCCGAAGGCCGACCGCTGAGGGCGGTAGCCCGCCCCCACGCGAAGCGTCCCCGGCGGGCGGTGGTGGGCGACGGGCAGGGGGCACCACGGCCGAAGGCCGACCGCTGAGGGCGGTAGCCCGCCCCCACGCGAAGCGTCCCCGGTGGGCGATGGTGGGCGACGGGCGGGCCTACTCCGGAGAGGCCAACATCAGGGAGCGGGCGGCCTCGGTGACGCTGCCCGACAGCGACGGGTACACCGAGAAGGTGTGCGCGATGTCGTCCACGGTCAGGCGCTGCTGGACGGCGATGGACACGCCCAGGATGAGCTCGCTGGCGCGCGGGCCGACGATGACCCCGCCCAGCACGATGCCGGTGTGCTGACGGCAGATCAGCTTGACGAAGCCCTCCCCGACCTCGTCCATCTTGGCGCGGGGGTTCGTGTTCAGCGGCAGGGTGACCGACCGGCCGTCGATCCGGCCGCTGCGCACGTCGTCCTCGCTGGCGCCCACGGAGGCCAGCTCGGGGTGGGTGAACACGGTGGAGGCCACGGTGGACAGCTTGAGCGGGGACACGGCCTCGCCGAGAGCGTGCCACATGGCGATGCGGCCCTGCATGGCGGCCACGGAGGCGAGCATGTTGACGCCGGTGCAGTCACCGGCGGCGTACACGCCCGGAACGGTGGTGCGCGAGACGCGGTCGACCTCGATGAAACCGCCGCCGCCCAGACGCACCCCGGCCTCCTCCAGACCCAGGCCCTCGGTGTTGGGGATCATGCCGACCGTCATCAGGCAGTGGCTGCCGTCCACGGTGCGGCCGTCGGAGAGGGTGACGCGCACGCCGTCCTCGGTGCGCACGACCGACTCGGCGCGGGTCTTGCTGAGGACGGTCATACCGCGGCGCATGAAGACCTGCTCCAGCACCTCGGCGGCGTCGGCGTCCTGGGTGGGCATGACGCGCTCGCGGGAGGAGACCAGGGTGACCTCGGAACCGAGCGACTGGTAGGCGTTGGCGAACTCGGCGCCGGTGACGCCGGAGCCGACCACGATCAGCCTCTCCGGCAGCTCCTCCATGTCGTAGAGGTGGCGCCAGGTGAGGATGCGCTCGCCGTCGGGCTTGGCGGTGGGCAGCTCACGGGGGTGGGCGCCCGTGGCGACGAGGACGACGTCGGCCCTCAGACGCTGGTCGCCGACGGCGACGATGTGCGGGTCGACCAGGCGGGCCTCGCCGCTGACCACCTTCACGCCCTCCTTGAGCAGGCGGGCGCGGGTGTCCTCGGACTGCGCCCGGGCCAGGCGTTTGATCCGGGAGTTCATCCGGTCGGTGTCCACCCCGACCGAGGCCTCGCCCTGGTCGTCGTGGATGCGCAGCCCCAGGCTGTCGGACGCGCGCGCGTACGTCCTGCGGGTCGAGGTGGCGATCAGGCTCTTGGAGGGCACGCAGTCGGTGAGGACGCAGGCGCCGCCGATACCGTCGCGTTCCACCACCGTCACGTCCGCGTCGAGCTGTGCGGCGACCAGTGCCGCCTCATAGCCCCCGGGACCGCCACCGATGATCACGACCTTCGTCACGCTGCCTCACTCCCTCTTCGGCTGGGCCGCCACGCGCGTGCCCGGTCGGGGCGATATGCGGGCATGGCGGAGCACCACCTGGTTTCGTCGCTTGCTCCCATTGTCGACCATGCCGACCGGGGGAAATAGCAGGCACCCCGGGCCAACCGGTCCTACGATGTTGCCCGTGTCCATCTACGCCGCGTACGGCACGAACCTCGATCCCGGACAGATGGCCCGGCGGGCCCCGCACTCGCCTCTGCTGGCCACGGGCTGGTTGGAGGGGTGGCGCCTGACCTTCGGTGAGTGCCTCCCCGCGCCCGGGGGCGCGCTGGCGACCCTGGCGGAGGCACCGGGGCAGCGGGTCTTCGTGGCGCTGTACGACCTCATGGAATGGGACCGATCACACCTGGACTCCTGGGAGGGCGCCCTGGACGGACCGCGCGGGCGCCGCGCGCCGGGGGCGGTGGCCGGTGACGCGGAGGAACCGCGCCGCGGGCATCCCCTGGGT
>NZ_ANAX01000180.1 GCF_000341065.1 Nocardiopsis halotolerans DSM 44410 | reverse complement strand
GGCCGTCCGTTGAGGGCGGTGGCGGGTGACGGGCGGGCGTACAGGAAGGTCACCGTACACGCCCGAACGTTCGATCGGGGTCTGGTGAGGGCGTGGGCCTACGTGCTCGACGGCTACGAGGGCGGGATGCCCTCGGCTCTCCAGCTGGGCGAGCTCGCGCGTGCCGCGGAGAGGGCCGGTGCGCCCGACTGGTACGTCTCGGAACTGCTCGCCCGGGAGTGCCTGCCCGCCGAGCTGTGACCGGGGTCGTTCCCCACGGGGACACACGTCCGCGTGCTCCCGGGCGTTAGGGCCGCTCAGGGGTAGCATCCGTCGTGTGATGGAACCAGAGCAGCGGTCGGTGACGACCGGCGAGGCGAAGGAGTCGGCGGCCAGCGCGGCGCACGAGTTGCTGTCCCGTGCCGGGGCCGACAGCTTCGACGCGCTGGTGGTCCTCGGCTCGGGCTGGGCGGGCGCGGTGGACACGCTGGGCACGTACGACATCGAGTTCGACGTCACCGAGCTGCCCGGTTTCCACGCTCCCGCCGCAGAGGGGCACTCCGCCAGGGCACGCAGCATGTGGGTGGGCGACAAGCGGGTGGCCGTGTTCATGGGGCGCGTCCACCTCTACGAGGGTTTCGGCCCGATGGAGGTCGTCCACGCGGTGCGCACGGGTGTGGCCGCCGGTGCGACGACCGCCGTGCTGACGGGATCGGCCGGGTCGCTGCGCACCGACTTCCCCCCGGGGCAGCCCGTGGTGGTGCGCGACCACATCAACCTGACCTCCCGGTCCCCGTTGGCGGGGCCCTCGTTCGTGGACCTGTCGGAGGCCTACTCCCCCAGGCTGCGCCGTGCCGTCCAGGAGGTGGACGGCACGCTCCCCGAGGGTGTGTACGTGTGTACGCCGGGACCGCAGACGCAGACCCCGGCGGAGCTGAAGGTGCTGCGCCAGGCGGGCGCGGACCTGGTGGGCCACTCGATGGCACTGGAGACCGTCGCGGCGGTGGAGGCGGGCGCCGAGGTGCTGGGGCTGGCGATGGTCAGCAACGACGCCGTGGGCGCGGTGTTCGAGCCCTTCGAGGCCGACCGCGCCCTGGAGGTCGTCACGCAGCGGGCACGCAGGCTGGGCGAACTGCTCAACAGGGTGATCAGCCAGTCCTAGCGGACGGCCGTAAGCGTTGCCAGTGTGATGCGAGGGGCTCTGACCTCGGATGGGGCGGACGGGAACGGATGGGGCGCCTCCGACCGGACCCGTCCGGTACCGGCGTGGCGAGCGTACACCCCGAGGCCATGGGGTGGACGGTACCGACCGCGGTGCGGCCGGAGGCGGTGCTTGCCCCGGTGCTCGTGTCGCGCGGAATCCCCGCAGATCCCGTTGGACTCGCGACCCGGGCACCTTCTTCCCGTTATTCAGTTGAACCGCGCGCGTCGCCCCGGGGAGAGGTTCCGGGTGGGCGGCCATCCGCGCGAAGTCGCCCACCCGGAATACTCTCCCTTAGGCATGCCTTACCTAACCAGAAGTCGGCGGGCGCGTCAACCCCGTCCCGGGACATGACGGGGCCCGGCCTCACGCGTGGTGGAGACCGGGCCGGCCCCGGGGAGAAGGAGAGCTCAGGCCAGCAGGAACACCGCCACGACGAGTGACACGGTCGCGGCGACGACCACGATCACCTCCAGGGGGACCATGGTCTGCGGCTCGTCCTCCGCGCCCAGCGCGGCGGGGCCCGCCTCGGCCGTGTCCCTGACGGGCCCGCTGAGCGGACGCGTCTTGTACCGCTCGGCGTCCTGACGCAGCCTCCGGGCGGCCAGGTCCACCGGACGCGCCCCGGCCTCGTCCTCGTCGTCATCGGCGTCGCGGTAGCCCGCCTCGCGCCGCATGTTGTCGCGGACCTTCTGGCGCTTGGTCTCACGCAGCGGCCACGAACGCACGACGCGCCCCGGCGTGTGCACCCGCAGGACGTCGGTGACGTCCACCCAGAGCACCGCCGACCACGGCACGAACGTCTCGCGCAGCGGGTTGATCACCCGGAGACCGCGCTCGGTGGAGACCACGCGCGGGCGCAGCCACACGAGGTAGGCCGCGGCGATGGTCGCGACCAGCACGGCGACGGCGATCCAGGCCTCACGCCCCTCGCCGCGCAGGACCACGTCCAGCAGCAGCAGGACCGCGATGACGATCCACACGATCGCCGCCACCCGGGTGAAGGTTGCGTAGTGGGTGGTGGGGTGGGATCCGTCCATCAGGTGGTCGCCCACTTCAACTGCGCGAACCCGGGCTTGATGATCCCGTTGATCAGCGCCAGGCGCTCGTCGAAGGGCAGGAAGGCCGACTTCATGGCGTTGACCGTGAACCACTGGAGGTCGTCCCAGCCGTACCCGAAGGCCTCGGACAGCTTGGCGAACTCCTCCGACATGCTGGTTCCGCTCTGGAGGCGGTTGTCGGTGTTGACGGTGACGCGGAAGCGCAGGTCGTGCAGGAGGCCGATGGGATGCCCGGCGATGGACTCGGCGGCACCGGTCTGCACGTTGGAGCTGGGGCACATCTCCAGCGGGACCCGCTTGTCGCGCACGTACTGGGCCAGGCGCCCCAGGCGGGGAGCGCCGGTGGTGTCCGTGTCGATGTCGTCGATGATGCGCACGCCGTGGCCCAGGCGGTCGCAGCCGCACCACTGGAGCGCCTCCCAGATGGAGGGGAGTCCGAACGCCTCGCCCGCGTGGATGGTGAAGTGGAAGTTCTCCCGGCGCAGGTACTCGAACGCGTCCAGGTGGCGGGTGGGCGGGTTGCCCGCCTCCGCGCCCGCGATGTCGAACCCGGACACGCCCGCGTCGCGGTAGCGGACCGCCAGCTCGGCGATCTCCGACGACCGCGCGGCGTGCCGCATGGCGGTGACCAGCTGCCCGGTACGGATACTGCGCCCCTGGTCGGCCGCGCGCTTCCGCCCCAGGTCCAGGCCCTCCTGGACGGCCTCGACGACCTCCTCCAGGGTGAGTCCGGCCTCCAGGTGCTGTTCGGGGGCGTAACGCTGCTCGGCGTAGACGACGCCGTCCGCGGCCAGGTCCTCCGCGGCCTCTGCGGCGACCCGCACCAGGGCGTCACGGGTCTGCATGACCGCCGTGGTGTGCGCGAACGTCTCCAGGTAGCGCTCCAGGGAGCCGGAGTCGGAGGCCTCGCGGAACCACCGGCCCAGCTCGTCCGGGTCGTACGTGGGCAGCCCGGTGTAGCCGGTCTCCCTGGCCAGTTCCACGACGGTGGCCGGGCGCAGCCCGCCGTCGAGGTGGTCGTGCAGCAGTACCTTCGGCGCCCGGCGGATCTGGTCGACTGTGAGTGGCTCGTTCATGGATTCAGGATGCCACCAGACCGGGACGTGCCCCGACATCCCGAGCGGACCCGGCCGGATTCGCCGTCGAGGCCGGTGAACAGCGGGATCGGCCCGCGTCGGCCGGGGGCGGGGCGGGGAAGCCCGTCATGCTATGCGCTCGGTCGCGCTCCGTTCGGCCACCTTCCGTGCGGTGGCGCGTGGTTCCCCGCCCGCGTCCCGGACCCGTCAGGCCAGCGCCTCCTCGGTGTCCACCCGGGAGTCGTGGCGGGTGCTCTCCCACAGCGCCGTCAACGCGGTGGTGACCATGAAACGGGTGCCCACGCCGATGGCGCGCTCGTCCACGTCGAAGGTGCCCCGGTGCAGGTCCAGCATGGGTCCGCTCCAGTCCGGGGAGTGGGTGCCCAGGCGGGCCAGCGCGCCGGGGACCTGCTCCAGGTACCACGCGAAGTCCTCGCCGCCCAGGCTCTGCGGGGTGGGGGCCACGGCCTCCGCGCCCAGGGCCAGGGAGACCGCCTCGCGCATGATGTCGACGCTGGAGGACTCGTTGATGGTGGGCGGGACCCCCCGGCGGTAGGTCACGTCGGCCTCGGCCCCGTAGGCGGAGGCCACCGACTCGATCAGGCCCTTGACGATGTCGGGGGCCGCGTGCCAGGCCTCGTCGTCCAGGCAGCGCACGGTGCCCTCCGCGACGGCGTCGTCGGGGATGACGTTGGGCGCGGACCCGGCGCTGATGCGCCCCCACACCAGGCTGAACCCGGCCCGGGGGTCGATCCGCCGGGACAGCGCGGCGGGCAGTTCGGTGACGACCTTGCCCAGGGCGTAGACGAGGTCGGAGGTCAGGTGCGGCCGGGCGGTGTGCCCGCCCGGACCCGACAGGCGCACCATGAGCTGGTCGCAGGCGGCGGTGATACCGCCCGTGCGCAGGCCGACCCGGCCGGCCATCAGGCGGGGGTCGCAGTGCAGGGCGAAGATGCGGTCCACGCCCTCCAGGGCGCCTGCCTTGACCACCTCCACGGCGCCGCCCGGGAGTTCCTCGGCGGGTTGGAAGACGAGGCGGACCCGACCGGGCAGCGCGTCCGCCCGCTCCAGCTGAGCGAGGAAGATCCCCGCCGCCAGCACGATCGTGGTGTGCACGTCGTGCCCGCAGGCGTGGGCGACCCCCGGCACGGTGGAGCGGTAGGGGACGTCCTTCTCGTCGGTCAGGGGCAGGGCGTCGATGTCGGCGCGGAGCGCCACCAGGGGGCCGGTCCCCGAGCCGATGTCGCAGATCAGGCCCGTTCCCTGGGGCAGCTCCTGTGGTTTGAGCCCCACGTCGCGTAGGCGTTCGGCGATCCGCCCCGTGGTGCGGTGCTCGGCGAAGGCGAGTTCGGGGTGCATGTGCAGGTCCCGGCGGAAGCCGCTCAGATCCCGCCCGTGGCGCGCCAGGAAAGCGGTCAACTGTTCCGGCAGGTCATGTCCCTGCATGCGAGGGTCCCCTCTTCTCCACGTCTCAGCGCGTACCGGCTCCGTCGCCGGCACCGACCCGTGCGCGGGTGGGACCGCCGCGGAGCTCGGCGGCGAGCATGTCCACGACGTCGTCGAGGGAGCCTCCCTCGGCGATGACCGCGCGCTGACGTTCGTAGGAGGCGCCCTTGTCCAGGATCTCGGAGATCTGGTCCAGGTCCTCGGCGCAACCCAGGCGGGTCGCGACCGGTTTCAGCTCGCGGACCAGCTCGTACAGGTCGTCACGGAGCGGAACGGTGGTTCCGCGCGAGTCCGTGATGACACGAGCGTCGAGTCCGTAGCGGGTGGCACGCCACTTGTTGTCCTTCACCACCCAGGACGGCGGGCTGGGCAGTCCGTACCCGCGGTCGAGCTGGTGATCGAACAGCTCCACCAGGCTCTGAGAGAGCGCGGCGGCCATTCCCACCTCGCGCAGGGTGGGAATCCCGTCGAACATCCGGATCTCGATGGTGCCGAAATCAGGGTGCGGACGGATGTCCCACCACACTTCCTTGATAGAGGCGATGGTACCCGCCCTGAGAAGCGTTTCGAGGTATTCCTCGAAAGCCACCCAGTGCGGAAGGTTCGGCGGTGGTCCGGCGGTGGGGAGGGTACCGAAGATGACCGATCGCGCGGAGGCCAGTCCGGTGTCCTGCCCGCCCCAGAAGGGACTGGAGGCGCTCAGGGCGAGGAAGTGCGGGAGGTACCTCGCCAGTGCGTTGACCATCGGGATGGCCTTGTCCCTGTGGCGCACCCCCACGTGGACGTGGACACCGCAGGTCAGGATGCGCCGGACCAGCCACTGCATCTGCTCCAGCAGCTCGCCGTAGCGCTCGCCGGGACTGATCTCCTGGTCCCGCCAGTCGTCGATGGGGTGGGTTCCGGAGCAGGTCAGCGCGGCTCCCCAGGGAGCCAGGACGTCACGCATCCGGTCGAGGTTGCGGGCCAGGTCCTCCCTGGCCTCCCCGACGGTCTCGCAGATGCCGGTGACGACCTCCACCTGGGACTGCATGAGTTCGTGGCGCAGAGGGGGACCGGACGTCCCGGAGCTGAGATCGGGGAGTTCGGAGAGGAGTTTCTGTGCTTCCTGCCTCAGGTGCCGACTGCGGCTGTCGACGAGCTGGAGTTCCCACTCCACCCCGATCGTCGCACGTTCGGACGCGTTGAATGCGATTCCCATCTGCCCTCCGGAGGGGGTGTTTGCCGACCGCTGTGGTCGACGCACCGTTGTGTCCCGGAGAACCGGTCAACCGGGACACGGGAGGACTACCCCGCGCACACCTCGCACATACGGGGTAACCGCCTCGCGTAACGCGAATTCCGTGGAAAGAATTTCTGTTTACACGCGACCGCCCATACCCACCCGTTTGGGCCGGTCGTCGCGGCGGCGCAGCATCCACGCGGTGGCGCCGGCGGCGCTCACCGCCCCCAGCAGGGACAACGTTCCGGTGAGCGTGCGCCGGGCCCTCAGGCGCCCGGCCAGCTCCTCCGGCGGGACGCGCGGGGCCGGGGCCGGGCGGGTCCAGTCCATCCCGTTCTCCTCCGGCAGCGGCAGCGAACCGGTGTAGGGCGGCGGCATCGGCAGCCACGTGGCCGTCCACGCCGCGCTGAACATCACCAGGCGCATGACGAGGTTGATCCACACCAGCAGACCGACCAGGACGGCGAAGGAGGCGTAGACGGGGTTGCTGAGCGTCCCGGCCAGCAGCACCGCCGCCGCGGCCTTGAGGACCTCGAACCCGACCGCGCCCAGCAGGGCTCCGCGCCACATCGTCCACGTGGGCCGCCCGCTGCCCGACAGGAGTGAGAACGCCAGCATGAAGATCAGCATGTTGACGCCGACGGCGATCGCCAGGGCCAGGGCCCGCAGGGCCAGGTTGGCCAGGAGGGATCCGTCCAGGCCCACCAGCGTCAGCAGCCACTGCGTGGCGGCCTGCGCGATGCTGGTGAAGGCCACCGTGAGGAGCAGTGCCGCGCCCAGGGCCAGCATGAGCAGCAGGTCGGCCGTCTTGCGCAGAAGGAGGTTGGGGCCCTCCTTGATGCTCTTCAGCCAGATGGAGTGCAGGGCCTCGCGCAGTGCCGCCACCGCGTTCAGGCCCGCGTAGAGCAGACCGAGCACACCGATGACGCCCGCGCCCACCCGGGCCTGGGAGATCTCGTCGATGGGCAGCTGCCCGGCCAGGCCCGGCAGGACGTCGTCCAGCGCCTGCTGGAGGTAGTCGCCGACCTCGACCTGCACGGCCGCGAGGTAGCCGACCCCGGCGAAGGCCAGTGCCAGCAGGGGGAAGAAGGACAGGAAGGCGAAGTAGGTCACCGCTCCGGCCAGCTGGTTGCCGTTGCGGTCGGCGTAGCGCTCGTAGGCCCGTACCAGGTGGTCGACCGCGGGTCTGCGCCGACGCAGTTCCCAGTACGTGTCCATTGCCAGGTTCCGGTAGTGCCTGCCGGTGACCTTGGCCCGGTCCAGCGCCGCTGCCACGCCGCCTCCCCTTCCGTCACTTGTGTCACCCGGGGTCCTACCCAGCCGTGCACGCGGTCACCGGGGTTCCGCGACACCGGCCGTGCGGTGTCCCCCCGCGGCGCCTCCGCCCCTTCCCGCCCGGCCTCCGCGCCGCGCGCGCGGACCGGGACGAGGCTCTCGCCCGGGGTGATCACGGACACGTCCGGAGCTTGGGCAGACTTGGGGACAGGAGTCAACCGTCAGGAGGGGGCGTCGGTGGGGGGCGCGGGAGCGCGGCTGCGTGCCGTGTTGGGTGTGCGTTCGGCGGGGCCGCGGGGACCGTGGCCGGAGGAGGCACCGGACGCCGACGCGCTGGTGCGGGGGTTCGAGACGCGCTTCGGCGCACCGCCCGCGGGTGTGTGGCACGCGCCCGGGCGCCTCGCGGTCATGGGGGAGCACACCGTGGCCAGCGGAGGGGCCGCTCTGTACACCGCCCTGCCCTGGGGCGTGACGGCGGCCGTCGGCTCCGCCCCCGACCGCGGCGTGCGCGTGGCGACGCCCAACGGCCCGCTGCGCCCCCGGGAGCCGGCGGCGCGCGCGGTGGCCGGGGCCGTGGCCGCCGCGCGGCGGGCGGGCGCCCTGGGCGACGACACGGGGATCCGCGTGGTGTTGGGCGCGGACCTGCCCGAACAGGCCTCCCTCGGCTACACCGCCGCCGTGGGCGCCGCTGTGGCGCTGGCC
>NZ_ANAX01000179.1 GCF_000341065.1 Nocardiopsis halotolerans DSM 44410 | reverse complement strand
GGACGGCGGGCCGCCGCCCGAGGGCGCCACCGTCGACCAGCGGGTGGCCCTGGCGGCCCGACCCGGGTGCGCGGTCCGGGTGAACCTGAGGACCCTGCGCACCACCGTTCTGCCGTTCGACCTCGCCGAGGCCGGACTACGGCTGATGGTGGTGGACACCGGAGCCCTGCCGCGGCGTGACCTGCGTTCGGTCCGCTCCGCCGAACTGGAGCGCGCGCAACGTACCCTGGGGCCGCTGCGCGCGGTCCAGGACCTGTCGGGGGCGCTGGACCGGCTGCCCGACCCCGTGCTGCGCCGCGGGGTCGAGCACGCGGTCACCGAGGTGCACCGGCTCAACGCCGCGGTGGGGCTGCTGCGCGCCGGACGGTTCGGGGAGACCGGCCCCGTCCTGTCGGCCTCCCACCTGTCCCTGCGCCGGTTCGGGTTGCCCACGCCGGAGGTGGAGCTGGTCGCCGAGGCCGCCTCACGGTCCGGGGCGCGCGGGGTCCGGATGTCCGGCTGGGCGGGTACCGTGCTGGCGTTGGCGGCGGAGGAACACGTGGAACGGATCGGGGAGGCGCTGGTCACGGAGTTCGGCGCCGGGGGTCTGTCCCTTCCGAGGGTGCGCACCGCCGTTCCCTCCGCGGGTGCCCACCGGCTGCGTTGAACCGCGCACGGCCGGGGTCCGTGCCACCGGTCACACCCGGCGGGGGTTCCGCGCGCCCCGGACCGGGACATTCGACCGAACCCCGCTACCCTTTTCGCGATCACACAGGGTGGAAGTAGCGACGAGGCGATCCACGACGCTGAGCAGATGGGCGATGCGATGGCTGACCGACGGAACCGGGAGGATCCCGGCCGCACCGGTGAACACGACAGACAGGGCGTGTTCCGGCGCGGCGGCACCCCGGGCAGTCCTGACGAGTTCGAGAGGCTCTACCGGCCGCGCGAGTCCGAGCAGCGGGTGGTCGGTGAGACGCGGCGGCTCCCGCCCGCCGAGGACGTGCCCCCGGCCCGCCCGGCACGGCCCCGGAAGCGCACGCACAGCGCCGGTCGCGTGTACGACGGCCGCGGCATCGAGCGGAGGCGCAAGGAGCGCCGCCGCAGGCGGGCCACCACGATCGTGGTGGGTGTGCTGGTGGTCCTCCTGGTCGTCCCCCTGGGCCTCGTCGGCGGGTTCTACCTGTACGCGGACTCGCGCCTGGAGCGGGTGGACGCCCTCCAGGACTACGAGGGGCGCCCGGACGACCAGCCCGGTACGACCTACATGGTCGTCGGCTCCGACAGCCGTCAGGGGCTGTCGGAGGAGGAGATGGACCAGATGGCCACCGGCTACGCCGAGGGCCGGCGGACCGACACCATCATGGTGCTCTACGTCCCCGACTCGGGTGACCCCGTCATCGTCAGCGTCCCCCGCGACTCCTACGTGCCCCTGGCCGTCCCCGGCTTCGGTGAGAACAAGATCAACGCCTCCTTCGCGGGTGCCGTGTGCGGCACGAACGACGCGGGCGAGGAGGTCTGCGGCGGCCCCGCTCCCCTCGTGGAGACCTTCGAGCGCGCGTCGGGCGTGCACATCGACCACTACGTGGAGATCGGCATGGGCGGTTTCGTCGACATCGTGGACGCGGTCGGCGGCGTCGAGATGTGCCCGGAGCAGCCCATCACCGACCCCAAGGCGGGGCTGGACGTCGAGGCGGGCTGCCAGCTGATGGAGGGCGCCACCGCCCTGGGCTACGTGCGCACCCGCGCCACCCCCCGCGCCGACCTGGACCGCATCGCCCGTCAGCGCGAGTTCTTCTCCGCGCTGGTCCAGAAGGCCAGCGCCCCCTCCACCCTGTTCAATCCCTTCGAGTCCGTTCCCCTGGTCCTCGCGGGCACCGACACCTTCATGGTGGACGATGATGACGGTCTGGGGAACCTGGCCAGCCTGCTCCTGGCGATGCGCGGCGGTACCGAGACCACCGCGGTCCCCGTGGGCAGCACGCCCACGCTGCCCGGGGTCGGCTCGGTGGTGCTCTGGGACGAGACCCGTGCCGAGGAGATGTTCTCCGCCATGCGGGCCGGGGAGCCGATCCCCGAGAGCGCCTTCCAGCAGTAGACGGGGCCGGANCCCCCCGCCGGTTCGGCGGGGGCGCTACTCCGGCACGAGCCCCTCGAAGTAGGCCTTCTGCGCCGGGTGGTAGTCGTCGAAGTCGGGCAGGTCCCGCCCCTCACGCGAGGCCACGAGCATGTCGAGGTAGTACTCCCAGCCGGGCCCGATCTCGCCCAGCGGCGCCCCCGCGCGGAGGGAGTGCGTCAGTGTCAGCGTGGTGGTCCCGCCGCTCTCGGCGAGGGTCAGCTCCATGGGCCAGACGCCCGCCTCGTCGTCCATCGAGACGGCGAGGCGGTGGGGCGGATCGCACGCGTCGACGCGCAGGTCGCACCACGGCGCGCCCTCCTCGTGGGCCATCTGGAGCCGCACCGTGCGCCCGGGACCGGCTTCCCCCTCCCAGGGCCCGAACCAGCGGGCGGTGCGCTCGGGTTCGGTGACACTGCGCCAGACGTCGTCCGCCGGAGCGCGGAAGGTGCGTGTCAGTACCAGCTCGTTCCCCTCTCCGGCGGCGAACAGGCGTCCGGTCGGTGTGGTGCTCATGCGCTCTCCCCTTGGTCGGTCCGCGTGTGCTCCCGTGACGGGCGTTCCCGTCGGGTCCGGTGGACCTCCGTCTCCAGCGCGTCGAGCCGCTGTTCCCACAGGGCGCGCCCAGGGGCGGCGGAGGTCGTCCCGGTGGCCGGTTCGGTGAACCGTGAGATCCAGCCGCCCAGCTCGGACAGGCCCTCCGGACGGACGCCGTAGAGGCGCTGACGTCCGACGAGCCGGTCCCGGACGAGCCCGCTCTCCCGCAGAACCCGCAGGTGGCGGCTGACCGCGGGACGGCTGATCGTGAAGCGCGCCGCGACGTCCCCCGCCGTCAGGTCGCCCGTGCGCAGGAGGTCGAGGATCCGCCGGCGCACCGGATCGGCGATCGCGTTGGCCACGTCGTCCATGACAGAAAGCGTAACCCATGGGTTACGCTTCACGCCAGGAGGAGGCGAGCGCGTGGAAGGCGTGGGGAGGGCGTCCCGAGAAAGGCGAAGGGCCCGTCGCCGAAGCGACGGGCCCTTCTTCGTGACGTTCCGTACTGTGCGCGCCTACCCCCCAGCGGGCGCACGGCCGGCACGTCGGTCTGTGTGGCAGAGGGGGAAACCCGCTCTGGCCTGCCGGTTCTCACCGGCACGACTCCACAATAGGTCAAAGTTCGCGAGAGGAGCGAATTCTGCGCACGTGGCCTATGTCGCACCCAGTGGCCGCTCCGGTAATCCGGCTTCGCCATCATCCCACCACGTGCCCGTGTATGTACGCCGAACACGGGAAACACGCCGGGAAACTTTGGCGGACCCGTGGGTTCGAAGCCCCGCGAACACGGCATTCCCGACGTCCGGGCCCCGCCGGACCGGTCGCGCGCCGCCCGGACACGGCCACGCCCGGGCGGCCCCTCTCGGGCCCCCGGGCGTGGTCAGGGTCTCACCGGCCGCGCGGAGCGGTCCGGTGGAGATCAGGCCAGGCGCTTGGCGAGGTTCTCGTCCAGGGCGGCGAGGAACTGCTCGGTGGTCAGCCACTCCTGGTCGCCGCCGACCAGCAGCGCGAGGTCCTTGGTCATCTGACCGCCCTCGACGGTCCTGACGACGACGTCCTCCAGGGTGTTGGCGAACTCCACGACCTTCGGGGTGTTGTCGAGCTTGCCCCGGTGCTCCAGACCGCGGGTCCACGCGAAGATGGAGGCGATCGGGTTGGTCGAGGTGGGCTTGCCCTGCTGGTGCTGGCGGTAGTGACGGGTCACCGTGCCGTGGGCGGCCTCGGCCTCGACCGTGCGGCCGTCGGCGGTGCGCAGGACCGAGGTCATCAGGCCGAGGGAACCGAAGCCCTGGGCCACCGTGTCGGACTGCACGTCACCGTCGTAGTTCTTGCAGGCCCAGACGTAGCCGCCCTCCCACTTGAGCGCGGCGGCGACCATGTCGTCGATGAGGCGGTGCTCGTAGGTCAGGCCGGCGGCGTCGAACCGCTCCTTGAACTCGGTCTCGTAGATCTCCTGGAACACGTCCTTGAACATGCCGTCGTAGGACTTGAGGATCGTGTTCTTGGTGGACATGTAGACCGGGTAGTTGCGGTCCAGGCCGTAGTTCAGGCTCGCGCGCGCGAAGTCCTCGATGGACTTGCGGAAGTTGTACATGCCCATCGCGACGCCGCCCGCCTCGGGGAAGTTCGCGACGTCGAACTCGACCGGCTCGCTGCCGTCGGCCGGGGTGTAGGTCATGGTGACCGTGCCGGGGCCGGGGACCTTGAAGTCGGTGGCCTTGTACTGGTCGCCGTGGGCGTGGCGGCCGATGATGATCGGCTGGGTCCAGCCGGGGACCAGGCGGGGCACGTTCTCGCAGATGATGGGCTCGCGGAAGACGACGCCGCCGAGGATGTTGCGGATGGTGCCGTTGGGCGACCGCCACATCTTCTTGAGGCCGAACTCCTCGACCCGGGCCTCGTCCGGGGTGATGGTGGCGCACTTGACGCCGACGCCGTGCTCCTTGATGGCGTTGGCGGCGTCGACGGTGATCTGGTCGTCGGTGCGGTCGCGCTCCTCGATGCCCAGGTCGTAGTACTTCAGGTCGACGTCGAGGTAGGGGAGGATCAGACGGTCCTTGATGAAGGACCAGATGATCCGGGTCATCTCGTCGCCGTCGAGCTCGACTACGGGGTTCTCGACCTTGATCTTGGCCATGGCTGTGTGGCTGTCCCTTCAGTCTTGTTCCACCGCCTCGTGCGGCGGAGGCCCGGCGCCCGGCTCGTGGCCGGATCCGGTCCGCGCACGGCGGTCACCCGATCCGTCCGGGGTCCGTGCTCCCCGGAGGCGGTGATCTTCGTCGGTGTCGCGGTATCTCGACATCAAGCTTATTCGACGCCCAAGGCGCGTTCTTCTTTGGCCTCCGCTTCACTCCGGGGCGCTCCGCGCCCTGCCGGTCCACCACCCTCGACGGACGCCACGCGCGGCACTCCTCCCGTTCGAGCGCCCGAGCGGCCCCGGAACCGAGGCCCGTCCAAGGACAGACTCTAGGCAGAGAGTTGCGGCGCCACCCATGCCAACACGATCAGGAGGACCGCGAGGGTGGTCAGGGTGAGCAGATCGACCCATCGGCGGCGTACCGCGAGCATGCCGATCCAGTCCCTGGGAAGGAACGCCCGGAAGGCCGCCGCCAGCAGCAGCGCGCCCGCGATGATCGCCGGGCCCCGCTTGAAGTGGGCCGCGGCCACGACCACGATCCCCGCCGCGAGCGCCGACAGGACGAGGAGGTAGGGCACCTGCGAGAGCCAGTACGGCACCCTCGGCACCTTCGGGTTCACCAGCTCCTCGCCGGAGTACGTGTCCTCCTCGGCCTCCGCGGGATCCGTTCCCCGGTCCTCCGGGAGTTCCTCCCCGGACCCCTCCACGGGGTCCTTCGCGGAGTCCCCGCCGGACCGCCGTCCGCCGGAGGCCTCCTCCCCCCGCCGGTCCTCGGCGGGCGTGTCCCCGCCGTGGGCCCCGGGCGCCTTCCCGTCGAGCGCGTCCTCGTCCGCGTCCGCCAACTTCGCCTGCCCCGCTTCGTCCACCGCGTCCCGACCCGTTCGGTTACGAATTGCCTGGCCGCCTCGCGGCTCGTTCACGGTCTCCTCCCGGGGACTGGCACGGAACGGCCACCCGCCGGTGATGGGTTGTCCGAAACCGAACACCGCTCCGGAGGTTCGCGTCCCTGAGGGTTTCGGCGGTGCCGTGCGGGAAGCGAGACTTCCCGTCCGGGAGAGACAGCGCCCATTGTAGTGTTCCGCGTCGCCGCCTCCTCAGGGCTCACGGAAACGGTCTCACCTCTTGCGTCCTCCGCTGATGACCGTTTCCTCCATCCGGTTCGGTCACAGAGCCGTATTTGCGCGCCTTATCCGTCTAACTCCGAAGTAAGCGCGTAGAACGCTTACCACCCGGGTAACCAAGGTGGAGATGAGTGCACCGGTGAGCGAGGACCACCCCCATGAAGCCCACTCAACGTGTAGACCGAACCGTCACCCCCCGACAGCCTCCCCTCCACCACCGTCGCCCGCATCCCCACCGGCAGCGCCACCCGAGTCCGGGAGGAACCACCGTGGACGGGCCCTACCTGCGGGTCGAAGAGACCGGGGACATCCGCCAACTCGCCGGGGAGGTCACCACGGTCGGCCGCGGAGAGGGCGCCGACATCCGGCTGAACGACCCGAGCGTCTCCCAACTGCACGCCGAACTGGTCCGCCGCGGCCCCTACGTCTACGTGGTCGACCTGGGGCTGTCCCGCAACGGAACCCGTGTGAACGGCCGCCCCATCGCCCGCAGGGTTCTGGGTGAGGGCGACGTGGTCAGTTTCGGTACCGCCCGCTGCCGGATCGGCGGGCTCCCCAAGGAGCAGATCAGCCCCGACATCGAGCTGCGCCGCGGCGCCGCCCCCGAGCTCACCCGCCGGGAGCTGGACGTGCTGACCGCGCTGTGCCAGCCCGCGTTGTCGGAGGAGGCCTTCGTCGCCCCCGCCACCGCCCGGGACATCGCCGAGGCGCTGGTGGTCACCGAGGCGGCGGTCAAGCAGCACCTGCTGCGGCTGTACCAGAAGTTCCGCATCCCCGAAGGGCAGAACCGCAGGACACGGCTGGCCAACGAGGTCGTGGCGCTGGGCCTGGTCCGGCCGATGCCGATGGGCGGCCCGGCCCGCAAGGCCAGCTGACCGCCCGCGAGGGTTCCCCGCGTCCGCCGGAGGAGCCTCACGGCACCGGATGGGGCCGAGGTGCGCTACCCGGAGTGATGGGATGCGAACGCTGAGAGACGTCCTGGGTCGTCCGCACGCGGACGGGCGGACGGCCTTCGGGACGGTGGCGGCGACCACCGTCCCGAAGGCGTCTCCCGTACCCCGCCCCGTTCACGGGCTGACCGGGCACGTCGCCAGTGTGGCTGGGAGTCGGTGAACCCTTCCGGTCGTCCCGCTAGAGCTCGGCTGCCTGCCGCTCGGCCGCCTCCACCACGTTCACCAGCAGCATCGCCCGGGTCATCGGGCCCACGCCGCCGGGGTTCGGGGACAGGTGCCCGGCCACCTCGGCCACGTCGGGCACGACGTCGCCGACCAGGCCGGACTCGGTGCGCGAGACGCCGACGTCCAGCACGGCCGCGCCCGGCTTCACCATGTCCTTGGTGATGAGGCCCGGCACACCGGCACCGGCGACGATGATGTCCGCCTCGCGCGTGTGCTCGGCCAGGTCCCGGGTGCCGGTGTGGCACAGGGTGACGGTGGCGTTCTCCGACCGGCGGGTCAGCAGCAGGCCGAGGGGGCGGCCCACGGTCACGCCGCGTCCGACCACGACCACCTCGGCTCCCCGGATCGGCACGTCGTAGCGGGTGAGCAGCTCCACGATGCCGCGCGGGGTGCACGGCAGCGGCGCCTCCTGCATCAGCACCAGCCTGCCGAGGTTGGAGGGCTGGAGACCGTCCGCGTCCTTGGCCGGGTCGATCAGGCCCAGCACGCGGTTCTCGTCCAGGCCCTTCGGCAGCGGCAACTGCACGATGTAGCCGGTGCAGGCCGGATCCTCGTTGAGCTCGTGGACGGCCCGCTCCACCTCCTCCTGGGTGGCGTCGGCGGGCAGGTCGCGGCGGATGCTCGCGATGCCCACCTGTGCGCAGTCGCGGTGCTTGCCGCGCACGTAGGAGTGGCTGCCCGGGTCGTCGCCGACCAGGACCGTGCCCAGGCCCGGAGTGATCCCGCGGTCGTGCAGTTTCGCCACCCGCTCGGAGAGTTCCTCACGAATGGACTTCGCGACGGCCTTGCCGTCGAGAACGATCGCGCTCATGCGTTGCTACCTCGCTTAGTGGAAGAAGTGCCGGGTCCCGGTGAGGTACATGGTCACCCCGGCCGCCTTGGCCGCGGCGACGACCTCCTCGTCGCGGACCGATCCGCCGGGCTGGACGACGGCGCGCACACCCGCCCCGGTGAGGATCTCCAGACCGTCCGGGAAGGGGAAGAAGGCGTCGCTGGCCGCCACGGAGCCGGTCACCCGGTCACCCGCGCGCGTGACCGCCAGGCGGGCGGAGTCCACGCGGTTGACCTGGCCCATGCCCACGCCCACGGTGGCGCCGCCGGAGGCCAGGAGGATGGCGTTGGACTTGACCGCGCGCACGGCCCGCCAGGCGAAGGCCAGGTCGGCCAGGGTGGCCTCGTCGGCGGCCTCTCCGGTGGCCAGGGTCCAGGTGGAGGGGTCGTCGCCGGGGGCGTCGATCGCGTCGCGGGACTGCACCAGCAGGCCGCCGCTGATCTCGCGGTCCTCCGTGCACGCGTTGGTCCCGGATCCGTCCGCCACGAGCAGGCGGATGTTCTTCTTGCGGGTGAGGACCTCCAGGGCCGCGGGTTCGAAGGCGGGGGCGACGACGACCTCGGTGAAGATCTCCGCGATCTGCCCGGCCAGCTTCTCCCCGACGGGGCGGTTGGTGGCGATGACGCCGCCGAAGGCCGACACCGGATCGCAGGCGTGCGCCTTCTGGTGGGCCTCGGCGTTGTCGGCGCCGACCGCGATACCGCACGGGTTGGCGTGCTTGATGATGGCCACGCAGGGCTGGTCGAAGTCGTGGGCGGCGCGCAGCGCGGCGTCGGCGTCCACGTAGTTGTTGTAGGACATCGCCTTGCCGTGCAGCTGCTCGGCCCCGGCCAGGCCTGTCGCCGGGGCGCCCGCCACGGTGTACAGCGCGGCCTTCTGGTGGGGGTTCTCCCCGTAGCGCAGCACGCTCCCGCGCTTGTAGGTGACGCCGAGGAAGTCGGACCATCCCGACTCCGCGGCCTCCTCGTCGGGGGCGTAGGCCGCCGCGAACCACCCGGCGACGGCCGCGTCGTAGGTGGCGGTGTGCTGGAAGGCGAGCCCGGCCAGGCGCTTGCGCTGCTCCAGGGTGAAGCCGCCGTCGCGGATGGCCTCCAGGGCGGCGTCGTAGCTGCCCGGGTCGACCACGACCGCGACGCTGCCGTGGTTCTTGGCCGAGGCGCGCACCATGGCGGGGCCGCCGATGTCGATCTTCTCGATGCAGTCGGCCTCGGAGGCGCCCGAGGCGACGGTGTCCTGGAAGGGGTAGAGGTTGACCACGACCAGGTCGAAGGGGGCGATGCCCAACTCCTCGATCCTGGCGACGTGCTCGGGGTTGTTCTGGTCGGCGAGGAGTCCGGCGTGCACGGAGGGGTGCAGGGTCTTGACCCGGCCCTCCATGATCTCGGGGAAGCCGGTGACGTCCTCCACGGGGGTGACGGGGATGTCGGCGGCGCGCAACCGCGCGGCGGTGGAGCCGGTGGAGACGATCTCCACCCCGGCCTCGGCCAGGCCGATGCCCAGCTCCTCCAGACCGGTCTTGTCGTAGACGCTGATCAACGCACGCCTGATGGCCTGCTGGGTCACCGGTTCTCCTTCGTGTCGGTCGCGTCGGTGACGCGCTGCTCGGTGCGGCCGAACCGCACGTGCCTGCCGTCGATGGTCCAGCCCTCGCGGGCGAGCCTGCCGACCGTGTCGACCAGCATCGTCCGCTCCACGGCCTTGATGCGCTCGTGGAGGCTGGCTTCGTCATCGTCGTCCTCGACGGGAACCGCCACCTGGTCGATGATCGGCCCGGAGTCGACGCCCTCGTCGAGGAAGTGGATGGTGGTGCCGGTGACACGGACACCGTGGGCGAGCGCGTCACGGACGGCGTGCGCGCCGGGGAAGGAGGGGAGGAGCGCCGGGTGGATGTTGACCGCGGGGTGACTGCCGACGACGGCGGGGCCGAGGATGCGCATGAACCCCGCGGAGACCACCAGGTCGGGGCGGTGCTCGCTGATGCGCTCGGCCATGGCGGCGTTCCATTGCGAGCGGTCGGCGAAGGAACGGAAGGGGACGACGAACGTGGGCACCCCGGCCTCCTCGGCCCGTTCGATGCCGCGGGTCCCCTCGCGGTCGGCGCCGACGGCGACGACGCTCGCTCCGTAGGCCGGATCCTCGGCCGCCTCCAGCAGGGCGGCCATGTTGCTGCCCGTGCCCGATATGAGGACCACCACTCGCGCGGACAATGCTTCTCCCATTGTGTAGAGAACGGCGCGGGAGCCGTTTCCCGCGTCCCGGGGGCGCCGGGGGACGGCGCAGCATCCGGATTTCGCGTACACCCGGCACGGGGCCGGAGCGTCGGGTGACCCACCCCTCCACGGAGGTCTCCGCGGGTGTGGTGGGTGACGGCCGGGCCCGCTCGGCCCGTCCGCGCCCCCACCCTATCGGGCCAGGTAGCGTCTACCCCACGGGGAGTGGGGGGTTGGCCGTCCTGTGACGGGGGTCTCGGCTCCCCTCCGGCCGGCGTGAGCCCGAACAGCGTGTACCCTCCGCGCAGGCGGAAGCGGAACGGCGCCCCGAGCGGGGCGTCCCTAAGGAGTGAACCTTGACCGACAACAGCCCGGAGCCGCGATCCGGGGGCCAGCCGCCCCGAGCCGAGCGCGGCGGCCTGTGGGGCCTGTTCTTCGGGATGGCCGGCCTGCTGCTGCCTCCCTACGGGGTCGTGCTGTCCGTGTTCGGCGTCGTGCAGGGTTTCCGTGCGCGGCGGACCGCGCGGACGAACCGTACGGAGGCGCCGGGCGCGCTGCTGAGCGTGGTCGTGGGCGCACTGGGGGTCGTGATGTCCCTGGCGCTGTTCTCGGTGGCCGTGGTGTACCAGGAGCAGATGGAGGAGTACCGGACCTGCTCGGCCCTCGCGCACACGGTGTCCAGCCAGGAGGAGTGCGACGAGGCGTGGGAGTCCTCCACCGGCCTTCCGCCCACGGTGGTCATCAGCTGAGGGTCTGACCCGGGGCGGTGGGGCGTGTCCCACCGCCCCTTTTCGTGTCCACGGACCCGCCGGTGGGTTTTCCGGCCGCCTTTCATGTGGGGAAACGGCTGCCGTTCCACACGTCTGCCACCCCCCAAGGGACTACACTTAGTATGCAATCAATAACTAAAAGTGTTGACCACCCTTGCGCGGAGAGGACTCGATGGACACCGACGCCCCCGGCCCGTCCGGACCGGAACTCAGGGAGTACACGGCGGTGCTGCCCCGCCGCTGGCGGCTGCTCGGCGCCGGTGTGCTCGGCGGACTGGCACTCGCCTCCGCCGCGGTGATCGGCCTCCCCGCCACCCACACCTCCGTCGCCGCCGTCCAGGTGCGGCCCAGCGGGATGGCGGAGTTCACCGGGGAGCGCTCGGGTCGCCTGGCCGGGGAGGTCAACCTCGACACCGAGGCGCAGATCCTCATGTCGGACCGTGTGTCGTCCGCCGTGGCCGAGGCCCTGCCCGGGGACGGACCCGGCGCCGAGGAGCTGCGCGAGCGCGTGGACGTGAGCGTGCCCCCCAACAGCAGCGTGCTGGAGATCAGCTACTCCGCGCCCGATCCCGAGGCCGCGCGTGCGGGTGCGCAGGCCTACGCCGACGTCTACCTGAAGCTGCGCCGGACGGGGATCGACGATCTGATCGGCGACCACCTGGAGGCGCTGCGCGGCGAGCAGGAGGCCCGCTACGAGGACCTCGCCGAGGCCGCCGCCGAGGGCACCCCGGGCGGGGACGCGCGCGTGGACGCGCTGCGCGCGGAGATCACCGAACTGGGCGACGCCATCACTCCGCTCAGCGCGCTGGCGGAGACCGTCGACCCCGGACGGGTCATCACCCCGGCGGACCTCCCGGAGGACGCCAGCAGCCCGAGACCGGTCCTGTGGCTGGTCGGCGGTGCCGCGCTCGGCCTCCTGACGGGGCTGCTCGCGGCCGTGGTCCGCGACCGTCTCGACCCGCGTCTGCACGGTACCGAGGACACCGCCCGGATCGGCGCGGTGCCGGTGCTGCTCGACCTGTCCGAGCGCGCGCGGCGGGGCGTGCGCTCCCCCGGGCTGCTGTCCGACGACGATCTCCTGGGCCAGCGGGTGCACGAGTTCACGCACCTGGTGCGCGCCCGTCTCGCCGCCGGGGCCGCGTCCGACGAGGTCACCGAGCCGGAAGCCGAGGGATCCGGATCCGGCCGCGTCCTGCTCGTCGCCGCGACCACGCCGGGCCGCGCGGGCACGGCGACCGCGGTGAACCTGGCCGCGGCCCTGGCCCGCACGGGCTCGGAGACGTTGCTGGTGTGCACGGATCCGCGCACCGACACCATCGGCGAGCTGCTGGGGCTCCCGGAGGGGCCCGGTCTGGCGGAGGCGTTGCTGGAGGGCGAGGACCCCGCCAGCCTGGAGGTGCGCCCCGACGTGGCGCCGCGGCTGCGGGTCCTGCGGTACGGGTCGCCGGGCATGAACGCGCCGGTGCAGGACACCGCGACGTCGGAGCTGGTACGGCTGCTGCGCGCGGGAGCCGAGTACGTGGTGGTCGCCGCGGCGCCGGTGCGCGAGCGGGCCGACGTGCACGCCCTGGCCGGCACGGCCGACCTGCTGCTGCCGGTGGTCGAACTGGGTCGCACGCGCGGGGCGGACCTGACCGGCCTGCTGGTCCTCGCCGACCGGTTCGGCGTGCCCGTTCCCGGTACGGCCGTCCTGCCGCGCCAGCCGCTGGCCGGACCCGCGCCGGTGGCGTCGCCCTCCGCCGGTGGCCCCTCCGGTCCGGGGCGCGGGAGCGAGGTGCCCGCCGGAACCGACGGGGATCGCGAGACCGCTGAGGCGGAGGAGCCCGCGAAGGCCCGTGGAGCGTCGGGGATCGCGCTGACCGGCATCGTCAGCGATGTGCCCGTGGCCGCCGGGACCCCCGGGACCAAGGGCGCCGGAACGGCCGCGCGTCCTCGGGCCACTGACACCGACGGGACCGACGGTGACACCGGCGGGGCCGCCGAGGCGGCAGGGGACGCGAGGGTTCCCGGTGGCGGCGAGATCCCCGTGGACTTCGAGGTTCCCCGTGTACTGGGCTCCGACGGGGCCACCGAGATCCCCGTGACCCCGGAAGGCACGGGGGACGCGGCCGCCGCGGAGGCGAGGAAGGCCTTCGGACTGACCGAAGCCGCTGAGGAGGTGCACGGATCCGGGGCGACCGTCAGCAGTTCCGAGGCGGCTGAGGCCCTGGTGGCCTTCGCGGAGAGCCCGGAGGACTCCTCGACAGACGGGGACGACGGGGATCCCTCCGCCACGGACGCCTCCTCGGAGGCCCGGCGCTGATGGCATGGAGCACGTCCGCCCGCGGTTCCCGGACGGTCGGGTGGGCAACCGCGGGCCCGCCTCCGGTGGGCGACCGCTCCCCCGTCACGGGCTGGCCGCTGGTGTGGGTGCTGGCCGGATACCCGCTGTGGTGGGCCCTGGGTATGGGCCAGTTCGCGTACTGGCTGTTCGCGGTTCCGATGGCGGCCGAACTGGTGCGCCGCCACCGCGCCGTGGGGCTGCGGGTCCCCCCGGGGTTCTGGTTGTGGGCGCTGTTCCTGCTGTGGACGGTGCTGGGCCTGTTCCTGGTCCACCTGGAGATGCCCGGCACCGTGCCCCACAGCGGCGGGTACGGCGGCGCCGCGCTCCGGGTGGTCAACTACCTGGTGCTGACCGTCCTTCTCCTCTACGTCGGCAACCTCTCCGAGCGCGAACTCCCCACCCGCCTGGTCGTGTGGGCGCTGGCGGTGCTGTGCCTGGCCACGATCGCGGGCGGCTACCTGGGCATGCTGGCCCCCCGGTTCGAGTTCACGGCACCGACGGAGTACCTGCTTCCCGCCTCCCTGACCTCCGACCCCTACATGCGGGACCTCATCCACCCGGCGTCCGCTCAGGTCATGGACATCCTCGGGTACGCGTCGGCCCGGCCCAAGGCGCCCTGGGAGTACACCAACATCTGGGGTTACATGCTCTCCCTGCTGCTGGTGTGGCTGGTCGTGGGCTGGGTGGCACGGGGTTCCCTCTGGGTGCGCTGGGGTGCGCTGGCCGCCGCCGCGCTGTCGGTGGTTCCCGCCGTGTACTCGCTCAACCGGGCCCTGTGGGCGGGACTCGTACTGTCCGTGGCCTACGGAGCCGTGGTGGCACTGCGCCGCGGGCGGGTGGTCCTGGTGGGCGCCTGCGCCGTCGCGGGCCTGGCCGCGCTGCTGGTGTTCGCCGCGTCGCCGCTCACCGACGTGGTGCTGGCGAGGTTCGACAACCCGCACAGCGACGACGGCCGCGCCGCCACCAACGCGGCGTCCGTGGAGGCCGCCCACCTGTCCCCCGTCGTGGGCTGGGGCACCACACGGGAGAGCCAGGGCAGTCCGGCCTCGATCGCGATCGGCCCCACGCCCGAATGCCCCGGATGCGGACAGCACGTCATCGGCAACGCGGGCCAGCTGTGGATGACCCTGATCTCCAGCGGGTGGATGGGGACCGCCCTCATGCTCGCCTTCTTCGCGCACGTCGTGTGGCGCTACCGGGCGACGGCCTCCCTGGTGGGACGGGGCGCGCTGCTGACCGTGCTGCTGCTGTTCTGGTACATGTTCTTCTACGTCGCGCTGATGTCCCCGCTGGTCGTCACCATGGTCGCCGTCGCCCTGCTGTGGCGGGGCGAGGAACCGGTGCTCCGGCGGCGGACCGCGCGCACCCGCGGGGGTCTTCGATGAACAGCGAGACGACCTACCTGACCGACCTCGCCGCGGTGCTGTGGCCGTGCGGCGGGCTGCTCGGGCCCGGCGACCGCGGTATGCGACGGCTGGTCCGCCGCGACCGGGGCGCCCAGTACCTGCCGGTGCCCAACGCGCACAACCCGAGGGTGATACTGCCCGCGTACGACCGCTCCGCGGCCACCCGGGGAATCACGTCCTTCTCCCAGGGCCACTCGTTCCGGGAGAGGGCGCGCACGCTGCTGCTGACCGGGGCGTTCGCCACCGGGCTGGCCCCACTGCTGCTCCGCGACCGCCTGTACGTGGGGGCGGGGCCGGGCATCGAGCACGCGCTCACGTCGGCGCTGGACCGCGACCTGGCCATCGCCATCCACGTGGGCCCGCCCCGGGCCAACCGCAAACCCGTCCTCCTGCTGCTCACGCCCGGCGGTCGCACGATCGGCTACGCCAAGGTGGCCATCAACGACCTGACCTCGCGGCTCGTGCGCGCCGAGACGCGGGCGCTGCGCCACCTGGCCGACGCCCGCCTGCCGGACGTGACCGTTCCCCGGCTGCTGCACGAGGGCGAGTGGAACGGCCATCCGCTGCTGGTGCAGGAGGCCCTGCCGGTCGGCGACCAGACCGACCGGCCCACCCGGCGCCAGCTGCTGCGGTGCGTGGCGCAGATCGTCGGGCTGACGAGGGTGCGGCGGCGCAGACTCTCCGAGAGCCCCTACCGGCGGTCGCTGGAGGAGCGGATCGTGACTCTGGGAACGCGCCCCGAGGCGGCGCCGCTGCGTGCGGCGCTGCGCCGTCTGCCCGACGTGTACGTGCCTTTCGGCGCCTGGCACGGCGACCTGACCAGGTGGAACATCGCGAGCACCGCACGGCGCGCGTTCGTGTGGGACTGGGAACGGCTCGCCATGGACGCGCCCGCGGGCTTCGACGCCCTGCACTACGACCTCAACGAGTGTGTGCAGGCCGGGGTCCACCCGGGCGTGCACCGGTGGTTGGAGAGCGGGTCACGGCTGCTGCGCGACCCGCTGATGTCCGAGACCGGGGTGCGCTCCCACACGGTGTCCACGGTGATGGCGCTGTATCTGATCGATCTGGCCACCCGGTACCTGCACGACCGGCAGGCCGAGAGCGGCGGCCACCTGGCGGCCGTGGACGACTGGCTGCTCCCCGCGCTGGAGGGGCTCCAGGAGAGGGCGGCCCACGAGGCGGCCCACCGAACCTGAAAGGACCTCCGATGTCCCGGAGCACCCCGTTCCACCGCAT
>NZ_ANAX01000178.1 GCF_000341065.1 Nocardiopsis halotolerans DSM 44410 | reverse complement strand
GCTCCTGCCGCTCGCCGACGGCCTGGGCCGGATCACCGGCGACGCCCGCGCGCTGCCCGACTTCCTCATCTGCGGTGCCCAGCGATCGGGCACGACGTCGCTGTTCAGGTCGCTGTGTCAGCACCCGTCCGTCACCGGCCCCACACTGCGCAAGGGCGTGCACTTCTTCGACACCGGATACCACCGCGACCTGAACCGGTACCGGTCGTACTTCCCGCTGCGCGCGACGCTGCGGGGGCGGAGGGTGGTCGAGTCCAGCCCGTACTACCTGTTCCATCCGCTCGCCGCCGAGCGGATCGGCCGCGACCTGCCGGACGTGCGGGTGGTGGTCATCCTGCGCGACCCGGTGGAGCGGGCCTACTCGGCGCACGCGCACGAGACCGCGCGCGGGTTCGAGACGGAGCCGTTCGCACGGGCCGTGGAGCTGGAGGAGGGGCGTCTGGCCGGTGAGGAGGAGCGGCTCGCGGCCGATCCGGGGTACCGCTCGCACTCCCACCAGCACCACGGGTACGTGGCGCGCGGGCACTACGTGGACCAGCTGACGCGGATGGAGAAGCACCTGGGACGGGACCGGATGCACGTGGTCGACCACGCCGACCTGTTCGACGGCACGACCGCGGCGCTGTCGCGGATCGAGCGGTTCCTGGGGCTGCCCGACGGCCCCGGGGTCGCGCCGGGGAAGCACAACGCGCGCGCACGGGCGACGATGCCCGAGGGGTTGCGCGCGGAGCTGGCGGCGCGGTTCGCCGACAGCGACACCCGGTTGGCGGCCTGGTGGGGCCGGACACCGTCGTGGTGCGTGTGACCGCCTCACCGGAGGGACTGCGCCGTGTGCTGCGCGGCGGCGTGGTCAACATGGCGGGGGCGCTGGTCGGCGCCGGGCTGAACCTGGCCCTGATCGTGGCGATCACGCGGGCGTTCTCCCAGGAGACCGCGGGGTTGCTGTTCTCGGCGACGTCGGTGTTCCTGATCACCGCGGTGGCGGCGAACCTGGGCGCGTCGGACGGGTTGGTGTACTTCATCGCCCGGATGCGCGTGCTCGGCGGGTCCGGGAGCGGGGGCGGGGTCGGGCCCGGGGACGTGTCCCGGCTGCTGCGGACGGCCGTGACCCCCGCCCTGCTGGTGGCGTGCGCG
Source organism: Nocardiopsis halotolerans DSM 44410 (assembly GCF_000341065.1). Lineage (GTDB taxonomy): Bacteria > Actinomycetota > Actinomycetes > Streptosporangiales > Streptosporangiaceae > Nocardiopsis > Nocardiopsis halotolerans. Next base: position 9,737 of record NZ_ANAX01000178.1, on the reverse strand, counting down.
CTCGGGGCGCTGCTGTTCGCGTTCGCCGGTCCGGTCGCGGACGCGCTGGAGGGCGATGGGGCGGACGTCTACCTGCGGTTGCTGGCGGTGTTCCTGCCGTTCGCGGTGTTGACCGACACCGCCCTGGCGGCGGCGCGGGCCCACCACGACATGGCCGGAACCGTGCTGGTGGACAAGGTGGGCCGCCCGCTGGCGCAGCTGGTGCTGGTGGCTCTGGTGGTGGCCACCGGGGCGTCGGGGCTGTTGGCACTGGCCTGGGCGGGGCCGTACCTGCCCGCGGCGGTGCTGGCGTGGTTCTGGCTGGGTCGGATCGTACGGCGGGCCGCTCCCGAGGCCGAAGGGGCCCTGGTGGGAGCCGGGAAGGCCACCGTGGCCGCCGGGTCCCGGGCGGCCGGAGACTGCCCGGGGGCGGCTGGGGCTCAAGGAGCCGGAGACCTGCCCGGGCCTGACGGGAACCCCGTGGCGGCGGAGAACGCTGAGCGGGTGCGCTCGGAACATGCGGACGCGGGACGGGAGACCGCGGAACGGCCGGACGCGGAGCGGGCGGGTGCGGAGCGGGCGGGTGCGGAACGTGCGGACGCGAGGACGTTCTGGTCGTTCGCGCTGCCCCGCGCGGTGGCGGGGTTCGCCCAGATGGGGGTACAGCGCGGCGGCGTGGTGCTGGTGGCGCTCCTGGGCGGGCTGACCGGCGCCGCGGTGTTCACGGCGGCCACGCGGATCATGGTGCTCGGCCAGTTCGGCACGCAGGCGGTGATGTACGCGGCCCAGCCGCGGTTCGCCGAGCAGTTGGCGACGCGTGACCACACCGGGGTCCGGTCCCTGTACCAGGCGGGAGCGGCGTGGTTGGTGTGCCTGACGTGGCCGCTGTACCTGTCGGCGTTGGTGTTCTCTCCCCTGCTGATGCGGCTGTTCGGGCCGGGCTACGCCGAGGGGGCCGCCGCCCTGGCCGTGGTGTGCGCGGGCCAGTTGCTGGCCTCCGTGCTGGGGATGAGCGACCTGGTCCTGGCGATGACCGGGCGAACCCGGCTGAACCTGCTGAACAACGTGTCGTCGCTGATGACGAACGTGCTGGTGTGCGTGCTGCTCGTGCCCGTGATGGGCGCGACGGGGGCGGCCGTGGCACTGGTGGCCGCGATGATGGTGCGCAAACTGCTCCCGCTGTGGCAGTTGAGGTCTGACGTGGTGCTGCATCCGTTCAGCCGCCCGGTGCTGGCCGCGACCGCCAGCGCGCTGACGTGGTTCGGCGCCCTGCCGCTGTTGCTGGAGGCGGTGCTGGGAGGTGGGATCGCGGCGCTGGTGACGGCCGTGGCCGTGGGTGTGGCGGGGCACCTGGTGACGGTGTGGTCGCTGCGTGGTCCACTGGGGCTCGCGCGCCGGTGAATCGGCGAGGAGGAGCGGCCAGGAGGGCATGCCGGGGTGGGCTGGCCCGTGGGACCCCCCGTATCCCAGTGAACCGTGGGCGGGACCGGCCCCGCCAGAGCGGGACCCGGGCTGTGGACAACGCTTCCCGCGAACCCCGGCCCGGGAGGGCGGAGGTCCACCAGGCCCCTTCGGGCCTCCGGAGGGCCACCCTCCCGAGACGTGGGGCCGAACTTTCCGCCTCTCCGGCGATCATCCCGTTGACTACTCTGAGTTATGTAATGATGACTTCATGTCTCCACGACCGGTTCTCCTGGTGGCCTCCAGTGGGGGGCACCTCACCCAACTGTGCTCCCTACGCCCCTGGTGGCGGGACCGGGAACGCGTGTGGGTGACCTTCCGGACCCCGGACGCCGAATCCGTCCTGGACGGCGAGCGCGTCCGGTGGGCCTTCCATCCCACCACCCGCCACGCGGGCAACCTCGTGCGCAACACCTGGTTGGCCGTCCGCGTCCTGCGGGAAAGGCGCCCCAGCGCCGTCGTCACCACCGGAGCCGGGGTGGCGCTGCCCTTCTTCGTCCTGGCGTGGCTGCTGCGGATACCGACCGTCTACATCGAGGTCTACGACCGCATCGACACGCCCACCCTCACCGCCCGCCTGTGCCGTCCCTTCACCCGGCTGTTCCTCGCCCAGTGGGAGGAGCAGCGCGCCTTCATGCCGACCGCCATCACGGTAGGACCGCTGCTTTGACCGAACAGATCACGCGTTCCGTCCCACGTCCCGACGACAGCGGCCACCCCGACGTGGTCGTCAGCCTCGGCACCGACCACCACTCCTTCGACAGGCTGGTCCGCTGGATCGACGACTACGCCCGGCGCCACCGCGACCTGCGTTTCCTGGTCCAGCACGGGCACAGCACCCCGCCCGAGGTGGCCGCGGGCACCCCGTTCCTGTCCGGGGAGGACCTCGGCGAGCGGATGCGTGAGGCCCGGGTGGTCGTCACCCACGGCGGACCGGGCACCATCGTCCAGGCCCGCCACGCCGGACGCCTGCCCATCGTCGTCGCCCGCGATCCCGAACTGGACGAGCACGTCGACGACCACCAGCTCCTGTTCGTCCGGCGGCTGGAGGAGGCGGGCCGGATACGCGCCTGCTCCAGCCCCCAGCAGCTGTCCGCCCTCATCGACAGGGCGCTCGCCTCACCCGACGGTTTCCGGGTGCGCCCCCCGGACGGTGACCGAGGGGGCGCCAACGTCCGCGGAGGCGACCGTGGCGGCGAACCCGACGGCGAACGCCGTGACGACGGCGCCGTCCGGGCCGCGCTGCGCGCCGGGGAGCTCATCGACCTGCTCATCGACACCCAGGAGACGGTCGGGGAGCCGAAGGAGCCCGTCGCCGCGCGCGCTCCCGAAACCTCCGACACCTCCGGGGTTCCCGAGGTCTCCAGAGCCACCGGGGCTCCCGTCCGCGCCTCCGGGAAGACCATGACGGACAGCACCGCCACGGAAACCACCACGGGCACAGCCGACACCACAGACACAGGCACAGACACCGGCACCGGCACCGGCACGCGCAGCGTCCACGCCCCGGTTCCGGACCCGGCCCCGCCGCCCGACGACGGCACGCGGACCTGGCCCGAGGTGACCGTGGTGGTGCCCACCCGGGACCGGCCCGAACTGCTGCGCCGCACCCTGCGCGCCATCGCCGAACAGGACTACCCCGGCCGCCTCACCACGATCGTGGTCTTCGACAACGACCAACCCGATCCCCTCCTGGCGCGCTCCGGCGGCGACCGACCCGTGCGGGTGGTCACCAACACGCTCACCCCCGGGCTGGCCGGGGCCCGCAACACCGGCGTGCTCGCCGCCGACAGCGACCTCGTCGCCTTCTGCGACGACGACGACACCTGGCTGCCCGACAAGCTCCGGGCCCAGGTCAGGGTCATGCTCGACGAACCCGGCACCGAGATGGTGTGCTGTGGCATCCGGGTGGTCTACGACAGGGTCGAGGCGGTCCGCAGCCTGGACCGCACCCGCGTCACCTTCGGTGACCTGCTGGGATCGCGGCTGACCGAGCTGCACCCGTCCACCTTCCTGATCCGGCGCCGAGCCATGATCGGCGGCTGCGGAACGGTCAGCGAGGAGATCCCCGGAAGCTACGCCGAGGACTACGAGCTCCTCCTCCGGCTGGCCAGGCGCGGCCCCATCCGCAACATCCCCGAGCCGGGCGTGCGGGTGCTGTGGCACCGTAGTTCGCACTTCTCCGGCCGTTGGCGGACCATCTCCACCGCCCTGCGCTGGCTGCTGGACCGCTACCCCGAGTTCGCCCTGGTACCGCGCGGCTACGCGCGCGTGGCCGGGCAGATCGCCTTCGCCGAGGCCGCGTCCGGACGCCGCCGGGCGGCGCTGCGGTGGATCGCCACCACGATCCGCAACCGCCCCGCCGAGGGCCGCGCCTACCTGGCGCTGATGGTGGTGTGCGGAACGCCCTCCGGATGGATCACGCGCGCGCTCCACCTGCGCGGCAGGGGACTGTAACCTCGGGAGCGCGCCGGGCCCTCCGGCGCCCACTCACGGACCCACGGGGCCCGGGGCCCTCCGCGCCCGGGCCGCGGCCCGGGCGGACGGAGGAACACACATGATCCGGGAGGCCACCGCCGACGACGTGGAGGGGGCCGCCGACACGCTGGCCGCCGCGTTCGAGGACTATCCCTTCACCCGGCACACGATCAGCGCCGACGACCACATGGTCCGGCTGAGGCGGTTCCAGCGGATCTTCCTGGCCGAGATCGGCCTCCCGTACGGGCGGGTGTGGGTGAGTGACGACCTCCGGGCGGTGTCCGTGTGGACGGTGCCCGGCGCCGACAGCGAGGAGGGGGCCGCGAGGACCATGGAGGCCCTGCTCCCCCGCCTCGTCGAACTGGCGGGCGACCGCGCCCCGGCCTACGCCTCGGCCGAGGCCGCCATGGAGCCGCATCGGCCGGAGGGACCGGTGTGGTTCCTCGGCACCGTCGGCGTCGACCCCGGGTCCCGGGGCCGGGGCCTGGGACGCGCGGTGATCGGCGCGGGGCTGCGCGAGGCCGACGCGGCGGGCGTCCCGGCGTTCCTGGAGACGTCGACGGAGGACAACGTGGGCCTGTACCGGTCGCTGGGCTTCCGCGTGACCGCCGAGTACGAACTGCCCGGGGGCGGCCCGCGCACCTGGTCCATGCTCCGGCCCGTGGGCGGATGACCGGCCGTACCGCTCAGTCCCGGCCCCGGGCGTACTCGGCCAGGCGGCGCACACGCTCGGGCAGGTACACGTACGGGTCCTGTCCGGCCATCTCGAAGCCGCGCTGGGCGTACTCGTCGGCCCGGATACGGAAGTCGCAGTCCGAGGACACCCGGTCGTCCCACACCTTGACCGCGCGCACACGCTCGTAGCGGCGCAGCACGTCGGGGATCTCGGCGTACCACTCCAGGGTCTCCCGCGGCCCGATCCGGGTGGTGCCCATCTCGCCGATCATCACCGGCTTGTCCGGGTCGATACCGTGCTTGGGCCCCTCGTTCTGGAACCACTCGTAGGCCGGGCGCATCACCTCCTCGAAGGAGTACACCTCGTCCCAGTGCGGTTGGAAGTCGCAGCCGGTCATGTTGTACGCCTCCCAGCTGATCCAGTCGACGTGGTCGTTGCCGGGCCACAGGCCGGGGAGCCGGTCGAAGTTGCCCTTCCAGCCGGTCACGTTCCACACCCAGATGGCGTTGTCCGCTCCCTCCTCTCGGTACAGGTCCACGATGTGGCGCCAGGCACGCACGAACTCCTCGGGCGTGCCGCGCTTGTCGTAGCGCTTGTTGGCGTCGGCCTCGTGGTCGAAGGTGAGGAAGTAGGGCACCTCCAGCTCCGCGATGGTGCGGGCCTGCGACCGCAGCGACTCGTCGAACCCACCCTCGATGATGGACCGGTAGGAGACGGGCGGGTGCCCGGGGCGCTCGAACCGGCGCGCCTCGATGTTCGTGTGCACGAACCGGCCCTCGGCGATCAGGCTCCTCTCCCGCTCGTTGGGGATGTGGGCCTGGTCGATGCCGCGCCAGGTGTAGACGATGTCCATGCGGCGGTCGACCGCCTCCTCCAGCGGTTCGATCCGGTTCCGGTAGGGGCTGGCCCCCCACCAGACCCCGCAGGAGGGTTCCAGGATCTCCGAGACCGTGCACTCCTGTCCGGACTCCTGTGCGTCCTGTTCCCCGTCGGGTCCCTGAACGCCGGGGGGCAGCTCCCCGCCGCCCTCCGGGTCCTGCGTACCCTGTGTGCCGCGCGTGCCCGGGAAGAGGGCGTCCGTGTCGGTGCCGGTGGGCCGGTCCGAGGGTTGCCGCGGGGTGGCGGCCCCTCCGGCCGGGGAGTCCCCCGCCCCCACCAGTGTCAGGACGAGGGTCAGTGCGCCCGTCGCCGCCATTGCCCTTACCGGTCCCCTGTCCACGGCAAACTCCCCCTAGTGCTCCAAAATATGACTCAGTGTGTTCACATGGACACCATAGGTCATAATTGGGGCAGACAACAGTCCCTGAACCGGCAAAACGGACGTCAACGGACTTCAGTAGCCGTAACGCCCCCGGGAGGGTGCCGTCACGGCGGCCACCAGACGACGCCGCCACGAGGGCATCGCCTCGCGCCACCCGTGGTCGGCCCGTACGCCGACCCGTCCCGTCGCGAACCGCATCGGGTTGCCCGACACGGCGTGTCCCCCCGACAGGCTCACCCTCCCCTCGGCCACCTCCAGCGGGGTGCCCGTGTACCCCGCGAACTCGGCGATCCGGGAGAACTCCCCGCCCGGGTCGGCGACGAAGTCCTCGTAGCGCACACGCAGGGTCGGGACACCGCGCTGGGCCAGGGCGTCGAAACAGGCGTTCTGGGTCATCCACTGCACCGCCGCGCGACCTGCCGAGTAGCGGGCCATCTCCGGTTCGCTGCTGTCCGGTGAGGCGTCCGGACGGGCCACCCGCCGCGCCCAGGAATGGGCGACCGCGCGCGGGTCGCGCACCACGTGCAGCAGGCGCATCCGGGTCCCGAAACGCCAGCGGAGACAGGCGGCGAGGGAGGCGTGCTTGCTGGCGTCCACGATCACGTGGGCACCGCTGACCAGGGACACCGCCGAGTACAGGCGGTGGTAGAGCTCGGTGTAGCGATCACAGCGGGAGGCCAGCAGCCCCTCACGCGCGCTGCTGAGCAGCACCGGCAGGAAGCGGGTGCGGTCGACGCCGTCCTTGAGCCGCAGCACCTCGCCCGCGTCCAGGCGGTTCCAGCCGCCGAAGGCCTCCCTGCCCACGTCGGTCCAGAAACCGCAGCCGGAGAACGGCTGGCCGCAACCGCACCGTTCGTCCTCCACCAGCCCGCGCCGCCACAGGTGCACGATCTCGCCCACCGAACAGAACCCGGGCAGCTCGCCGAGAAGCCGCTCGATCAGGGTCGAGCCGGACCGACCCATTCCACCCACGAAGACCAGTCGATACGCATCATCCACGAGACCAGGCTATTACTTTCGGTGATCGGCCATGGTCGTCCGGTGACACGGCGCCCGGTCCGGGGCCCGCGGCGGCGCCGCGGGCCCCGCGGGATCAGTCGGCCTTGACGACCATCCCGGCGGCCACCGTGACGTTGGTGGACTCGTCGATGAGGATGAACCCGCCCGTCTGACGGTTCTTGTTGTACTCGTCCACGAACAGGGGCTGGGTGGAACGCAGCCGCACCCGGCCGATCTCGTTCAGCGCCAGGTGGTCCGCCTGCTCGTCCCGGTGCAGCGTGTTCACGTCCAGCCGGTACCGCAGGTCCTTGACCATGACCTTCGCGGTACGGGTGGTGTGCTTGAGGATGAGCTTGGAACGCGGCGTGAGCTTGCGCGTGTCCGTCATCCAGCACACCATCGCCTCCAGGTCCTGCGTGGCCGTCGGCGCGTTGTTGGGGCGGCAGATCATGTCGCCCCGGGAGATGTCGATGTCGTCCTCCAGCAGGAGGGTGACCGACATCGGCGAGTAGGCCTCGGCGACGTCGCCGTCCGCGGTGACGATCCTGGAGATCCGCGAGTTCAGCCCGGACGGCAGGTGGGTGACCTCGTCGCCCGGCTTGAGGACACCGCCCGCGAGCTGACCCGCGTAGCCCCGGTAGTCGTGCAGCTCGGGGTCGTCCGACCTGTGCGGCCGGATCACGTACTGCACGGGGAAGCGCGCGTCGATGAGGTTGCGGTCGGAGGCGATGTGCACGTTCTCCAGGTGGTGGAGCAGGGAGGGCCCGGTGTACCAGGGCATGTTCTCCGAGCGGCTCACCACGTTGTCGCCGTGCAGTGCCGAGATGGGCACGAACGTGAGGTCGCACACGTCCAGCTTGGTGGCGAAGTCGGCGAACTCGGCCCTGATCTCCTCGAAGCGGTCCTGGGAGTAGTCCACCAGGTCCATCTTGTTGATCGCCAGCACCAGGTGCGGCACCTGGAGCAGGGTGGTGAGGAAGGCGTGGCGGCGGCTCTGCTCCTGGAGGCCCTTGCGCGCGTCCACCAGGATGATCGCGAGGTCGGCCGTGGAGGCGCCGGTGACCATGTTCCGGGTGTACTGGATGTGCCCGGGGGTGTCGGCGATGATGAAGGTGCGCTTGGGGGTGGCGAAGTAGCGGTACGCCACGTCGATGGTGATCCCCTGCTCGCGCTCGGCGCGCAGGCCGTCCGTGAGCAGTGCCAGGTTCGTCTGTTCCTCGCCGCGCGCGACGCTGGTGCGCTCCACCGCGTCGAGCTGGTCCTCGAAGATGGACTTGGAGTCGAACAGCAGTCGGCCGATCAGGGTGCTCTTACCGTCGTCGACGGAACCCGCCGTCGCGAACCGCAGGATGTCGTTACTCATGCTTACCGGGTCCAATGTGGAGTGGGTGATCTGCGATGGGCGGGTGGGACGGACATCGGGGTCCGAGCGCCACGGGGGTTGGGGAGGCGCGCTCTCCCGGGGCCTGCCCCGGGCCGTGGGCCACCGGACGTTCCGCTCCCACGCGGAGGCACCGGGTGCTCACGCCCCGGTCCCCGACGCGGACGCGCGGCGGCACGGCTAGAAGTAGCCCTCGCGCTTGCGGTCCTCCATGGCGGCCTCGCTGGCGCGGTCGTCGGCCCGTGTCTGTCCCCGTTCGGTCAACCGGGTCGCGGCGATCTCGGTGATGATGTCGTCGATCTCGACGGCCGTGGACTTGACCGCGCCGGTGCAGGTGAGGTCGCCCACGGTCCGGTACCGGACGGTCTCGGTGAACGGGACCTCGGTCTCGTCGCGGTTGATGATGGGCGAGTTCGCCAGCAGGATGCCGTCGCGTTCGAAGACCTCGCGTTCGTGGGCGAAGTAGATGGAGGGCAGCTCCAGCCGCTCCCGCTTGATGTAGGCCCACACGTCGAGCTCGGTCCAGTTGGAGATCGGGAAGACCCGGATGTGCTCTCCCCGCTCGATGCGGGTGTTGAACACGGTCCACAGCTCGGGCCGCTGGTTCTTGGGGTCCCACTGGCCGAACTCGTCGCGGAAGGAGAAGACCCGCTCCTTGGCCCGGGCCTTCTCCTCGTCGCGGCGCGCGCCACCGAAGGCCGCGTCGAACCCGTGCTCCTCGATGGCCTCCAGCAGCGCGGAGGTCTGGAGCCGGTTGCGGCTGGCCCAGCGGCCGGTGGGTTCGGTGACCTTGCCCGCGTCGATCTGCTCCTGCACCGAGGCGACGACCAGGCGGACCCCCGCCTCGGCGACCCGGCGGTCACGGAACTCGATGACCTCGGGGAAGTTGTGGCCGGTGTCCACGTGCATGACGGGGAACGGGATGGCGCCGGGCCAGAACGCCTTCTCCGCGAGGCGGAGCATGACGAGCGAGTCCTTTCCGCCGGAGAAGAGCAGTACCGGCCGCTCGAACTCCGCGGCCACCTCGCGCATGATGAAGATCGCCTCGGCCTCCAGAACGTCCAGCTGGGAGAGCTGGTAGCGTCCGGGCGCCTGTTGACTCACCTGACCCATGAACCCGCCTTAGAAGTACCGACGGGGCCAACGGCGGAGGGGTCTCGTCCTCATCAGCCCCCCGCGTGTGGACCCGCGCTGTCCAGGTCCGCGCCGTCGCGGATGCTTGCCAACAACATACCCGACAATTCCGATCGACATACAAGGACATCCGGGAGCAGCGGGTCCTCCCTGTTGTAACGCAGCGGCGAACCGTCGATCCGCGAGGTGTGCAGCCCCGAGGCACGGGCGACCGACACCGGCGCGGCGCTGTCCCACTCGTACTGGCCGCCCGCGTGCACGTAGATGTCCGCCATCCCCAGCATCACCGCGCAGATCTTGGCGCCCGCCGACCCCATCGGGATGACCTCGGCGCCGAGCTGGGTGGCCATCCGCTGGACGAACGCGGG
>NZ_ANAX01000177.1 GCF_000341065.1 Nocardiopsis halotolerans DSM 44410 | reverse complement strand
GGCGGGTCGACCGTGGACAGGGTGCTGCCCTGCGCGGGCAGCGCCACGGCGCCCGCGACCAGGTCGCCGTTCTCCCACAGCGCCACGTGCACGGCCCAGTCGGTGCGCCCGGCCTCGGCGAACTCGCGCGTGCCGTCCAGCGGATCGATGATCCACACCCGGCGCGCGTTGAGCCGCGAGAGGTCGTCGGCGCCCTCCTCGGAGAGCACGACGTCGCTGGGCCGCAGCCGTCCCAGCGCGGAGAACAGGAACTCGTGCGAGGTACGGTCCCCCAGGGTGCGCAGCACGTCGGGCTCGTCGAAACCGTGCCGGGCGCGCAGGCGCAGCAGCAGCTGCCCCGCCTCGCTCGCCAGGTCCCGGGCCACCTCATGATCGTTTCGGATGCTCTTCACCGGCTAGTATGCTCCCGCCCCACGGATCACCGCTGACCACGTCTTCCACAGGATCTGGATGTCCAACGTCAGCGACCAGTTTTCCACGTACCGCAGATCCAGACGGACCGATTCCTCCCAGGAGAGGTCGGAACGGCCGCTGACCTGCCACAGTCCCGTCATTCCCGGCTTGACCACCAGCCTGCGGCGGACGTCGTCCCCGTACCGGGCGACCTCCTCCGGAAGCGGCGGCCGGGGGCCGACGAGCGACATCTCCCCCCGGACGACGTTGACGAGCTGGGGAAGCTCGTCGAGTGAGTACCGGCGCAGCCAGGCGCCCACGGCCGTCACCCTGGGATCGCGACGCATCTTGAACAGCACCCCGTCGTGCTCGTTGCGGGGCTGGAGCATCGCCTTCAACGCCTCGGCCCCGACCACCATCGTACGGAACTTGTACACGGTGAACTCGTCGCCACCCCGGCCCACGCGCGTCTGGGTGAAGAGGGCGGGACCGCCGCCCTCGGAGCGGATGAGGGCGGACAGCACGAGGAACAGCGGGGACAGCAGGACCAGGGCCAGGGCGGCGGCGCAGCGGTCGAAGACGCCCTTGAGGACGCGTCTGGCTCCCACCAGCTCGGGGTGCTCCACGTGCAGGAGGGGCAGTCCGGCGACCGGGCGGATGGAGGTGCGCGGCCCGGCCACGTCCATGAGCGCGGAGGCGACGATGAGGTCGGTGTCGGTCTTCTCCAGCCGCCAGGCCAGGCGGCGCAGCTCGGCGCCGTCCATCTCGGGGCACGCCAGGACAGCGACGGTGTCGGCGCCGACGAGGGCGGCGGCGTCCGCGGCGCTGGTGAAGGTGCCCAGGACCGGGCAGCCCTCCACCTCGTCGACCCCCGCACCGGGAACGGTCTCCTCGTGGGGCAGGCACACACCCACGACGCGCATGCCGTGGTAGACCTCGCCGCGGAACCTCCGGACGAGGTCGCGGACGGCCACGCGGTAGCCGACGACCACGACGCCGCTCATGCACTGGCCCGAGCGGCGGCGCCGGTGCAGGGCCTTGCGGCGCCCGTACCTCCCGCCGAGGCTGAGCAGGAGGATGAGCGGGAGGGCGACGAGCGCGTAGCCGCGGGCGAGGTCGAAGCGGACGGCGTAGGCGCCGACCGCGACGGCCGCGGCGAGGGCGATTCCGGCCGTGGCGACGCGGCGGTACTCCTCGGTCCCCACTCCGAGGAAGCGACGGGCGTAGCCGCCGCCCAGGTAGACGAAGAGGACCCACAGCGGGGGCAGCAGGAGCGAGATCCAGAGGTAGGGCAGCGTGGTGAGCGCCCCGAGCGCGGAGTGGAAGCGGACCGCCGTGCCGCCGAGGGTCGCCGCGAGGGCGGCGGCCAGGTCCAGACCGACCAGGCTCACGACGTACGGACGCATCCAGGCGTTGGCGGCCGTACCACCGGACGCGGCCCCGCCGTGCGGCGCGACGGTCCCGCCCGGTCTGGGGGCGGGACCGATCGTGATCCGCGTCGGCTGTTCGCGGGTGACCTTCGTCCGACTGGTTGTGACCACGTATCCCCCAAGACCACGGCTCTGGAAGCTCATTTCACACCGCTCCGCGCGCCGGGGAGACAACTCTGAGGGCATGAGCGGGACGTGTGCGTCGGGCGCGGAGTCTGACAACCCGAACAGTAGCCAAAAGTAGTGGAAAAGTCGCGCAGAGTTGCGGCTTGTTGGGCAAGAAGCCCGGTCAACCCAGGGGTACGCCTGTGCCGCGATCGGAGTCGCCACGCGGAGGCGTCTGATGGAGGCACCCGCGGCCGCGTGAAGCGGACGCCCGGAACCCGCCACGGGGTCCGGAAGCGTCCGCGTCAGACGTACGCGGGGACCATCACCCCGGCCAGGCGCAGGTGGGGTTCGGCCCGCTCCCTCTCACCGCGGCGCTGGAGGGTGCGGCCCAGCAGCAGGCGGGCGTAGGCGTCGTCCGGGGCCTCCTCCACCAGTGCCTCCAGCACGCTGAGGGCGCGGCCCAGCTGCGCGGAACGGTGGTAGGCGCGGGCGGCGAGCAGGCGCACGTTCCGGTCGGACGGGTACTCGTCCAGCATCGGCCGGAGCAGCGTGAGCGCGCCGAAGGGGTCGCCCTGCCCCAGCAGGGACTCCGCCTGGCGGAAGCGCTCCACCTCCTCCGGCAGTCGGCGCGTGGCGTGCGCGGCGGAGCCCGCCAGGAAGTCCCGGATCACGTCGGGGTGCTGAGCGCCCTCCAGCGCCCGGCCGTTGACCACGAGGGTCGGTGAGGTACGCACGCCGACGGCCCTGCCGCGCAGCAGGAGTTCGCGGACGCGTTCCTCCCCCGCCCCCTCCCGCAGGAGGGGCCCGCCCTCGGGGAAACCGGCCTCGCGGGCGACGCGGTCCAGGACCTCGGCCGCACCGATGTCGGCGGCCTCCACGAAGTGCGCGCGCAGCACTCCTTCGGCGACGGCGCCCTGGAGGCCCGGACCGCCCGACTCCAGGGCGAGGGTGAGGAGCCGGTGGGCGTCGTGGCTGCTGACCCGCCAGGCGGCGCCCCAACGGGGCCCGAGGCCCTCGGCCTCCGCGATCTCGGCGACGCGAACGCGGTTCTCGGCCGGGGTCAGGTCGGGGGCGCAGGCCCGGAGAGCGGTGTCCACGAGGGGATCGCGCAACAGTTCGTCCAGGGGTTCGGCCTCGGCGGGGGCCGTGGGGTCGATCCGGTACGGGCGCCAGACCGTCTCCGGAGCCCTCCCCTCCGGGGCGGTGAACCCGGTGAGCGCCCGCTCCAGGCGCCGCTTGCCGACGTACGTCCACGGGCAGACCACGTCAGCCCAGATCTCGATCCTCATGCGACCAACTTAAGAGACAGTTGTTGCTCAAGCAAGGCCTGTCGTTCAGAGGACAATCGTTTTCTAAGCAACGGCTGTCGTATGCTGTCCCCGTGAACCCCGATGATCCCCGCGTCCAGCGCACCCGCGACCGTCTGCGTGCGGCCCTGTTGTCCCTGGCCGCCGAGACCGATCTCGGCGACGTCACGATGACCGCCGTCGCCCGGCGGGCCGAGGTCAACCGGGCGACCGTGTACCAGCACTACGCCGACCTGGACGCGCTGGTCGCCGACGCCATGGACGGCGCCGTCGCGCACGTGGCGCGGTGCGCCGCGCTGTGCCCACTGGACGCACCGCGTGACCGCCCCCCGGAACCGCTGGTGGACCTGTTCGGCCACGTGGCCGACCGTGCCGTGCTCTACCGGCGGATGCTCTCCGACCACGGCAGCGCCCGTTTCGCGAACCGGCTGCGGACGCGGCTCACCGATGAGCTGGCCGCGCGCTTCGAACGGGGAACGCGGCCGCCCGGCGCGGTCCCCGCCCGCACACACGCCGCCTACCTGGCGGGTGCGCTGGTCGGGGTGATCGCCGACTGGGTCGGCGGGGACGGTGATCCCGGTCCGGCCGGGGAGGTCGCCCTGGCCACCTGGCGCCTGCTGCGCGCCTGAGGCACCGGTGAGAGCTCGACGGCCCGCTCCCCGGCCTGTCGGAACCGGGGAGCGGGCCTCCTCCGCCCCGGCTACCTCCCCGGGCGGAAGAGCCGGGCGGGGATCGCGTCGGCCATGGCCGCCATACCCGCGTCGTTGGGATGCAGGCCGTCGCCGCTGTCGTACTCGGGCCGCAGTCGCAGCGGGTGCTCCGGGTCGCGCGTCACCGCGTCGAAGTCGATGACGGCGTCGTACTCCCCGCTCGTGCGGATCCACTCGTTGACCGCCTGCCGCCTGGCCTCGTTCTCCTCGTTGTGGAACCCGAGGGAGTCGCCCCCGAACGGCAGGATCGTGCCCCCGTAGATCCGCAGACCGGCGGCATGGGCGCGGGCGATGAGCTGGCGGTGCGCGCCGATGATCTCCTCGGCGGTCACCGCCTCCGAGACCGGGGCCACCGTTCCGGGGTGCCCGATGTCGTTCACACCGAGCAGGACGATGACGTGTCCCACACCCGGGCGCGCCAGCACGTCCCGGTCGAAGCGGCGCAGCGCGCTCTGCCCGAAGAACGCCGCGAAGTCCTCGGCGTCACTCCCCTCGGGCGGGTTGGGGTCGTGCAGGAGCCGGTTGCCCGCGATCCCCGAGTTGAGCACACCGGTGTGCGGCAGGCGCCCGGCGAGCAGGTCGGGCCACCGGTGGTTGGCGTTCACCTCGGTCTCGGCGCCGTCGGTGATGGAGTCCCCGAGGGCGACGACCGCGTCGGCGAGTCTGGTGCGGGCCCTCACGCTGACGCCCGAGAGGAAGTACCACTGGGTGAACGTCCTGGTCGCCTCGACGGACGTGGCACCGGTGACGTTGCCCGTGGCCACCACGTTCTCCTGGTAGGAGGAGCCGTGGAGGGTGGTCACCGGGGTCCGCTCCGGCAGGTGGACGCTCACGACCAGGTCGGACCGCTCGGGCAGCTCCAGCGGCACCGGGTCGCTGATCATGGGCGCACCCGCGGGGATGGTCACCGACGTACGGCCGCCGAAGGTGACCGTGTGGTCGGTGGACGGGTCGATGTCGGTTCCCGAGTCGCCCGCGCGCAGGGCCACGTGGACCTCTCCGACGCGCAGCGGCGTCCCACCGAACTCGTTGGTGAGCCGCAGGCGCAGCTGGTCGCCGCCGATGCTGGTGCGCACGACCTGCCGGACGGTCTCGTCGTCGAGGACGGGGGTGGCCGTGGCCGGTGTGGCGGTCGGCGCGGTCGCCCAGGTGCCGACCCGGTCGCCTGGCGCCGGGTCGGCCGTACGGGGCTCCGGGTCGGCGGCGGCGCCGGTGGCGTTCCAGCCGCCGAGCAGGAGCAGCGTGCTGGCCATGACGGTGGCGACGCGCCACCGGACGGGGGCGTGGGGCATGGTCTCGTCCTCCCCTATCCGCGCCGGGCGGGGAGCGAGAAGTGCCAGCCCTCGGCCTTCAGCCGCGGGATGGTCCGCTCCACGGCCGAGACCGTCTGGCCGCGGTCTCCCCCGCCATCGTGCAGGAGGACCACCGATCCGGGGGTGACGCCCTCCTCCAGGCGCCGGACGAGCTCGTCGGTGCCGGGCGGGACCCAGTCCTCGACGGCCAGGCTCCAGCCCAGCGGCTGCATGCCCATCCGCGCGGCCACCTCGGGGGACCGCCCCCAGGCCCCGTAGGGCGCCCGGAAGTACGGGATGCGGGCGAAGGGCACGGCCTCGCGGATCGCCGCGTTGGTCTCCAGCAGGTCGGCGCGGATCCGCTCCGGCGACCAGTCGCCCATGTCGTCGTGTCGCATGGAGTGGTTGCACAGCGTGTGCCCCTCCCGCACGATCCGCCGGACGAGCTGGGGGTGCTGTCGCGCGTGCTCGCCCCAGAGGCAGAACACGGCCCTGACGCGGTGCTGGCGCAGGACGTCGAGCAGGCGGGAGGTCTCGCCCGGGTTGGGCCCGTCGTCGAAGGTCAGCGCCACGGCCCGGCCGCCGCGCTGCGTGGAGTCGACGATGTCGGGGGTGGCGTGCCCCCGGGGGGAGGGCGGGGCCGGTCGGGAGGATGACGCGGAGGCGGGGGCCGCGGCGCACAGGGCGAGGCCGAGGGTGATCAGGAGCGCGAGGAGGCGGCCCCGCGTCCGTCGGTGGGGGGTGGTCACACTGGTCTCCTTGGGGCGGAGCATGAGGGGATTCCGGAAAATTCCGGCACTTCAGGGAAGCCTAAGGAGCTCCGAACCGGGGTGTCAACGGCCCCGTGGCCCCCGCCCCGCGAGCGCCACGGCGGAACGGGTCACGGCGGCGGGGCGGTGCTGCCCCGGACCATGAGCTCGGTCGCCAGCTCGACCCTCGGGCTCTCGATCGCCTCGCGCCGCACGAGCCGGTTCACCGTGCGC
>NZ_ANAX01000176.1:17990-63377 GCF_000341065.1 Nocardiopsis halotolerans DSM 44410 | reverse complement strand
CTGCCCATGTCGGCCAGCGGCTGGCGCACCGTGGTCAGGGGCGGCGACGACCAGCGCGCCTCGGGCAGGTCGTCGAAACCCACCACGCTGACGTCGGCGGGCACCCTCAGGCCCCGCTGCCGCAGCGCCTCGTAGACGCCCAGGGCCATCTGGTCGCTGGCCGCGAACACGGCCGTGGGCGGGTCGGCGAGGTCGAACAGCCTCTCTCCCGCGCGGAAGCCGGACTCGTAGGCGAACTCGCCCGGCACGACCAGTTCGTCCTCGACCGCCAGGCCCGCGGTCTCCAGCCCCGCCCGGTACCCGTCGAGCCGGGCGCGGCTGCACCACAGCTCGGGGCGCCCGGCGACGAAGGCGATGCGCCGGTGCCCGAGGTGGATCAGGTGCTCGGTCGCGCTGAGGCCCCCGGCCCAGTTGGTGGCGCCGATCGTGGGCGTGTCCAGGTCCGGGACCCCGACCGGGTCGACGACGACGGCGGGCACGTGCAGTTCCCTCAGCTCCGCCTGGAGCGCCGGGTCCAGGTCCGTGGTCACGAGGATGGCGCCGTCGCTGGTGCGCGCACGNTTCCCCCAGCCACTGGCGGGTCGAACTGGCCCTGCGGTGGATCGCCGACACCACGATCCCGGTTCCCGCCTCGTGCGCGGCGGTCTCCACGCCCCGGATGATCTCGACCGCCCACGGGCTGTCGAGGTCGTTGAAGACGAGGTCGAGCAGGCCGGCCCGCTCCTGGGTGCGACTGCCCCGGCGCCGGTAGCCGTGGGCGCGGATCAGGGTCTCGATGCGTTCACGCGTGGCCGGGGCGACGTCGCCCCGGCCGTTGAGGACGCGCGAGACCGTCGGCGCGGACACGCCCGCCTCCGCGGCGATGGCGGAGATGGTGACGTCTCGTGGCGGGGTGTCGGACATGCTCCTCCTTCGTACTCACCCAGAGTACGAGCACGGCTGGTCGGGATGGCACTGCGATGCGGCGGGATCTTGACGCTCCGCACGCCATCAGCTTAGTGTCCATTTCCACATGTTACGGAAGTTTCCGGAACTTCCGTCGGCCGTCAGAACTGGAGATCCCCCCATGAAGCCGGTCCGCCTCATCACCGCCGCCCTCACCGCGGCGGCGCTGTCGGTCCCCCTGGCCGCTCCGGCCTCCGCCGCACCGGACCACGACCACGACCACCCGAGGTACGCCAAGCCGGGCACACTGCGCTGGGCCGCGCCCGAGGGCCTCGTCATCGGCACCGCCGTCGCCGGCGGCGGGCACCACCTGGAGCAGGACTACCCCGATCCCTTCACCTCGGACGGGAGGTACCGGAGGATCCTGGCCCGCGAGTTCAGCTCGGTCTCCCCCGAGAACCAGATGAAGTGGGAGTACCTCCGGCCCACGCGGGACGAGTACGACTTCGGGATGGCCGACGCCATCGTGGACTTCGCCGAGCGCCACGGCCAGGACGTGCGCGGACACACGCTGCTCTGGCACAGCCAGAACCCCGAGTGGCTGGAGGAGGGCGACTTCACCGCCGAGGAGCTGCGCGAGATCCTGCACGACCACATCACGACCGTCGTCGGCCGTTACGAGGGCCGGATCGACCAGTGGGACGTGGCCAACGAGATCTTCACCTCCTCGGGCGAGCTGCGCACCGAGGACAACATCTGGATCCGCGAACTCGGACCGGGGATCATCGCGGACGCCTTCCGCTGGGCGCACGAGGCCGACCCCTCGGCCGAGCTGTACTTCAACGACTACGGCGTGGAGGACGTCAACGCCAAGAGCGACGCCTACCACGAGCTCGTGCAGGAGCTGCTCGCGGACGGCGTGCCGGTGCACGGGTTCTCCGCCCAGGTCCACCTGAGCATGCAGTACCCCTTCCCGAGCAGCCTGGAGGAGAACCTCCAGCGCTTCGACGACCTCGGCCTGGGTACGGCCCTGACCGAGGTGGACGTGCGCATGCGGTTGCCGGAGGGCGGCGAGCCGACCGGGGAGCAGCTCCGGACGCAGGCCGACTACTACGAACGGGCGCTCAACGCGTGCGTGAACGTGGAGGGCTGCGACTCCTTCACCATCTGGGGCTTCACCGACAGGTACTCGTGGGTCCCCGTGTTCTTCGAGGGTGAGGGCGAGGCCACCGTCATGGACGAGGACTTCCACCGCAAGCCCGCCTACTTCGCCCTGCGGTCCTCCCTGCTGGAGGAGAAGTCCGACGGGCACGGCCGCCCGCCGTGGGCCGGTCACGGCCGTTAACGGATTGACCGGAAACGTCACCGGTGTGACGTGAGGGGGTTGAGCAACGAACGGGGCTGGCCCGTACCCCTTCCCGGTCACCCGGGTCCGCGCGTTCCGGTCCGCACGTCCGCCGGCGGTCCTCCGTCGGCGGACGCGGCACGGCACTCCTGGCGCCCTCCCGCCCGGGCGTCAGGCGGCGTCCCCGGGTGCCGCCGTCAGGGGCCTCCCCGGAACCGGTGCGGACGCCCGGCCCGCGCCGGAGCCGGAGGCCCTTCCGGGGCCGGACCGCCGGCCCCGGGTGTCGCCGAGGTGGTCGGCGCACCCGACACCCGGGAGCCCCCGGCTCAGGCGGCGGTGTGGTAGATGTTCTGCGCCCGGCCCAGACCGTCGGTGAGGACGGTGCGGACCGCGTCGGCGGCGCGCTCGACGTTGAGGTCCAGCTCGGCGCGCTCGGTGGAGGAGAAGTCCCTGAGCACGTACGCGGCCGGGTCCATCCGGCCGGGAGGCCGGCCCACCCCGAAGCGCACCCGGATGTAGTCCGGGCTGGACAGGGACGAGGTCATCGACTTCAGACCGTTGTGCCCGCCCGGGCCTCCGCCCTTCTTGAGCTTGAGCGCGCCGAAGTCGATGTCCAGCTCGTCGTGCACCACGACGATCCGTTCGACCGGCACCTTGTAGAAACGGGCCAGCCCGGACACCGGGCCGCCCGACAGGTTCATGAAGCTCCGCGGCTTGGCCAGCACCGCGGGCACACCGTCCAGGCGGGTCTCCACCACCTCGGCGTGCGTCTTGTGCGCCTTCCAGCGCTCGCTCCCGGCGAGCGCCTCCACCACCATGAAACCGGCGTTGTGCCTGTTCCCGGCGTACTTGGGCCCGGGGTTGCCCAGCCCCACGACGAGCCAGCGCTCGGTCTCGGTCATGTCCTCGTTCTCTCCGCCGACGTTCCTGCCGCTGCCGCCGCCGAACAGCCTGCCCCACCAGTTCCCCATGGGGCACGACCCTACCGGGGCGGCGCCCGACACGACGGACGCGCGGCCCCTGTGACGGGAACCGCGCGTCGTCGTGTGTGGTTTCGGACGGGCCTACTTGGAGGCCTCGTCAGCGGCGGCCTCGGCCTCGTCAGCGGCCTCGGCGGCCTCCTCGCCGGTCTCCGGCTCCTCCTCCACGCGGGGGGCGGAGACGGTCAGCAGGATGGTCTCGGGGTCGGTGGTCAGGGTGACGCCCGACGGCAGCTTGACGTCGGCGGCGGTCGGGCTGGCGCCGACCTCCAGGCCGTCGACGACGAACTCGACGCCCTCGGGGATGTGGGTGGCCTCGGCCTCGACGGCCACGGTGACGAGCTCCTGGGTGAGCACACCCGGGGCCTTGACCTCACCGATCAGGTGGACCGGGATCTCGACCTCGACCTTCTCGCCCTTGGAGACGACCAGCAGGTCGACGTGCTCCAGGAAGCCCTTGATGGCGTCACGCTGCACGCTCTTGGGCAGGGCGAGGTTGTCCTTGTCCACACCGTCGAGACGGATGAGGACGTTCGGGGTCTTCAGGGCGAGCATGAGCTCGTGGCCCGGCAGGTTCAGGTGGCGGGGCTCGGTGCCGTGGCCGTAGAGGACGGCCGGCACCTTACCCGCGCGGCGGGCGCGACGAGAGGCGCCCTTGCCGAATTCCGTGCGGGGCTCGGCAGCGATACGTACCTCGGACACGACAAAACTCCTCGGGTTCAACCCCGCAGCACGGGGAACACGACTCCAGTAGTACGAACGATTCCCGCACTCGGCGGGGAACGCGGCGGGGAATGCCCGCAGGCAGGGAGGCGACCGCCCTGGTTCCAGGCGTACCCGGCGAGCCGCCACCGGACCCGTCCGGCCCGGGAGCGCTCGTCGCGCACCCCTGCCCGCGCTTCCACGCGCAGCCTTCATGAGGCTCCGCCTGGGCACGGGGACACTCGGTCAAGTCTAATGGCTCCGCCGACGACTCCGAACATGTCCCACCGGGCGGCGGAGGTGGGGGGACCCGCCCGACCGGCGGACGGGCCCCGGGGTCCTACTCGAACAGGCTCGTGACCGAGCCGTCGGTGAAGACCTCGCTGATGGCACGGGCCACCAGCGGGGCGATCGAGAGCTGGGTCAGCTTCTCGAAGGAGCGCTCCTCGGGGACGGGCAGCGAGTTGGTGATGACCACCTCGGAGATCCGCGAGTTCTGGAGGCGCTCGGCCGCCGGACCGGACAGCACGCCGTGCGTGGCGGCCACCAGGACCTTGGCCGCGCCCTGCTCGAACAGGGCCTCGGAGGCCTTCACGATGGTGCCGCCGGTGTCGATCATGTCGTCCACCAGCACACAGGTGCGCCCCTTGACCTGACCGACGACCTCGTGGACCCGGACCTGGTTGGCCACGTCCGGGTCGCGGCGCTTGTGGATGATGGCCAGCGGGGCTCCGAGGCGGTCCGCCCACTTGTCGGCGGTGCGCACGCGGCCCGCGTCCGGGGAGACCACCGTGATCTCGGAGTGGTCGACCCTGCTGCCGACGTGGTCGGCCAGGATCGGCAGCGCGAACAGGTGGTCCACCGGGCCGTCGAAGAAGCCCTGGATCTGGTCCGTGTGCAGGTCGACGGCCATCATCCGGTCGGCGCCCGCGGTGCGGAACAGGTCGGTCATCAGGCGGGCGGAGATGGGCTCGCGACCACGGTGCTTCTTGTCCTGCCGGGCGTAGCCGAAGAACGGCGCCACCACGGTGATCCGTTTGGCGGACGCGCGCTTGAGCGCGTCCACCATGATCAGCTGTTCCATGATGGACTCGTTGATCGGATCGGAGTGGCACTGGATGACGAACGCGTCCGAGCCGCGCACCGACTCCAGGTAGCGGACGAAGATCTCACCGTTGGCGAAGGTGTCGAACCGGGTGGGGACCACGTCGATCCCCAGTTCCTTCGCGACCTCCTCGGCCAGGCTCGGGTGTGTGCGCCCCGAGAAGAGCATCAGGTTCTTCTGGCCGGTGGCCTTCATCCCGGTCACGTGTTTCTCCCCCACAGTCACTGCTTGTCGTCGGCTCTGTGCCGATCGGCCTGCTCCGCCGCCTCGGCGGAGGGCGTACCCGGCCGCTTGCGGCGGGTCCAACCCTCGACGTTGCGCTGGCGGTGCCCCTCGGAGACCGCCAGGGCACCGGGCGGCACGTCGTCGCGGACCACGGTCCCCGCCCCGGAGTAGGCGCCGTCGCCCACGTGGACCGGCGCGACGATGGTGTTGTCGCTGCCGATCCTCACGTGGTCGCCGATGACGCTCCGGGACTTGTTGACCCCGTCGTAGTTGACGAACACCGAGGAGCAGCCGATGTTGCTGCCCACTCCGATGTCCGCGTCCCCGACGTAGGTCAGGTGCGGGATCTTGGACCCGGTGCCGACGTTCGAGTTCTTGACCTCGACGAAGGCACCGGCCTTGGCCCGCTCGGCCAGGCGGGTGCCCGGCCGCAGGTAGGTGTAGGGGCCGACCGTGGCCCCGGGGCCGATCTCGGCGCCGTCGGCCGTGGTCTCGCGCACCTCGGCGCCGGCGCCCACGACCGTGTCCTTCAGGTCCGCGCGGGGGCCGACCACGGCGTCCTCGCCGACGGTGGTGGCGCCCCGCAGCCGGGTACCCGGTTCGAGCAGGACGTCGCGGCCGATGGTGGTCTGGACGTCCACCCAGGTGGTGGCGGGGTCGACGACGGTGACCCCGGCGAGCATGTGCTCGGCGAGCAGTCGGTCGTTGAGGACGCGGCGGGCCTCGGAGAGCTGGACGCGGTTGTTGACGCCCTGGACCTCGTGCCAGTCGTCGGCGGCCCAGGCTCCGACCCGGTGGCCGTCGGCGCGCAGCAGGGCGACGGCGTCGGTGACGTACTCCTCGCCCTTGGCGTTGTCCGTGGACAGGCGCTGGACGACCTCGGCGAGCAGGGCGCCGTCGAAGGCGTACATGCCCGAGTTGATCTCGTCGATCGCGTGCTGCTCGGGGGTGGCGTCGGCGTGCTCGACGATCCCGGTGAACTCGCCGTCGGCGTCGCGGACGATGCGTCCGTAGCCGTGGGGGTCGGGGACGCGCGCGGAGAGCGCGGTGAGGGCGTTGCCCTCCTTCTCGTGGGCGGCCACGAGCTCGACAAGGGTGGAGCCACGCAGGAGCGGGGTGTCGCCGCAGGTCAGGACCACGGTGCCGCTGAGCTCGATGCCTCTGGCGGCCAGATCCTCGACGGCCATGCGCACGGCGTGTCCGGTGCCGTTCTGCTCCTCCTGGACCGCGGTGGTCACCTCGGGAGCGACCTCCTCCAGGTGGGATCTGATCTGGTCGCGGCCATGGCCGACGACCACGACCAGGTGCTGGGGGTCGAGCTCCCGGGCTCCCGTGAGCACGTGGCCGAGCATGCTGCGGCCACCGATCTCATGGAGCATCTTGGGAAGCTTCGACTTCATTCGGGTGCCCTCGCCCGCCGCGAGGACGATGACGGCAGCCGGACGGTTCACGCTCACTGAAGGAGCCCCTCGTGGATAGCTGGTGACTGATCTGTCGGCTCACCCTTCGGCGGCGCGACCCGCATGCCGCACGGGCGGCCGTCGGATGACCAGCGGCCGACATGGGAAGGATACATGCGCGTCACAGGCGCCCCACGGGCGCGTGACACCGAGGTGAGCGGCCGTCGTCCGGTCGCGCCTGTGACGCCGGTTTCCGGGTCCGGTGTGAGATACACCGCGCCGTCCGGTCCGGCGGGCGTGGACGTCCGCGACCGGTCCGCGACCGGGGCGGTCGTCCACGGCGTGTGGGACCGGACCACGCGGGTAGGGGAAGGCCTCCTACGGGTCCGCCGCGCGCGGGCGGAGCGCGGACACGCTCGGGAAGGGCTCCCGGACCAGGGCTCGAACCTGGACGATGGGGACCAAAACCCCACATGCTGCCGATTACATCATCCGGGAACGCGTCGGGGTGGAACACGTCGCACCCGTACGCCAGGGACCAAGATAGCGCCTTTCATGGAGGGCTTGCCAAACCTACGGCATCGTAGGTTACGGTTACGTAGGAATAGGTTGGGTCGTCCCGACGGGCACACCACGCCCCTCGGACGCCGTCCTGACCGCGACGAACGTTGCCTGACGGCCTGACAGCGAGGACGAACCATGACCGCTGCTCCCGAGTTGCCGAGCGAGAAAACCGAGCGCAAACGCGAGCCGATTCCCGAGTACGAGCCCGAACTCCGCGGGAAGGCCGAGCGGTACACGGTCTTCGCGTTCGTGTTCGTGCCGCTGATCGCACTGGCCGCCTCCGTGCCCTTCTTCTGGGGCTGGGGCCTGACCATGACCGACGTCGTCATCGGCGCGGTCTTCTACCTGATCGGCGGGCTGGGCATCACGGTCGGCTTCCACCGCCACTTCACGCACGGCTCCTTCAAGGCGAAGCGTCCACTGCGTGTCGCGCTCGCGATCGCGGGTTCGATGGCCATCGAGGGCAGCGTCATCAAGTGGGTGGCCGACCACCGCCGCCACCACAAGTACGCCGACGCCGAGGGCGACCCGCACTCGCCGTGGCGCTTCGGCGACGACTGGAAGTCGGTCGCCAAGGGCATGTTCTACGCGCACATGGCGTGGATGTACCTGGACGAGAAGAAGACCTCGCCGCGCCGCTTCGCGCCCGACCTGCTCAAGGACAAGGACATCGTCCTGGTCGACAAGCTGTTCGTGCCGATCATGCTGTTCTCCCTGGGCGGTCCGGCCCTCATCGGCGGACTGGTCACCATGTCCTGGTGGGGCGCGTTCACCGCCTTCTTCTGGGCGAGCCTGGTGCGCATGGCCCTGCTCCAGCACGTGACCTGGTCGATCAACTCCATCTGCCACACCATCGGCGAGGAGAACTTCGAGGTGCGCGACCGCTCCCGCAACGTGTGGTGGCTGGCCATCCCGTCCTTCGGCGAGTCCTGGCACAACCTGCACCACGCCGACCCCACCTGCGCGCGCCACGGTGTGCTCAAGGGCCAGATCGACATCTCCGCCCGGGTCATCTGGATCTTCGAGAAGCTCGGCTGGGCCAGCAAGGTCCGCTGGCCCAACAACGAGCGACTCGCCGCCAAACGGGTCAGCGTCTAGGATCGAGCCATCATGGGAGCAGCCGACAGCGATTCGAGGGTCCGCGTGCGCCGCAAGCGCATGACGGGCAAGGAGCGTCGGCAACAGCTTGTGGAGATCGGCCGGGAGCTGTTCGCCGAACGCGGGTTCGACGCGACCTCCGTCGAGGAGATCGCCGCGCGGGCCGGTGTGTCCAAGCCCGTGGTGTACGAGCACTTCGGCGGCAAGGAGGGCATCTACGCGGTCGTGGTCGACCGGGAGATGCGCACCCTCCTCGGGATGATGGGCGAGGCCCTCACCGCCGACAGCGCGCGGAGCAAGATCGAGAACGCGGCCATGGCCCTGCTGCGCTACGTGGAGGAGAACACGGTGGGGTTCCGGGTGCTGACCCGTGACTCGCACGTGGCCTCCGGCACGGGAAGTTTCGCCAGTCTGATCAACGACATCGCCAGCCAGGTCGAGCACATCATGGTCGACGAGTTCGCCGAGCGCGGCTACGACCCCGGACTCGCGCCCATGTACTCCCAGGCCCTGGTGGGCATGTGGGCGCTGACCGGCCAGTGGTGGCTGGAGGTGCGCAGACCCCGGCGCGAGGTGGTCGCCGCGCACCTGGTCAACCTGGCGTGGAACGGCCTGTCGAGCCTGGAGCCGAAGCCGAGACTGAATCCCGGACGGCGCGGGACGGGCTGACCCCCGTGAACACGGGTGTACGGGGCGGGTGTGCGCGGCATACCCGCCCCACTATCTTGATGTCAAGAGATAAGCTGTCCCCATGCGCGATGAGGTGGATGGGCTGATCGAGGCGTGGCGCTCCGAACGCCCGGATGTGGACGTGACTCCGCTGGAGGTGTTCAGCCGGGTGTCGCGGCTCGCGCGTCACCTGGACCGTGCCCGGCGCACCGTCTTCACCGAGCACGCCCTGGAGCCCTGGGAGTTCGACGTGCTCTCCGAACTGCGCCGCTCCGGTCCCCCGTACGAACTGAGCCCGGGGCGGCTGCTGCGCGCCACCCTGGTGACCTCGGGGACCATGACCAACCGGGTGGACCGTCTGGCCGCGGCCGGGCTGGTGCGGCGGCGCCCCGACCCCGCCGACAAGCGAGGGGTCCTGGTCCGGCTGACCGAGCAGGGCGCCGAGCGCATCGACGCGGCCATGGTGTCGCTCCTGAGCTACGAGGAGACCCTGTTGGCCCCCATGGCCGACGGAGACCGCAAGCAGCTGGCATCGTTACTGAGAAGCCTCCTGAGCCCCCTCGACAAGGGGCCGGAGACTTCGCAAAGCTAGTTACCGAGCGGTACCCGTCCCTCGCCGGGCCCGCGTCCGGGCGCGAACCACATTCCGGGCTTTGGAGATCACAGTTGAGAAACCGGTGGATGGCAGCGGTGGGCGTGGCCGTACTGGTCGCTGGATGCGGCGGTGCCGACGAGGAGTCGGCGGCGGCCCCGAGCTACTACCTGTCCCTGGGGGACTCGCTGACCGTGGGCGTGCAGCCCGACGAGAGCGGCGACCCCGAGGAGACCGCGAACGGGTACACGGACGTGCTCTACCGCACCCTGTACGACTCCGACTCCACGCTCCGCCACGAGCGGATGGGGTGCGGGGGCGAGGACACCACCACCTTCGTCGAGGGCGGGCTGCCCCACTGCGACGAGCGCTACGAGCAGGGTTCGCAGTTGGAGGAGGCCGAGGCGTTCCTGGCCGAGCACGGGGGTCAGGTCGACCTGGTGACGCTGACCATCGGCGGGAACAACTTCACCCGCTGTGTGGAGGGCGTGCGGGACCCCGACGGCGAGCCGGACGGCCCGGAGGACATCGGTATCGACGAGGAGTGCGTGGCCGACGGGCTGGAGCGCGTGGAGACCGAGGTCCCCGTGATCGCCGAGCGTCTGCGAGCGGCGGCCGGGCCCGACACGCAGATCATCGGGATGACCTACTACAACCCGTTCCTGGCGCTCCTGCTGTTGGACGACGAGCCCGCGGAGGAGGCGGCCGAGGCCGCCGAGGAGGCCGCCGGTGAGGCGGCGGAGGAGAGCGCCGCGCCCGGGGACGGGGCGGAGACCGAGACGACCGGAGGCGACGAGCTCGCGGAGCGGTCGGTGGACATCCTCACCGAGCTGAACGAGTCGCTCACCGCGACCTACCAGGCGGCGGGGGTCGAGGTGGCGGACGTGGGAGCGGCCTTCGAGTCCACGAACGGGGAGGTGCCCGCGGACAGCGACACCGGGATGCCGACGAACCTCCAGAACGTCTGCGACTACACGTGGATGTGCAACCTCGACCGGGGGCCGGACATCCACACCAACGAGGCGGGGGCGAAGAGGATCGCCGCCGTCTTCGCCGAACAGGTCGACTGAGCGTCTCCCGGTGGCCCCGGGCGGGGCCACCGGGACGCCGGGTCAGCCGCCGGGGAGCGCCTTCTCGATGAGCGCGGTGATCTCGGGAGCGTCCGGCGGGGTCGCGGGGCGGAAGCGGTGGACGGCGCCGTCGGGGAGGACGAGGAACTTCTCGAAGTTCCACCTCACCCGCCCGGCCCTGCCGTCGGCGTCGGGGACCGAGGTGAGCTGGGCGTAGAGCGGGTGGCGGCTTCCGCCGTTGACCTTCACCTTGCTCATCATGGGGAAGGTGACGCCCCAGGTCGTGGAGCAGTACTCGGCGATCCTGTCCTCACCGCCGAACTCCTGGAAGAACTGGTTGCTGGGGAAGCCGAGGACGGTGAACCCCCGGTCGCCGTACTCGTGCTGCAACTTCTCCAGCTGGGCGTACTGCGGGGTGAGGCCGCAGCGCGAGGCGACGTTGACCACGAGCCTCACCTTGCCGGACCACTCGCCGAACGTCGTCTGACGCCCGTCGATCAGTGTCACGGGGATGTCGTCCAGGTCCAGGACGGCCATGGTGTCCACTTCCTGCCTTCTCGGATGCCGGTACTCGACGCGTGCCGCGTCCACGGGTGTGTTCGGAACCACGCACCGCCGTGGGTGGGATTCTCCCCCGGGAAACGCGCACGGTACAGCCGTCAGGCACGCGACAGGCCCCGGAGGACATGCTCCGGGGCCTGTCGCGGGGTCGGTGGATGTCAGTCGAGGAGGTCCTCGGGGCGCTCCACCCTGGCGGAGCGCCGCATCCACCCCTCCGGGGTCTCCAGGTCGGTACAGGCCTCGACGCGCTGACGGACCTCGTCGGAAACGGTGAATCCGCGTGCGTCGAGGAACAGCAGAACGCCGCGGGCGGCCTCCACACCGGATCGGTCTCCGTCGCGTGGCTCGCCGACGCCCTCTACCTCGCGCTCGTGGCCGCCTGGGTGGTCGTCGCCGTGCGCACCTTCCACGGCAGCGTCATCACGGGTCGGCTCCTGGCTCTGCCACGCGGCGCGCGGTGAACCCCGGTCGTGCCGCGCGCCGCCCGCCGCGGACTCAGTCCCCGGCGATCTCGGCCTGCTCCAGCCAGACCTCCTCCAGCTCCCCGCGCTCGGCGGCGAGGGTCTTGGCCTCGGCGTCCAGCTCGGAGAGCCTGGCGTAGTCGTCGGCCGCGGCGGCCATCAGCTCGTGCAGTTCCGTCTCACGCCTGGTGATCCGGTCCATGCGCCGCTCGACGCGCTGCATCTCCTTCTGCGCGGTACGCCGCTCGGCGGCCGACACGGCGGGGCGCTCCGACCGGGTCCCGGCCGTGGCGGTCTCGGAGGCGCCCATCGGCACGGTGGCCTCCCCCGTGCTCTCCGCTCGGCGCCGGAGGTACTCGTCCACGCCGCCGGGCAGGAACGCCAGGCCGCCGTCACCCATCAGAGCCAGCACGCGGTCGGTGATGCGCTCCAGGAAGTAGCGGTCGTGGCTGACCAGGACGAGGGACCCGGGCCAGCCGTCGAGGAGGTCCTCCAGCTCGGTGAGGGTCTCGATGTCCAGGTCGTTGGTGGGCTCGTCCAGCAGCAGCACGTTGGGCTCGTCCATGAGCAGGCGCAGCAGCTGGAGGCGGCGCCGCTCACCGCCGGACAGGTCGCCGATCGGGGTCCACTGGCGCTCTCCCCGGAACCCGAACCGCTCCAGCATCTGGCTGGCGGTGTAGTCGCGCTTGCCGATGGTGACGTGCTCGCGCACGTCCATGACCGCCTGGAGGGGGCGCGCCCTGGGATCGAGTTCGGCGACGTTCTGGGACAGGTGGGCGAGCCGGACCGTCCGGCCGGTGCGCACGCTTCCGGAGTCGGGCTCGCGCTCCCCCGCGAGGATCCTGAGCAGGGTGGACTTGCCCGCGCCGTTCACCCCGACCAGGCCGACCCGGTCGCCGGGGCCCAGCTGCCAGGTGAGGTGGTCGAGCAGGACCCGGTCGGGGACGGTCGCCGTCACGTTCCTGAGGTCGATGACGGTCTTGCCGAGCCGTGAGCTGGCGAATTTGACCAGTTCGACGGTGTCGCGGGGCGGCGGCTCGTTGGCGATGAGCTGGTTGGCCGCCTCGACGCGGAACTTGGGCTTGGAGGTGCGGGCCGGGGCGCCGCGGCGCAGCCAGGCCAGCTCCTTGCGCATGAGGTTCTGGCGGCGTTCCTCGGCCGCGGCGGCCTGGCGCTCGCGCTCGGCCTTGGCCAGGACGTAGGCGGCGTAACCGCCCTCGTAGCGTTCGACCGTGCCGCGCCCGACCTCCCAGGTGCGGGTGGTGACGGCGTCCAGGAACCAGCGGTCGTGGGTGACGACCACGAGGGACTCCGACCGGGCGCGCAGGTGCTCGGCGAGCCAGGCGATGCCCTCGATGTCGAGGTGGTTGGTGGGCTCGTCCAGGACGATGAGGTCGTGGTCGTCGACCAGGAGCCGGGCCAGGCCGGAGCGGCGGCGCTCACCGCCGGAGAGGCCGCTCATGGGGATGTCCAGGTCCCAGCCGCCGAGGAGACCGCGCAGGATGTCGCGGATGCGGGCGTCGCCCGCCCACTCGTGCTCGGCGCGGTCGCCCAGGACGAACTCCCCGACCGTGGAGTCGGGGAAGGTGTCGCGCTGGTGCAGGAAGCCGATGCGCAGCCCGCGGTTGTGCACGACCCGCCCGGAGTCGGGTTCGGTGATGCCGGAGAGCACGGAGATGAGCGTGGACTTGCCGCCGCCGTTACGGCCGACGACGCCGATGCGTTCGTTCTCCTCGACTCCGAGCGACACCTTGTCGAGGAGCACGAGCGGCCCGTAGGCCAGGGACACGTCCTGAAGATTGACCAGATTCATCGCTCTCCATTGTGGCGGCACCGGCACGGTGCCCGCGCCCCACCCGGCGCCTCCGTCGGACGGAACCGCCCCACGGGCACGTCCGTCGGGCGGGATCCGCGCCTCACTCCCCCGGCGACGGCGCCTCGTCGAGCAGGGTCCGCGCCACCGCGCTGTCCGTCACCAGCGTCGACACCAGGCCGCTCCGGAGCGCCGCGCCGACCGCCCTGGCCTTCGCCTCGTCCCCGGCACCGGCGACCGCCACCACCTCCGGCACCTCGCGCAGCTGGTCGGCACGGACGCTGATGACGCGCTCGTCCAGATCGCTGTGCACCTGGTTGCCCTCGGCGTCGAACAGTTGGGCGGACATCTCCGCGCACACGCCCAGTGCCGTGTACCGGGCCCGGGACCCCGGGTCCAGCGCCTGGAACACGGTCGAGTTCCGCTCGTCCCAGCCGCCGATCGCCACCACGGCCGTCGTCAACCGGTCGTAGTGCGCGAACGCGGAGGCGATGCCCGGGTCGGCCCTCAGGGTCGCCGCCGTCGCCGCGTCCGGCAGGATGAGCGGCGCGTAGATCGGGTACGCCGGTCCGCCCGACAGCGCCGCCGCGTGGCGCACCGTCTCGACCGACCCTCCGTCCTCCGCGTGCTCGGAGAGCACCCCGTTCAGCTGCACCACCGTGCACCTCGGCAGCTCGACCATGTCGGCGCCCATCACCTGGAGCGCCCTGCTCCAGGCCAGGCCCAGCACCTCGCCGGGCCGCACGATCTCCGCCAGCAGCCGCGCCGCCACCGACCCCAGCGCCCGGCGCGTCTCCAGGGGGTCCTCCGAGGCGTCCACGACGATCGTCCGGCGCAGGCCGAAGGCCGCGCTCACCCGCTCGGACAGGTCCACGTCCAGCCGCGCGGGCAGCCGGATGTCGATGCGGACGATCCCGCTGGCCCTCGCGGTCTCCAGGTCCCGGGCGATCTTGAACCTGCTCAGCCCGAACTCCTCGGCGATCTCCACCTTCGACCGCCCCTCCAGGTAGAACCTGCGGGCGATCGAGGCGAGCCGCACCATCTCCGCCGGGCCGCTCGGGGCCGCTTCCTGAAGGTCACCACGCCGATCGCTCATATGTGCAGGAGTGTACTCGATTGTGTCCTTCCCATTGACACCGCGTTTCCCGGGGGCGTTCAATGAGCGAAACATCTGTGATCCTTATCGCTCACATGAGCACAACGAGCATTCAGGGAGAGGCCCACACGTGCGTGCCGCCATCATCACCGAACCGGGTTCCCTCGCCGTGGGCGACCGACCCGACCCCGAGCCCGCCCCCGACGGCGTGGTGGTCCGGGTCGGCGCCTGCGGGATCTGCGGAACCGACCTGCACATCGCCGACGGGGAGTTCCCGCCCAGCCCCTACCCGCTGGTGCCGGGACACGAGTTCGCCGGGACGGTCACCGCCGTCGGCGACCGCGCCCCGGGGGGCCTGCGACCGGGCGACCGCGTGGCCGTGGACCCCTCCCTGTTCTGCGGGCACTGCGGGTACTGCCGCGCCGGACGCGGCAACCTGTGCGCCAACTGGGGCGCGATCGGCGACACCGTCGACGGCGCGTTCGCCGAGTACGTGGCCGTTCCCGCCGCCAACTGCTACCGCATCCCCGACTCGATGAGCATGCGCGAGGGCGCCCTCGTCGAGCCCCTGTCCTGCGCGGTCCACGGCGTGCGGCGCATCGGGGTGGAGGCCGGCGAACGCTTCCTGGTGGTGGGCGCCGGGACCATGGGCCTCCTCCTCCAGCAGCTGCTCCAGCGCTCGGGCGCGCACGTCACGGTGGTCGACCGCAACACCCGCCGCCTGGCCATCGCGGCCGACCTGGGCGCCGGTGCCACCGCGTCCGACACGTCCGACCTGGGCGACGAGCGCTTCGACGCCGCGGTGGACGTCACGGGTGCTCCCCAGGCCATCGAGGCGGCCTTCGACTCCCTCAGGAGGGGAGGGCGCCTGCTGGTCTTCGGCGTCGCCGAGGACACGGCCCGGGTGTCCCTGTCGCCGTTCCGCGTCTACAACGACGAGATCACCGTCGTGGGCTCCATGGCCGTGCTGCACAGTTTCGGCGCGGCCGTGGACCTCATCGGCTCCGGGGCGGTGGAGACGGCTCCGCTGCTCACGGACGCCCTGCCGCTGGAGAAGTTCCCCGAGGCGCTGTCCATGATGCGTTCGGGCGCCGGGGTGAAGATCCAGGTCGTCCCCGACGAGAACGCCTGACCCCGGGAGACAGCATCGTGCACATCACCCCCGTCACCCGCGCGACCGCCCTGGGCACCGTTGGGCTGCTGCTCACAGGGTGTGCCGGAGCGGGCGCCACCGCCTCCGACGACGGCACCGCGCACCTGACCGTCGCGATCGTGTCCAATCCCCAGATGCAGGACGCGATCTCCCTCCAGGAGCAGTTCCTGGCGGAACACCCCGGCGTCGAGGTCGACTTCGTGTCGCTGCCGGAGAACGAGGCCCGCGCCAAGATCACCATCTCCGTGTCGACCGGCGCGGACGCGTTCGACGTCGTCATGATCAGCAACTACGAGACCCGTCAGTGGGCCGAGTACGGCTGGATCGAGAACCTGCAACCCTTCATGGACGAGTCCGAGGGCTACGACCAGGAGGACTTCATCCCCTCCCTCCGGGAGAGCCTGTCCCACGAGGGCGACATGTACTCGGTGCCCTTCTACGGCGAGTCCTCCTTCGTCGCCTACCGGGAGGACCTGTTCGAGAAGGCCGGCGTGGAGATGCCCGAGAACCCCACCTGGGAGGAGGTGGCCGACCTGGCCGCCGAACTCGACGGTGTGGAGCCCGGAGTCTCCGGAATCTGCATGCGCGGCCTCGCGGGCTGGGGCGAGATCCTCAGCCCCTTCAACAGCCTCCTGAACACCTTCGGCGGTCGCTGGTACGACGAGGACTGGAACGCCGAACTCGACTCCCCCGAGTTCCGCCGCGCGGCCGAGTTCTACGTGGACCTGGTGCGTGAACACGGCCAGCCGGGCGCCGCCAACAGCGGGTTCGGTGACTGCCTGAACCACTACGCCCAGGGCCGGGCCGCCATGTTCTACGACGCCACCGCCATGGTCAGCACGCTGGAGGACGCCGACGCAAGCGTCGTGGCGGGGCTCAACGGCTACGCCCCGGCGCCGGTGGCCGAGACCGACTACGGCGGCTGGCTCTACACCTGGTCCCTGGCGATCCCCTCCACCTCCGACAACAAGGAGGAGGCCTGGGAGTTCCTGGAGTGGATGACCAACAAGGAGTACGTCCGCACCGTCGCCGAGGAGTACGGCTGGGAGCGGGTGCCGCCCGGCAACCGGCTCTCCACGTTCGAGGTCCCCGAGTACCAGGAGGTCTCGGAGGCCTACGCCGAGCCCATGCTCGAAGGCATCCGGCGGGCCGATCCCGAGGACCCGGGTACGCGCCCGGTCCCCTACGAGGGCATCGGCTTCCTCGCCATCCCCGAGTTCCAGGACCTGGGCACCCGGGTCAGTCAGCAGCTCAGCGCGGCGGTGGCCGGACAGATCACCGTCGAAGAGGCGCTCGAACAGAGCCAGGAGTACGCCGAGACCGTCGGTGAGGCCTACAAGGAGGATGACCGATGAGCGCTGCGACCGCGCCCGCGCGTGAGGCGCCCGCGGCGCCGTCCCCGCGTGTCCGACCGAGACGGGAGGCACGCTCGTCCGGGTGGGTGCGCCGGGCACCGCTCCTGCCCGCGCTGGTGTTCATGCTGATCGTCACCCAGCTGCCGTTCCTGGCGACGATCGTCTACTCGCTCCGGTCGTGGAACCTGCTGCGCCCGGACTCCCAGGCGTGGATCGGCCTGGCCAACTACGTGTCGGTGTTCACCGACCGGCAGTTCCTCGGGGCCGCGGGGAACACGGTGCTGATCACCGCCTCCTGCGTCATCGTGGCGATGCTGCTGGGCATCGGGCTCGCGCTGCTGCTGGACCGCAGGTTCTGGGGGCGCGGCGTGGTGCGCACGCTCGTCATCACCCCGTTCCTGGTGCTGCCCGTGGCCACGGCGCTGCTGTGGAAGCACATCATGCTGGACCCGGTGTTCGGCCTGGTGAACTTCCTGCTGTCGCCGTTCGGGGTCGACACGCTCGACTGGATCTCCCAGGCGCCGGTGCTGTCGGTGGTGGTCGCGCTGGTCTGGCAGTGGACGCCGTTCATGATGCTGCTGGTGCTGGCGGGCCTGCAGAGCCAGAACGACGACGTGCTGGAGGCGGGACAGGTCGACGGCGCGACCCGGTGGCAGATGTTCGTCTGGATCACCCTGCCGCACCTGCGCCGCTACATCGAGCTGGGCGTGCTGCTGGGGTCGATCTACGTGGTGAACACCTTCGACACGATCTACATGATGACCCAGGGCGGTCCCGGCACCGCCAGCTCCAACCTGCCCTTCTACATCTACCAGCGGACCTTCCTCGGGTTCGACATCGGCCAGTCCGCGGCCATGGGCGTCGTCGTGGTGGTCGGCACCATCATCGTGGCGATGCTGGCCCTGCGGCTGATCTTCCGCTCGTTCATGAACGCACAGGAGGCGAGCTCGTGACCGCCCAAGCCCCCGAACGCCCCGCGGAGGCGGCAGCCGCCTCCAGCGGGCGCGCGTCCCGTCAGAGGCGCCGTTTCCCGGGCGGCGCGGGAGGCACCGCCCTCACCGTGTTCACCTGGTTCGTCGGCCTGGTGTTCGTCTCACCGGTGCTGTGGATGGTGCTGACCGCGTTCAAGGAGGAGAACCAGGCGGCGACCGACCCTCCGACGCTCTTCTTCCAGCCGACGCTCGACCGGTTCTCCACCGTGCTGGGCGCCGACTTCCTCCCGTTCCTGAGCAACTCGCTGATCGCCACCCTGGCGTCCACGGTGCTGGTGCTGGTGCTCGGCCTGCCCGCCGCCTACGCGCTGTCGGTCGCTCCGGTCAAGCGCACCCAGGACGTGTTGTTCTTCTTCATCTCGACGAAGATGCTGCCGGTGGTGGCGGTCGTGCTGCCGATCTACGTCGCCGCCGCGGAACTGTCGATGCTGGACAACGTGTGGACCCTGGTCGTCCTGTACACGGCGATGAACCTGCCCATCGCCGTGTGGATGCTGCGCTCGTTCTTCCTGGAGGTGCCCAAGGCGATCGTGGAGGCCGCCAGGGTGGAGGGCGCGGGCCTGCCGCGCGTCCTGTGGTCGGTGATGATGCCGATCATGGCCCCGGGCATCGCGGCGACCGCCCTGATCTGCATGATCTTCGCGTGGAACGAGTTCTTCTTCGCGGTGAACCTCACCGCGGCCCAGGCCTCCACCGTGCCGGTGTTCCTCACCGGGTTCATCACGAGTGAGGGCCTGTTCGTGGCGCAGCTGTCGGCGGCCGCCGTCATGGCGNCGGCGGGGGGGGGGCCTGTCGATGGGCGCCGTGAAGTAGACGGACGGGGCCGGACACGAGAACGCCCGGGGCCTCACCACGCGGGGCCCCGGGCGGGTCCGGAGGAGTGTGTGGCCCGGCGTCCACGGGGCTCGGGAACCGCACGGAACGTCCGGGGGCCGCCCCGGCGCGGAGCGCCTGAGGGTGGCGGCCCGCCCGGCGCGGAGCGCTCCCGGCGGGCGGGACCGGGGCCACGGGTACGCGGCCTCCCCCAAGGCATCGCCCAGCACCCACGGCGGGCGGGCCGGAGGCCCCGAGAACACCCCTCACACCAGGAAGAAGTCCCTGGCGGCCTTGGCGATTCCCTCGGTGTCCAGCCCGTGGGCCCGCGCGTGCTGCGCGGGGGTCCCGTAGGCGCGCACCTCGCGGTCCCGGGCCACTCCCAGGTTCGACTGCCGGTGGCGGCGGTCTCCCAGGGCCTCGGCGACCTCGTGCGCGGAGGTCCCCCGCAGGTACGGCTCCACCACCAGCACGTCGGCGTTGCCCGCCGCGCCGACCAGCTCGCTCAGCCCGTCGCGGTCGAACGGCCGCACGGTGGACGTGTAGGCGACCGTCACGTCCAGGTCGGCGGTGGCCTCCAGCACCCGGTCCAGCATCGGCCCGACGGCCACCACCACCCCGGCCGAGCGGGGCGAGCCCGTCCGCAGCACGCTGAGGCGCCCGTTGACGGGCAGCGCCGTCCGGTTCGCGGTGCCCGACAGCCGTACGTACACCGGGTGGTCCCCCGGAACCGCCGCCTCCAGGGCGCCGCGTACCTCGTCGGGGTGCCCCGGCGCGTACACGGTCCATCCCGGCAGGGTGTCCAGCAGCGCCACGTCGCCGGGCGCCTGGTGGGTGCGTCCCTCCTCGGCGGCGTCGTAGGAACCCCCGATGCTCACCAGGACGGCGCCGACGCCCTGGTGGCCGAGGTCGAGCTTGATCTGCTCGAAGGGCCGCTCCACCAGGAACGGCGCGTAGCTGTGCACGACCGGGCGCATCCCGGCCAGGGCCAGTCCTCCGGCCACGCCGATCATGGCCTGCTCGCGGATGCCCACGTCGATCACCCGCCCGGGGTGACGGGCGGCGGAGGCGCGGAACATGTTCGCGGAGATGGCGGCCAGGACGACGGCCACACGGGGGTCCTCGTCCATGGCCTGGTTGACGGTGGCGGCGAAGGTGTCACGCATGGCGGGTCTCCTAGGAGCGGACGCGGGCGACGACGGCCAGCGGCCGTCCGGGGTGGGGCCGGGTGAGTGCCTCGTACAGGGCGTCGTGGTCGCGTCCGTGGACGTCGCGGGCGGTCCAGCCCTCGACCTCGAAGCGCGCGCCGATCCCACCGGGCCACCCGTGGGAGGAGGAGGCGTTGTCCACGGCGACGACGGTGAGGTTGTCCGCGCCGAGGCGGCCGGCGACCGCGATGGCCTCGTGGTTGCTGCCCTCGTCGAGTTCACCGTCACCGACGAGCACCACGACGCGGGGTTCGGCGCCGTCGGCGCGGTGGACTCCCCGGGCGCGCAGGCCCAGCGCGGTGCCCAGGCCCAGGGGCAGTCCGTGGCCGAGTGAACCGCTGCCGATCTCCGCACCGGGCACGAGCACCCGGTCCGGATGGTGGCCGAGCGGCGAGTCGAAGGCCGTCCAGCTCCGCAGTGTGGGCACGTCCAGGAAGCCCTTGGCGGCGAGCACGGCGTAGAAGGCGGCGGGCCCGTGTCCCTTGGAGAGCAGGAACCGGTCCCGGGCCGGGTCGTCGGCGGTCCCGGGGGTGACGGCCAGCACACGGTCGTAGAGCACCCACACCACGTCGAGCGTCGAGTGGGCGGCTCCCTTGTGCTTCTCGTCACCCTCCATGAGCCCGATGAGGGCGGGGAGGTCGGCGTAGCGCGTGAGGGCGGCTGCGGTCGTCATGGCCACCAGTGTTCGGCCTCAACCTAAGTTGAGGTCAACTCGCACCCGACCCCGCCCATCAGGAAAGACTGAGGTGATTTACCTCACACGATCATGGCCCCGGGGACGTCCCCGTCCGCGACCACGACCTGTTCGCACAGCCCGCTGCCCTCCAGCGCCTCCACGACGGCGGCCTCGCGCTCCGCCACGACCGACTCCGCCTCGCCTCCCCCGCCGACCAGGAACGCACAGGTCGGACCGGAGCCCGACACCAGGGAGCCCAGGGCCCCCGCGCCGCCGCCGGTCTTCAGGGTCCGCTCCAGCTCCGGCAGCAGGGAGAGCGCCGCCTCCTGAAGGTCGTTGGTCAGAGCGGCCCCCAGAGCCACGGGATCGCCGCTGGCGAGCGCGTCCGCCAGCGCCCGGTCCAGTCTCGGCTCGGGGGCGTCCGGGCGGATACGGTCGTACTCACCGAACACGCTGGCCGTGGACAGCCCCTGCGCCGACAGCGCGAAGACCCAGCGGAACCGGCCGGGGCTGGGCATCGGCCGCAGGATCTCCCCGCGCCCCAGGCCCACCGCCGTGTCCCCCAGCAGCGCGAAGGGCACGTCGCTGCCCAGATCGGCCGCGTACCCGACCAGTTCCTCCTCGGACAGGCCGCAGCCCCACAGGCGGTCGCAGGCCAGCAGGGTGGCCGCGGCGTCCGCGCTCCCCCCGGCCATACCGCCCGCCACGGGGATGTGCTTGTCCAGGTGGACCGCGACCGGGGTTCCCCGACCGGTCCCCTCCGCCAGGAGGGTGACGGCGCGCGCGGCGAGGTTGGACGCGTCCAGGGGCACACGGGACAGGTGGGATCCCAGCGAGCCGCCCGCGGTCAGCTCCGCCAGGACCGGCCCCGCCGCGGACCCGGTGCCCTCGGAGGGGCTCGGTCGACGCGAGAGGGCCTCCCGGACGGTAACCTCATCGAACAGCGAGACGGCGTGGAACACGTTGACGAGGTCGTGGAACCCGTCCTCACGTCTGGGCCCCACCGCCAACTGGAGGTTCACCTTCGCGGGGACCCGCACGGTTACGGTGGTATTAACGGTCACGAGTCCCCAATCGTAAAGGAACCCCCACCTTGCGTGAACACGTAGCCCTCCAGGGGCGCCGGTGTGTTCACCCCTTCCCACCGGCGCGAACGCCGTTACCGAAGGAAATCGGGAACTCCGGCCGCGTTCCGGGGATCGTCACCACTGTCATGTCAGTCACCGCCCGCCCCCAGAACGGCCCCGCCAGGCACGTGAGTGGGAATCCGGGCACAAACACCGCTACCTTGGGGCGAGGCGGAGTTTGGACACCGTCGGGGAGGGTCGCTTGCCGTCGGATGGGCTCCCGAAGAACCTGGAACCGCTGGCAGCCGGAGATCCGGCCACCATCGGTCCCTACGTGCTGTCCGGGAAGCTGGGTAGCGGCGGCATGGGGACCGTCTACCTGGGCAGCGCGCCCGAACGGAACAACCAGGTAGCCATCAAGGTCATCCGCCCGGAGCTCGCCTTCGACGAGGCGACGCGGGCGCGGTTCCGCGACGAGATGGAGAACGCCCGCAAGGTCGCCTCCTTCTGCACCGCCAAGGTGCTCGACCACGGGACGTTCGAGAACCGTCCCTACATGGTGACCGAGTACATCGCGGGCACCGCCCTGGCCGAACACATCGCCGAGAACGGTCCCCTGGACTCCTCGACGCTGCACGGCTTCGCGCTGGGCGTGGCCGCCGCCCTGGCCGCCATCCACCGCACCGGGCTGGTCCACCGCGACCTCAAGCCCGCCAACGTGCTGCTGTCGCTCTCCGGACCCCGGGTGATCGACTTCGGCATCGCGCGCGCGATGAACACCCTCACGAACCACACCCAGACCGGCATCGTCATGGGCAGCCCGGGATGGATGGCGCCCGAACAGCTGCTGGAGGAGAAGGTCACCACCTCGGCGGACATCTTCGCCTGGGGGTGCCTGGTGGCCTTCGCCGGGAACGGCACCCACCCCTTCGGCAACGGCGACGCCATGACGCTGGGCAAGCGGGTGCTGTTCGCCGAACCCCAGATCGGCAACCTGGTCAGTCCCCTGGACCGCCTGGTCACGCGCGCGCTGGCCAAGGAGCCGGGCCGCCGCCCCACCGCGCAGGACCTGCTGCTGGAACTGGCGGGCGGCGAGGACAACACCAACC
The DNA here is from genome assembly GCF_000341065.1 of Nocardiopsis halotolerans DSM 44410. Lineage (GTDB taxonomy): Bacteria > Actinomycetota > Actinomycetes > Streptosporangiales > Streptosporangiaceae > Nocardiopsis > Nocardiopsis halotolerans. Next base: position 40,438 of record NZ_ANAX01000176.1, on the reverse strand, counting down.
CCAACGACATGGTGTCCAACGCGCTGCACCAGTCGTGGCGGCCGAACCTGCCCCCGGTGCCCCCGCACGGGATGCCGCACCCGCAGCAGGGCCCCGGCCCCCAGAACATGGCGGGCATGCGGCCTCCGGCTCCCGGCCAGTACCAGGCCGCGCCGCCCGCGCCCATGCCCCCGCCCGCCCACCAGACGGGCAACTTCCCGCGCCCCCAGGGGCCTCCGCAGGGCCACCCGGCCACCGTCCACCCCTCCGCCCCGCACCCGGGCGGCCAGGCACCGGGTCAGGCGCCGGGCGGGCAGGCGCCGGGTCAGGCGCCGGGCGGGCAGGCGCCAGGAGGCCAGGCCCCGGGTGGACAGGCGCAACCGCCCAGGCCCGCCACCGGGCCGCCCCCGGCACCGCACCCGGCGTCGACGGGACCGATCCCGATGGTTCCGGACCGCCAGCAGGCGAACCGCCGGGGGCCGCAGCCGTACGTGCCGCCGGTGCCGCCGCCCCCGCACCAGCCCGTCGCGCCCAACCGGCGCAAGGGCCTCATCATGGCTCTGGTGGTGGCCGCCGTGGCGCTGCTGGTGGTACTGGCCATCCTCGTGGCCGTGCTGGTGAACATGGACGACTCGTCGGCTCCGGGAAACGGCGGAGGCGCCCAGCAGAACACCTCCGAGCAGACGGACGCCGCTCCGGACGCGGAGGACCCCCCGGTCGACGACGACGCGCCCCCGGCCTCCGCTCCCGGCGAGGTGTCGGCCGCCTCGCCCGACCGTGCGGTCGAGTACGAGATCAACCAGGTCACCTGCGGCCTGACCGAGTACAACATCCGCTCGACCCCGATCAACGACAGCGGGCACTACTGCGTGGTGCGGCTGGAGTTGTCGAACGTCGGCGACGACGTGGTGAGGTTCGACTTCGAGGGGCAGGCCATGCGGACCAGCGAGAGCGGCGTCGTCGAGGCCGAGGCGCCGACCACGCGCGAGTCCGGCGCCTCGCTCTGGGATCCGTCGGGGATATCGCCCGGCGAGACCGCGAAGGGCGAGATCGTGTTCATGCTCCTCGAGGGTGAGGAGGCGCGCACGGTGATCCTGAGCCACAGGCCCGGCGCGGAGCCCACGGAGATCAGCATCGGGGACCTGGCGAACTGAACGCGGACCGCCCTCGGGCGGGCGCCGCCCGAGGGCGGCACCATGCCGCCCGGACGGGTGGGCCCCGTACATCCGGAGGACCGCGTCGGGCGCCCACCTGTGGACGACCCGGCCGAGGCCCGCCGCACGATTCCCGCGTGATCCCGGAGAAGCGGTCACTCCCCGTCCGCCTCTCCTGAGACCGTGGGCACCGCCCGCCGACGGTCGGCGGTGATCCGAATGCGAGGACGTGACAGTGGCGATGGGCCTGCTCACCAGCGGCTACCGCGATCAGCACGGGACGCGCGGCGCGCGGACGGACGGGGCGCCCCGGCGACCGACCGGCGAGCACACCGGGGCGGGGCCCCGATGACCGTTCTCGACGCCCGGGCGCTCAACCGCGCGACGCTCGCCCGGCAGCTGCTGCTCGACCGCGCCGACCTACCGGTCCCCAGCGCCGTCGCGCACCTGGGCGGTCTCCAGGCGCAGGAACCGCAGGAGCCGTTCGTCGGGCTCTGGTCGCGGCTGCGCGCGTTCGATCCGGTGGTGCTCTCCGACCTGCTCGTCCGGCGGAACGTGGTGCGGACGCACCTCATGCGCCGCACCGTCCACCTCGTCACCGCCGACGACGCCCTGGCCTGGCGGTCCCGCCACGACGCCATGCTGCGCCAACGAACCTTCGGAACCTACCGCCGCGAACTCGACGGGGTGGACCTCGACGAGCTCGCCGCGGCGGGCCGGGCGGTGATGGCCGACGGGGAACCGCACACGATGGCCGAGATCGGGCGGGCACTCGCCGAGCGCTGGCCGACGGCGGGACGGCGGGCTCTGGGGGAGCTGGTGGTCGCCGCCCTCGTTCCGATGGCCCAACTGCCGCCGCGAGGACTCTGGCGGGCGAAGGCGGGGGTGCGCAACCTTCCGCTGTCCTCCTGGCTGGGGCGCGAGGTCGCTCCCCCGTCCCCCGACGCCTCCGACCCCGTGGGCCAGGCGCTGGTACGGCGCTACCTGGCCGCGTTCGGCCCCGCCGCCTCGGCCGACCTGCGCGCCTGGTGCGGCCTCGCCGGGCTTCCGGCCGCGGTCTCCGCGCTGCGCGGGGAGCTGGTCGCCTTCCGTGACGAGCGGGGCCGGGAACTGCTGGACCTTCCCGACGCGCCGCGCCCCGACCCGGACACCCCCGCTCCGGTGCGGTTCCTGCCCGCGTTCGACAACGCGGTCCTCGGCTACCACGACCGCGGCCGGATCATCGACGACGCCCACCGCGGCCTGTCGGTCGCCGGTGCCCGCGTCGCCCTGGTCGACGGCCGGGTCGCCGCCACCTGGGACGCCGAGGACGGCACCGTGACCGTCACCCCGCTGCGCCGCCTCTCCCGGGCCGAACGGACCGCCGTCGACGAGGAGGGCCGGGCCCTGGCCTCGTTCCTCTCCGACGGCGACGGCGAGCGCGTACGGATCGCCGCGTCCCCCGGCTGAGCGGCACCCGGTCGCCGCGTTCGGCGCACCGCTCTCCGGGCGCGTCCCCGGACAGGGCAACGGGCCCGGTGGACGACGTGTCGTCCACCGGGCCCGCCGGGGTTCGGGGAGCGGTCACTCCCACTCGATGGTGCCCGGGGGCTTGCTGGTCACGTCCAGCGTCACCCGGTTGATCTCGCGCACCTCGTTGGTGATCCGGTTGGAGATCCGGGCCAGCACGTCGTAGGGCACGCGCGACCAGTCGGCGGTCATCGCGTCCTCGCTGCTGACCGGGCGCAGCACGACCGGGTGGCCGTAGGTGCGGCCGTCGCCCTGGACGCCCACCGAGCGCACGTCGGCGAGCAGCACCACCGGGCACTGCCAGATGTCACGGTCCAGCCCGGCGCGGGTCAGCTCCTCGCGGGCGATCGCGTCGGCCTCGCGCAGGATCTCCAGGCGCTCGTGGTCGACCGCGCCGATGACGCGGATGGCCAGGCCCGGGCCGGGGAACGGCTGGCGCCACACCATCTCGGCGGGCAGGCCCAGTTCCTCGCCGACCTTGCGCACCTCGTCCTTGAACAGCTCGCGCAGCGGCTCCACCAGGGTGAACTGGAGGTCGTCGGGCAGACCGCCCACGTTGTGGTGCGACTTGATGTTCGCGGTGCCGGTGCCGCCGCCGGACTCCACCACGTCCGGGTAGAGGGTGCCCTGGACCAGGAACTCGACCTCGGCGCCGGTCCCACCGCTCTCGGCCACGACCTCGCGGGCCGCCTGCTCGAACACGCGGATGAACTCGCGGCCGATGATCTTGCGCTTCTCCTCGGGGTCGGCCACCCCCGCCAGCGCGGACAGGAACCGCTCCTCGGCGTCCACGACCTTGAGCTTGGCCCCGGTGACCGCGACGAAGTCCTTCTCCACCTGATCGGCCTCACCCTTGCGCAGCAGGCCGTGGTCCACGAACACGCAGGTCAGCTGGTCGCCGACGGCGCGCTGCACCAGGGCGCCGGCCACGGCGGAGTCCACGCCGCCGCTGAGTGCGCAGATGACGCGCTTGTCGCCGATCTGCTCGCGGATGCGCTCCAGCTGCTCCTCGACGATGTTCACCATCGTCCAGGTCGGGCGGCACCCGGCGCCCTCGTACAGGAAGCGGCGCAGCACCTCCTGGCCGTGCTCGGTGTGCAGGACCTCGGGGTGGAACTGGACGCCGAAGAGGCCGCGACCGGTGTCCTCGAACGCGGCGACCGGGGCGCCCGCGGTGCTGGCGGTCGTGGCGAAGCCCTCGGGAGCCCTCACCACCGAGTCGCCGTGCGACATCCAGACCAGCTGCTCGGCGGGCATCCCGGCGAACAGCAGGGAGTCGGTGACCGCCGACAGCTCGGTGCGGCCGAACTCGCTGAGGTCGGTGCGGTCGACGGTGCCGCCCAGGGCCCGGGTCATCGCCTGGAAGCCGTAGCAGATACCGAAGGTGGGCACCCCGGTCTCGAACAGCTCGGGGCCCAGGTTCGGGGCGCCCTCCGCGTAGACCGACGACGGCCCGCCGGAGAGGATGATGGCCTTGGGTTTCTTGGCGAGCATCTCCTCGACGGGCATGGTCGAGGGCACGATCTCACTGTGCACGTGGCATTCGCGGACCCGGCGCGCGATCAGCTGCGCGTACTGCGCACCGAAGTCGACGACGAGAACGGTGTCGAACGTGCTCTCAGCACCAACGGACACGACGGAGGACCTTCCGCAGGAGTACAGGGATGTCCGTCCAGTCTAGGACGTCGCGCGTGCTCGGAGAGCCCTGTCCACATGTGCGTTCCGGCTCAGCCCGTGAAACCCCCCGGGTTGGACGACTGCCAGCGCCACGCGTCGGCGCAGGCGTCGTCGACGGTCCGCACGGCCTTCCACCCCAGGTCGCGGGCGGCGGCGGACGGGTCGGCGAAGCACACGGCGATGTCGCCCGGGCGGCGGTCGACCACGGTGTACGGGACGGGCACGCCGGTGGCGCGCTCGAAGGCGCGCAGGCCCTCCAGGACGGAGACGCCCTCCCCGGTGCCCAGGTTGTACACGCGGAACCCGGCGGTGTCGCCGATGTGGTCCACGGCGGCCAGGTGCCCCTGGGCCAGGTCCACCACGTGCAGGTAGTCGCGCACGCCGGTGCCGTCCGGGGTGTCGTAGTCGTCGCCGAACACGTTCAGCCGCTCGCGGCGGCCCGCGGCGACCTGCGCGACGTAGGGGAACAGGTTGTTGGGCACGCCCTGGGGGTCCTCCCCGATCAGGCCGCTGGGGTGGGCCCCGATGGGGTTGAAGTAGCGCAGGGCGACGACGTGCCAGCGCGGGTCGGCGGCGGCCACGTCCCGGAGGACGCGCTCGGCGAACAGCTTGGTGGCGCCGTACGGGTTGGTGGCGGACAGGGCGTCGTCCTCGGTGATCGGTACCCGTTCGGGGTCGCCGTAGACCGTGGCCGAGGAGCTGAACACCAGGTCGCGCACGCCGCTCTCGTCCATCACCTCGACGAGCGCGAACAGGGCGTCGAGGTTGTTGCGGTAGTAGCCCAGCGGCCGCTCCACCGACTCGCCCACGGCCTTGAGCCCGGCCATGTGGATGACGGAGTCGATCCGGTGGGCGGCGAACACCCGGCGCAGCGCGGCGGGGTCGGTGCAGTCCGCCTGATGGAGGGCGACGGTGCGTCCGGTGATGCGCTCGACCCGGCGCAGGGCCTCCGCGTGGCTGTTGGAGAGGGAGTCCACGACCACGACCTCGTGCCCGGCTTCGAGCAGTTCGACCGCGGTGTGGGAGCCGATGTACCCGGCCCCACCGGTGAGCAGTACGTTCATGTCCCAACCTTCCTGGTGGACTGGCCGGAACGGTCGCCGACGTGGCCGGGGGTTCGACCTCGGACGGCTCCGTCCCGGTGGTGAGGTCGGACCGCCGGGCCCCGCCACGAGCACGGGACCGCGACGAACGAGGCGGAGCGGCCCCGGCACCTCGCGGACGCTCCCCAGGATAGGCGTCCGGCGGCTCCGGGCCGGTGACGGACGCCACCGTGTCCCGCTCGGACGGGTGCGGCGTCGCCGCATCCGTCCGAGCGGTGTCCGTTCTCACAGTCGCCTCCGCCTCGGGGCACAGCGACCCGCTACCGATCCCCACCGCAGGGTGCCGGACCTACCGGGCTGCCTTCCCGTGCGGCTCACCGCCCCGCGTCCGGTCCGCGGCCCGGTACGCCTCCTCCCTTCGTCCGGCCCGATCTCATGCCGGGGTACGAGGTCACGCGGTCCGCGCGCTCCTATCGTGGAGGAATGCCCGTCCCGTTCCCGCGCACCCTGCTGGACCGCGCCACGCTCTGGGCCCGAGGCCACGTGCTCGCCGTGGACGCGTGCTGGGCCGCCGTCTGGTTCGGCATGTCGATGCTGACCTGGCCGAGGGCCAGCTTCGACGCCACAGAGTCGTGGGTCTACCTCGCCGTGTCCGCCGCGTGCTGCGCCGCCCTGGTCACGCGCCGCACCCGTCCGCTTCCGTGCCTGGCGGCGCTGGGGATCCTGCTGGCGTTCCACATCCTCTGGTTCGACCAGCCCACGACACCGGTGGGCGTCTGCGCCCTGGTCGCCTCCTACACGGCGCAGGCCGAACTCCCCCGCCCGTGGCGCGCCATCGGTTTCGTCCTGCTCCTGACCGGAGCGGCCTGGGCCGTCCTCTCCATCCCGCCCGACCACCTCTCCGCCGACCTGGAACTGCGCCTCAACAGCGTCCTCTCGGCGTGGACGGCCGTCGCGCTGTTCTCCCTGCTGGGAACGTTCCGCCGGCGCAACCGTGAGGAGTTCGCCCGCGTCGTGGAGCACGCCCAGCTGCTGGAGACCCAGCGGGAGCAGGAGGTGCGACTGGCCACGCTCGACGAGCGCACCCGCATCGCCCGGGAGATGCACGACATCCTCGCGCACTCGCTCAACGTCATCGTCGCCCAGGCCGACGGGGGCCGTTACGCCGCGAGCGCCGCACCGGAGCGCGCGGTGGCCGCCCTGTCCACCATCTCCCAGGTGGGACGCGAGTCCGCGGCGGAACTGCACCAGCTCCTGGGCGTCCTGCGCGACGGAGAGGGCCGCGGGGCCGCTCCGGCGCCCGGGGTCGGCGACCTGCCCGGTCTCGTCGACGAGTACCATCGCGCCGGTCTGCGGATCCGCCTGGTCCAGCACGGCCGCCCGCCCGCACCGCGCGACGGCCGTACCGGTCCGACCGCCCCGTCGACCCTGCCGACGACCGCGTCCCTGACGGTCTACCGCGTCGTGCAGGAGTCCCTCGCCAACGCGCTGAAGCACGCGGGAACCGCCGCCGTGCGGGTCGAACTCACGTGGTCGCCCGGGCGGGTGGAGGTCGTCGTGGCCAACGCCGTCCGCGAGGCCGTACCCGCGGCCTCCGGGGCGTCCACGTCCCCGTACGCGCCTCCGTCCGTGCCCCCCTCCACCGTCGGGGCGCACCCGGGCGGCGGTCGTCGGGGACCCGGTCACGGTCTGGTCGGCATGCGCGAGCGCGTGGGCCTGCACGGCGGCACCCTGGAGGTCGGCGCCGACGACGCGACCGGCACCTGGCGGGTGCGCGCGGTGGTCCCCTGGGAGGACGCGTGATCCGCGTGGGGCTGGCCGACGACCAGGTGCTGTTCACGGCGGGCATGGCGATGGTCATCGACTCCCAGCCGGACCTGGCCGTCGCCTGGGAGGCGGGCGACGGGGCGGAGGCCGTCACCCGTCAGCGCGCCGACCCCGTCGACGTCCTGCTCATGGACGTCCAGATGCCCGGCACGGACGGGTTGGGCGCCACGCGCGCCCTCGTCTCCTCGGGAGCGGACTGCCGCATCGTCATCCTCACCACCTTCGACACCGACGAGTACGTGGTCGAGGGCGTCGAGGCCGGGGCCGCGGGCTTCCTGCTCAAGAACACGCCGCCCGAGGAACTGCTGGAGGCCGTGCGCACCGTGCACCGCGGCGACTCGGTCGTCTCCGCCAGTTCCACGCGGAGGCTGCTCCAGCACGTGCGTCCGCTGCTCGGCGGCCCGTCCGCCCCGTCGGCCCCGCTGGACAGGGGCACCCGCCGCGCCGTCGAGTCCCTGACCCCGCGCGAGCAGGAGGTCCTCGTCGCCGTGGCGCTCGGGTACACGAACACGGAGATCTGCGAGCGCCTCGTGCTGTCCATGCCCACGGTGAAGACCCACGTGGGCCACGTCCTGGCCAAGACCGGCTCCCGTGACCGGGTCCAGGCGGTGCTGTTCGCGTTCCGCGCCGGGCTGGTCGACCGCGAGGACCTGCTCCGGGAGGCCTGAGCGGCCCGGACGGCCGGACGGACGTGCCCCGGGCACCGCCCTCCTACCGCGGCACGAGAGCGTTTCCCCTCCCCCGGCACGATGCCCTCCCCGGGTGCGGTCCCGGAGGCTCCTCGGTGGAAGGAGTTCCATGGACGACATCATCACCACGCACCACCTGACGAAGACCTACGGTTCGCGCACGGTCGTCGACGACCTCGACCTGCGGGTGCCGCGGGGCTGCGTGTACGGCTTCCTGGGCCCCAACGGTTCGGGCAAGTCCACCACCATGAAGATGCTGCTGTCGCTGGCCCGGCCCAGCCGGGGCGAGATCACCGTCTTCGGGCAGCCCATGAACCGGGACACGCGCCCCCGCCTCCTGCGGGAGATCGGCTCCCTCATCGAGGCCCCTCCCGGGTACGCCCACCTGACCGGGCGGGAGAACATGGCGATCGTCCAGCGGATGCTCGGGCTCAGCGACCAGCAGGTCTCCCGGGCGGTCGCCACCGTGCGGCTCCAGGAGCACATGGGCAAGCTCGTCCGCGCCTACTCGCTGGGGATGAAGCAGCGCCTGGGCATCGCGATGGCCCTGGCCCGGGATCCGCGCCTGCTCATCCTCGACGAGCCCACCAACGGCCTGGACCCCGCGGGCATCGAGGAGATCCGTGAACTGCTGGTGTCGCTGGCGGAGAACGGCATCACGGTCATGGTCTCCAGCCACCTGCTCGACGAGATCGACCGGATGGCGTCGGTACTGGGCATCCTCGGCCAGGGGAGGCTGATCTTCCAGGGCACGCGGTCCGAGCTGTTCGCCCGCAGCACCCCGGACCTGATCGTGGACACCCCCGAACCCGAGCGGGCCCTGGCCCTGGGCATCCCCGCCGTGCGTGAGGGAGGGGGCGTACGCCTGTCCGGGCTCGACGACGAGGACACGGCCGCGCTCGTGCGGCGGCTCGTCGGGGGCGACGTGCCGGTCCACGGTGTGCGGCGTGTCCAGCAGTCCCTGGAGGAGGTCTTCATGGACCTCACCGGCCGTGAGGGGCTGCTGTGATGCTGACCGCGATGAGTCTTGAGGTCCGCAAGGCGCGCAGGCTCAGGGTCGTGCTGGTCTGCGCTGTCATGGTGGCCGCCGTCGTCGCCCTGAGCTGTATGACACTGATGTCGGACTCCGCCCGGGAGGGCTTCGGCGACCCGGCGGCCCAGCCGTGGGAGAGCCTGTTCATGAGCCACGTCATGATCGCGGCCATGACCTCCCCCCTCCTGGTCGCGGTACTGGCCAGCAGGCAGGTCGACATCGAACACCAGGGCCAGGGCTGGATGCTGTCGCAGGTGGCCGGGTTCCCTCCGGGGCTGCTGTGCCGCGCCAAGGTCGCGGTGCTGGGACCGCTGCTGGCGGTCGCGGTGGCCGTACAGACCACCCTGATCGTCACCGCGGGCCTGGTCGCCGGGATCACCGTGCCGCTGCCCCTCGGAACGTGGATCCTGTACGCGGTCGGCCTGCTCCTCGTGGACCTGGCGCTTCTGTGCCTGCACGTGTTGCTGGCCGCCCGTGTGGAGAACCAGCTCGTCGGGATGGGCGTCGGGCTGCTCGGCGCGTTCTGCGGGGTGTTCTCCCTGCTGATGCCACCGGCCCTGGCACGGGTGCTGCCCTGGGGCTACTACGCGATCGTCTCCCCCATGGGGATGAGCGACGGCGGCTTCGTCCCGATCACTCCCGGGTACGGCTGGCTGGCCGCGTTCCTGGTACTCGTGGCGGTCCTGTTCGGCACGGTCAGCCACCGCTTCGACCGGACGGAGGCGTGATGGGGATGATCCTCGCCGAACTCACCAAACTGCGCCGCTCGGCCCTGTGGATCATGGCCGTGGTGCTGCCGCTGCTCGCGGTCATCACGGGAACCGTGAACTACGGCGCCAACGAGGAGGCGCTCTCCTCCGGCTGGGCGTCCTACTGGTCGCAGGTCGTGATCTTCTACGGGATGCTGTTCATGTCGATGGGGATCGCGGTGATGGCGTCGGCCGCGTGGCGCATGGAGCACCGCGGACACAACTGGAACCTGTTGATGGCCACGCCCGCGCGGGCCTTCGCGATCCTCGGCGCCAAGCTCGTCTCGCTCGCCCTGATGGTCGTGGTCATGCAGCTCGTCCTGCTCCTGATGGTGGTCCTGAGCGGGAAACTCGTCCTGGGCCTGGACGGCTGGCTGCCCTGGCACAGCACCGCCGCGGCGCTGCTGGGCGTCGTCGCCGCACTGCCGGTCGTCGCGTTGCAGTCCCTGCTGTCGATGCTGGTCCGCTCCTTCGCCGCGCCCGTCGCCCTCGGCCTCCTGGGCTGCGTGGCCGGGGCCGGCGTCCTCTACTCCGGGGTCGGCGGGGTGATCGCCCACGTGGTTCCCCAGGCCCTGGTCAGCAGGTCGCTCAGCCTCGGCAGCACGGCCGTCTCCGACGCCGGGGCCATCGACCCGTCGACGACGTCCGCCGTCGTGTTCGCGGCGGTGTCGGTCACCCTCGTCCTGTGGACGCTCGCCGCGACGGTGCTGAGCCGCGGGGACGTGCGCTGAGGACCTCCCCGGGAGCCACGGAGGCGGCCGGTCCTCCGGCCGCCTCCGTGGGACGGGGCCCGGCTCCCGGCGCGGGGGTCCCGCCGGGAGCCGGGTGTCGGTCAGGGCCGCCCCGGCGGGGTGCTGCGGCGGGTGTCCAGCCACAGCACCTGCGGGTCGTGGTCACTGACCTGGTCGTGGAACTCGGAGTTGATCCGCGCGACGTCGTACTCGATCCGGCCCGCGAGCGCCCGGCTGACCAGGATGTGGTCCAGGGCCTGGGAGTTGCCGTCGTAGACGTAGTTGTAGCGCTCCTCCTCGGGCAGGTCCGTCATCGGGTTGTACAGCGGACCGTCGACGGTGAGGGTCTCCAGGGTCCGGGAGAACTGGAAGTCGTTCAGGTCGCCCATGACCACGAGGTTGGCCTCGGGGTCCACGGACAGCAGTTCCTCGGCGAAGTCGCGCACGAGCGCGGCCTGGGCGTGGCGCTGGGTCTCGCTGGAGCGCTCCGGGGGCTGGTTGACGCCGTGCAGCGACTCGTCCCCGCCCTTGGAGTTGAAGTGGTTGGTGACCACGTAGATGTCCCGGTTCAGGGCGCGGAAGTGGCCGACCAGCGGCTTGCGGCTGGACTCCCATGCCTCGGCCTGAGGGCTGATACGGCCCGGGGACACCGACAGCTCGGCGCCACGCTCGCCCTCCACGGCCTCCACGGCGGTGGTCGCGTCGCCGCCCTCGCGGTCAACGAACCGCACCCGCTCGGGGTTGAAGAGGAAGGCGTTGCGGATGTTACCGCCGGGCTGCCCACCGTCCTGCTTGTCCAGCGGATTGATCTGGCGCCACTCGTAGGCGGGGCCGCCCCGCGCCTCGACCGCCGCGACCAGCCGGTCCAGCGTGACGTCGGCCGCCACGACCCCGTCGTCGGCCGGCCCGGTGTTGTCCTGGATCTCCTCCAGGCCGATGATGTCGGGCGAGTTCAGGTACTCGACGATCCCGGTGGCCAGCTCGTCGTACTTGGCCTGGTCGTCCTGCCCGTCGAGGTTCTCGACGTTGTAGGTGGCGATGCTGACCTCGTGGCGCGCGGTGTCGCGGACACCGGTGCGCTCCAGGCCGCCGGGAACGTGTTCTCCCAGGGTGGTGGCCCGGATGAGGTAACCGCCGTACTGGCTGTAGTAGAGGGGGCCCTCGGTGACCCCCGCGAGGGTGTCGCCCACGTTGGCGTCGGGGAACGGGTGCTGGGCGCGGTCCAGCAGCGACTCGACCTTGACCCGGCCCGCGTTGGGGTCGTCGTAGGACCCGTAGCGGGTGCCGCCGTTGACGGTGGGGTTGTGCTCGGGCCGGGTCGTCACCCAGAGCGCGTGGTAGTCGTCGGTGGCGCCGACCACGGGGGCGTCCTCCACGCGGACGAGCATGTGTTCGTGCGCGGCCCAGAAGTCCAGGGCGTGGACGTCGGGCTCCAGGGTGAGGTCGGAGACGTCCCCGCCCGGCTGGGGCGCGTACTCCTCGGGGATGGCGTCCTCGTCCAGCAGGACGGCCCCGGGCGTCTCCTGACCGGAGGACAGGACCGACCAGCGGGCCTGGCTCAGCTGGGTGATGGTCTGCGCCCCGGAGGAGGGCCGGTACTCGCTGACCCGCCCGGCGACCAGGACCTCGTCGCCCACGGCCACGTCGGGGGTGGTGGAACCGGTGAAGACGAACATCCCCTCGCTGGTGCGCGGGTCGCCGTCGCCCTCGGTGTCCTGGAACCAGAAGCCCCGGGCGCCGCCGAAGGAGTTGACCGCCGTGACCACGCCGGGCAGGCCGGTGACCTGCTCTCCCTCGTAGGGGGAGGTGCGGGTGGTGCCCTGGACGTCGTGGACGCGCAGGTCACCGGGTTCGACGGGCTCCTCGGGGTCGTCTCCGCCCCCGTCCGGGGTCCGCCCCGCGGTGTTGACGGGGGACGGCTCCCCGGCCGTGAGGTCAGCCGCGTTGTTCCCGGTGTCGGAGAGGTCGGCGTCGCGCGAGGCGGAGGTGGTGTTGTCCAGTCCGGGGGCGGGCGCGCCCTCGTGGACGACGGCGTCACCGTAGCCGACGACGTCGACGACGGACGCGTCCCCGGCGCACTCCGCGGCGGTCCGGCAGGTGACGGGGGCGGTGCCCCGCACGAGCAGGACGGAGCCGGAGGACGCGGACATGTTGGCGCCGCCGGTGGCGTCGGGGGTCGGGAGCTCGACGCCGCCCCCGGCGCCCGCCGCCTGGCGTACGAGGTAGTACTCGTCCGCGCCGATCCGGCCGTCCAGTTCGGTGACCTGGACGCGGGTGGTCGGTTTGGGGCTGGCGGGCAGGTACTGCACGCTCCAGCCGTCGAGGGAGACCGGTTCGCCGGTGGGGTTGCCCAGCTCGACGAAGTCGTTGCGCAAGGCGGCGCCGCTGTTGCCGCCTCCGCCGTACACCTCGCTGATCACCGGGGTGGTGGTGTCGGCGAGGGCGGTCGGCGCCGCCGCGAGGCCGATGCCCAGGAGCACCGCCGCCGCGGCGGACGTGGACGCGGTCAGGCGTCCGGGTCTGTTGGGGGACACATCTTCTCCCGGGGGAACGGGGGTCGGGCGTGCACATCATGGCCCCCGGTGGTGTCCGACCGAAAGAGACGACGTGAAAAGGAGGCGAAGCAGGGCGTAGTTAGTGCGATCGGACGATTCGACCAGCCCCCCGCACTCGTGCAATCCTCCAACACCCACCCCGGCCGGGAACGGCCGCCGGGAAGCGCGCCCACCCGCCCCGGTCCTCCGCGTGGAGGCCCACGACACCGGGCTGGCGCACCCCGCACCCGGTGTCCGGTACGGGGGCGGCGGCCGTCACACGTCCGTGCACGACCGCCGTCCTCCTCCCGCTACAGGCGCGGGTCGACCGGTTCCGACTCCAGGGCCAGCACCGCGAACACCGCCTCGTGCACGCGCCACAGCGGTTCGCTCCGGGCGTGCCGGGCCAGGGCCTCCAGGCCCAGCTTGTGCTCGCGCATGGCCAGACCGCTCTTGCGGCCCAGGTTGCGTTCCCTCAGGACCGCCAGCCGCTCCGGGTCGGTGTAGTCGGGGCCGTAGATGATCCGCAGGTACTCGGGGCCACGCACCTTCAGCCCCGGCTGGGCCAGACCCTTGCGTCCCCTGGCGCGTGCGCCCAGGACCGGCTTCACCACCATGCCCTCGCCCCCGGTGGCGACCATGTCGGCCCACCAGTCCGCGGCCGACGCGCACGCGTCCGGGTCGGTGGTGTCCACGACCCGGTAACGGGTGGAGCGGACCAGGCCGCTCACCTCGGCGAGCCGCTCGGCCACCGCCATGTGCCACAGGTGGTCGGCGTCCCCGTACTCCCGGCCCTCGGAGGCCAGCACCATGAACGGCGCGTACCGGAGCCCGGCGACGCCGTCGGTGTCCCAGGAGTAACGCCGGTAGACCCGGCTGAACTCCTCCATCTGTTCCGTACGGCGCGCCACACCGTCCACCAGGTCGTCCACCGGCACGCCGCGCCCGGCCGCCGCGGCGAGCGCGGCTCCGGCGGCGGGCAGGGCCGCACGTGCGGCGGCGCCCACCGACGCGTACTGTTCGCGGATCAGCGACCGGGCCTTGGCCGACCACGGCAGCATCTCCCCGTCCAGGGCGACCCAGTCGGTGCCCAGCCGGTCCCACAGCCCGGCCTCGGTGACCGCATCGCGCAGCCGGTCCACCACCTCGGCCTGGAGGACCGGGTCGTTGAAGAACGGGCGCCCGGTACGGGTGTGGACGGTGCCCAGCTCTCCGGGTACGAACCGGCGCTCGGCCGCGGCGGCGTCACGGCACAGCACGGCGACGGCCCGCGACCCCATGTGCTTCTCCTCGCACACGACCTCCCCGATCCCCGACCCCCGGAAGGAGGCGAAGGCCTCGTTCGGGTGTTCCAGCAGACCGGGCTCGGTCGAGGTCGGGGCCGGGGCCATGGTCGGCGGCAGGTACAGCAGCCAGCGCGGGTCCACCGAGAACCGGCTCATCACCTCCAGCGCGGCCAGGGTGTGGTCACCGCTCGCCTTCACGCGGCCGTGGGCGGTGTCCACGGCCACGCCCGGCTGGAAGTCGCCGACACCGACGTCGGTGATGTCCACGGTGGTGTCCGGACGGGTGTCCGTCACCTTCCCGGAGTCGCCGCCCAGCGGGCGCGCGGGCTCGTACCAGGTGCGGTGGGCGGCCACGTCGACCAGTTCGCGCTCCGGATAGCGCAGCGCGGTGAGCCTGCCGCCGAACACGCAGCCGGTGTCCAGGCACAGGGTGTTGTTGAACCACTCGGCCTTGACCATCGGCGTGTGCCCGTGGACCACGGCGGCCCCACCCCGGTACTCGCGCGCCCACGGCAGCCGCACCGGGAGCCCGTACTCGTCGGTCTCGCCGGTGGTCTCGCCGTACAGGGCGAAGGAGCGCACGCGGCCGGAGGCCCGCCCGTGGTACTCCTCCTTGAGTCCGGCGTGCGCGACGACCAGCCTGCCCCCGTCGAGGACGAGGTGGCTGACCAGGCCGTCGCAGAAGTCCAGTACGCGCCTGCGGAACTCCTCGCTCTCCCCGGCCAGCTGCTCCATGGTCTCGGCGAGGCCGTGCGTGAGCCGGGCCGTGGCTCCCCTGAGCACCCGGATGAGCTTGTTCTCGTGGTTGCCGGGCACACAGAGGGCGTCGCCGTCGGCGACCATGCCCATGACCAGGCGGAGCACGCCGGGGCTGTCGGGTCCCCGGTCCACGAGGTCGCCGACGAACACCGCCGTGCGGCCCTCGGGGTGGCGGGCGCCGACCGGGCGCCCCTGGTCGTCGCGGGAGAACTCGTAGCCCAGCTCCCCGAGCAGTTCCTCCAGTTCCGCACGGCAGCCGTGCACGTCGCCGACGATGTCGAACGGGCCGGTGAGCTCCGTCCGGTCCGGCCAGGCGCGTTCCAGGTCGATGGTCGCGGCGTCGATCTCCTCCGGCCCCCGGAGCACGTGCACCTTGCGGAAACCCTCGCGCCGGAGCCGCCTGACGCTCTGTTTGAGGTCGCGCCGCTGCCTGCGGATGACGTGGTCGCCGAAGTCGCGGTCGGGCCGGTCCCGGTTGCGTTCCCTGGCCAGCGCCTCGGGAACGTCGAGCACGATGGCCGTGGACAGCACGTCGTTGGCCTTGGCGATGCGCACCAGTTCCTGTCGCGCCCTGGCCTGCACGTTGGTGGCGTCGACCACCGCGAGCAGGCCCCGCCGCAGCCGGATGTCCACGACGGTGTGCAGCAGCGAGAACGCGTCGGCGCTGGCGGACTGGTCGTTCTCGTCGTCGCTGACCACGCCCCGGCAGTGGTCGGAGCTGATCACCTGTGTGGGCGCGAAGTGCCTGGCGGCGAAGGTGGACTTGCCGGAGCCGGACACCCCGACCAGCACGACGAGCCCCATCTCGGGCACGCCGAGCACGCGTGGCTCGGCGGTCTCGGGCCTCTCGGGCCTCTCTGTCCCACTCATCGGGTGAAGACTCCCATCTGGGTCGGGGCGCCGGTCGCGGGGTGTTCGGGTCCGACCGGCAGGTAGCGGACGCGGTAGCCGTGCTCGCCGGCGACCCGGTCCGCCCACAGGGTGAACTCGGCGCGCGTCCACTCGAAACGGTGGTCGCTGTGCCGGAAGGAGCCGTCCTCCAGCCCCTCGTAGTGGGTGTTGTACTCGGCGTTGGGCGTGGTGACCACGACGACGCGGGGCCGGGCGGAGCCGAACACGCTCTCCTCCATCGCGGGCAGCCTCGACGGGTCGAGGTGCTCGACCACCTCCATCAGGACGGCGGCGTCGTGGCCCCCGAACCGGCCGTCACGGTAGACGACGGAGCCGACGAACAGCTCCGGCCGCCGTGTCCGCGCCTCCTGTCGGGCGCGGGCTCCTCCGGCCCCGTCCCCGAACAGGGGCCGGTGGCGCTTCCGCCCGTCCCCGCACCCCCCGCACACCCTGCGGTGGGCGCGTTCGAGGTTGACGACGCTGACGTCCACACCGGTGATCCGTTCCAGGGAGTGGTCGTCGACCAGCCGCTCCAGCAGCTGGCCCGAACCGCAGCCCAGGTCGATGACGCTGGTGGCGTTCTCGGCGCGCAGCACCGCCATGACCGCTCCGGCCCGCTGTTCGGCCAGGCTGGGACCGCGTTCCTCGTGCGACGGCTCCGTGGCGGCCTCCTCGTTCCCCGGGTCGTCCCCCTCCTCCTCGGCCGTGTCGTCGGCCTCGGCCAGGCGGGCCAGTGCCGTCCGCACGTAGCCGTCGCGGCGGTTGAGGTAGCGGCGGGCGATCCAGGCGCGTTCGGGGTGTCCGGCGAGCCATCCTGTGTCGGCGGAGGTCTCCCCGCCGTCCCCGGTGGCCTCCCCGGACGCGGGGGACCCGGGGGTTTCCTCCCCCGCCTCCACGGCCAGCCCACCGGCGCGCAGGAGCTTGTCCACCTCGCTCCGGTCCACCCAGTAGTGCTTGTTGCCGTCCATGGCGGGCAGCAGCACGTACAGGTGGCTGAGCGCCTCGGACAGGCGCAGGGTGCCGGTGAGGGTGAGCGACAGGTAGTGGGAGTCGCCCCACCCGGGCAGCCCGGGGTCGAGCGGCACCGGTTCGGCCTCCACCGTCCAGCCCAGGGGCTCGAACAGGGAGCGGACGCGGTCGGCCCCGCCCCGGCAGGGCACCGCGGGCATGCGCAGTTCCAGCGGGAGCGGCGTGCGCGCCAGTTCGGGGCGCTGCTTGCAGTCGCCCCTGAGCGCGGACCGCAGCACCCTGCCCAGCGCCACCGTGAACAGCGAGGAGGTCGCGTAGGGGCGGTCGTTGACGTACTGGGCCAGCGCGAAGTCGGGGGTGCTCACCGACGTGCGCGTACGCAGCAGCGCCTGCGCGTCGACGTCCAGCAACAGCGCCGCCGTGCAGCGCTCGTCCGTGGCCTCGGGGTAGAAGACGTGGGCCGTCCCGAAGGACTGCTCGAAACTCTGCGCCCTGTCAGGATGCTTGTGCAGCAGGAAACCGAGGTCCGTCGCGGGGGTCGCCGTGGTCGTGATCGTCAGTAGCACACGTGCATTGTGACCGAGTGTCCGTTGCCCTGGCGAAGGTTTTTCGGACCTTCGGATCAGCGGCGCCGGAACGCGCGGGCGTGGTGGCGGGTGGTGAACACGGCGACGGTGGCCAGCACGGCCGTGAGGGCCACCGCGTTGGCGAGGGCCAGGGTCGCCACGGACACCGGAAGGGTGGACAGGGGCGAGTCGACCGGGACACGGTCCAGGATCGGTGTCCACAGCCGCCACACCCCCACGGACAGAAGCAGGTACGGGGGCGTGCTGGTCAGGGCGGTGATCGCGGGATAGGGCAACCGGACGGTCCGGACCAGGGGCCAGACCAGGACCGCGGCGAGGGGGACGGGCAGGAGGAGGAGCGCCAGGGCGGCACCGATGTTGGCGTCGGGGGCGGTGTGCGCGGCCTCCATGAGCTGGCTGACCGCCCAGCCGAGGAGGTGGGCCAGGAGCACCGAGGCGAAGGCCGCGATCGCGGCGAGCAGGATCGCGCGCGGCACGGCGACGGGGGCGTGGGGGCGGTGGGTCATACCCACAGGGTGCCCGAGATCCTCCTCCCCGCGCCTGAGTAGCGGTACTCAGGCGCTCAGGTCCGGCCTCCGGGGTCCTGCTGTCCCGGGTCCACCCCCAGATCGACCATGGCACGGAGCAGTTCGGTGTGGGAGGGGCCGAAGAACGACCACGGCGTGTCGCAGCGCGTCGTTCCCGCGGCGGTCAGGTGCCAGCGCGCGGCCTCGGTCATCCCGGTCCGGTGGAAGGCCCAGCCGAACAGGTGGTGCGCCTGCGCGTCCCGGATGTGGGGCTCCGCCTCGGCGACCCACGCCCGGGCGAGGGCGAACAGTTCCTGGAGCGACTCCCCGTGCAGGCGGCCCAGGGCCATGTCGACGATGTAGGCGCTGCTGCCCTCGGCGCGCAGGCGCTTCTGCTCGACGCGCACGTGTTCGGCGTGGGCGAGGGCGAGCACGGAAGGCAGAGGGCTGCCGGTGGGCGCGGTGTCCGCCGTGGCGCCCGCGAAGGCGAGCATCTCCTCGGCGCTGCCGCCCCGGCTGGGCGACAGGGTGCGCGTGCGGACCATGTGGGCGGGGAACAGGTGGGGGGCCCGGGCGGTGATCTCGCGCCAGATCCGGTCCTTCTCCTCCCGGCCCGCGCCCAGCCCCATGACGATGGTCTGGAGCCCGGCCCAGGGCGCCGCGTCGTCGGTGCGCAGTCGCGCGGCGGTCCTCAGGGCCTCCGCCGCCTCGTGCAGGGCGGCGGAGAAGCCCTTCTCGTCGGCTTTGGTGTCCCCCGCGGGCCGGGCGAGGGCGCGGGCCAGCAGCGCGTGCCCCAGCCAGAGCACGGTGTCGGCCTGGTCCGCTCCGGTCTTCAGGAGCGCGGCGACCTCCCCGGGCGTGTCCGCCATGGCCCTGGCCAGCGCCTCGACCCGCAGCACGCGGGTCTCGGCGTCGTCACGGCTCTCCACCAGCAGGGTCAGACCGGCTTCGAGGTCACCCTCGCGTGCCGCGTCGCACGCGGACCGCAGCACCGGGTCGGCCCCGAAGGCCTCCGGCACCAGGTGTGCCCCGATCTCGGCGCCCCGCCGTGGCACCCTGCCTGGTTTGCGCACGAATCGCCACATGCGACCGAGCGTAGCCGTCCCGGATGGCCCGTGGAACCGCGTACGCCGGGTGGAGGAACCCGGAAGCCAAGCAGTAAGGTAAGGCTTACCTTCATCAAACGAGCGGCGTGAGAGCCCCCATCCGGCGCTCCGGGGCCGCTGGCAGCGCGGAGCCGTACTCCGTGTCGAGCGAAAGGTGCCCTACGTTGAGAATTCGAGGAGCTCGTGCGGCGGTCGGCCGCACCGGTCGGCGCGCGGCCGTGGTGGTCGCGGCGGTCGTCGCCGTGACCGGGTGCGGCGGCGCGGCCCGGGAGGGCGAACCGGGGCCCTCCGCCGGAGGCGGCGGGGACTATCCCGTGACCGTCCGGACCCACCACGGCGAGGTCACGGTCGAGGAGAGCCCGACCCGGGTCCTGGCCCTGGGCTTCGCCACCGCCGACGAGGCCATCTCCCTGGGGGTGACGCCGGTCAGCGTCGCCGCCGATCCGGCGAGCCTGGAGACCGCCACCCCCTGGATGGCCGACGAGCTGGCCGGGATCGCCGACCCCGGTCTGCTCACGTCCGACGGCCAACCCGACCTCGAGGCCATCGCCTCGGTCCAGCCCGACCTGATCCTCGCGCAGACCTTCCAGGTTCCGGACGCGACCACGTTCGAGCGGCTCAACGCGATCGCGCCGACGGTCGCCCCGGACTCCGAGGCCCTCAACGTCGACTGGGACACGCGCCTGCGCACCACCGCCCGGGCATTGGGCGGGGAGGAGGAGGCCGAGAAACTGATCGCCTCCGTCAGCGACGAGTTCGCCGAGGTCGGCTCCTCCGTGCCCGACATCGGGTCCAGGACCTACCAGTGGGTGCGCGCCGACCCGACCGGGTACTCCTTCGGCAACGGTTCGGTGCTCGAACTGTTCGGGCTCACCCCGGCGGACAACCAGGACAACACCCAGTTGGGCGATCCGCTGCCCCTGGAGCGCACCGGTGAACTCGACGCCGACGTCCTCATGGTGTGGGCCCCGACCGAGGAGGACCGCGCCCGACTCGACGAGGACCCCCTGTTCCAGACGCTGCCCGCGGTCGGGGCCTCGACGGTGTACTACGCCGACCTGGCCTTCGCCAACGCCCTGAACTCCCCGGCGCCCATCGGGCTGGGCTGGCTCAGGGGCGAACTGGAACCGGTCATCGGACAGCTCGCCTGAGGACGGCGTGCCCGGGTACGGGTCCGGGACGGTTCAGGGTCGGTTGATGCTCGCCTCCGGAACGATCTCCGGAGCACCGTGCTGGACGGCGTCCGCCTCCTGGTCGGTGTCCTGCTCCTGCGCCGCGCGTTCGGCCTCGATCCCCTTGCGGTAGTACTCGACCTCGCGCCTGACCTGGTCCTCGCTCCACTCCAGGGGGCCGGCGAGCAGTTCGGCGGCCTCCTCGGCGGCGGCGATACCGCGGTCCCAGGTCTCGAAGGAGATCCGGGTGCGCCGGGACAGGACGTCCTCCAGGTGGCGGGCGCCCTCGGCCTCCACCGCGTAGACGACCTCGGCGCGCAGGTAGTCGTCGGCGTTCGCGAGCGGACGTCCGAGGTCGGGGCGCTCCCGGATCAGGTCCAGCAGGTCGTGGACCGAGGAGCCGTAGCGGCGCAGCAGGTGGGTGACGCGGGAGACGTGCAGGCCCGCGTTGCGGGCCAGCCGGTACCGCTGGTTGTACAGCGCCCAGTACCCGTCGGCGCCCACCAGGGGCAGCCGGTCGGTGACCGAGGCCGGGAGCCCGTCGCCCAGGCCGTGCGCGACCGCGTCCACCGCGTCCTTGGCCATCACGCGGTAGGTGGTGTACTTGCCCCCTGCGATGAGGACCAGCCCGGGCACGGGGTGGGCGACCGTGTGCTCGCGGGAGAGCTTGGAGGTCTCCTCCGACTCCCCCGACAGCAGCGGGCGCAGGCCCGCGTAGACGCCCTCCACGTCGTCCCGCCCCAGGGGCGTACGCAGCACCTGGTTGACGTGGTCGAGGACGTAGTCGATGTCGGCACGGCTGGCCGCGGGGTTCTCCTTGTCCAGGTCCCAGGCGGTGTCGGTGGTGCCGATGATCCAGTGTCGGCCCCAGGGGATGACGAACAGGACGCTCTTCTCGGTGCGCAGGATCATCCCCGAGGAGGCCTGGATGCGGTCGCGCGGCACCACGAGGTGGACGCCCTTGGACGCGCTGACGTGGATCTGGCCCCGGCCGCCGACCATCTCCTGGATGTCGTCGGTCCACACGCCGGCCGCGTTGACCACCTGGCGGGCGCGGACACGGATTTCACCGCCGCCCTCCAGGTCGGCGACGGTGGCGCCGACGACGTGTTCACCCTCGCGCAGGAACCCGACCGCCTGGGCGCGGGAGGCGATCCTGGCCCCCAGCCCGGCGGCGGTGCGCAGCACGGTGGTGACGAAGCGGGCGTCGTCCACCTGGCAGTCCCAGTACTGGATGGCCCCGGCGAGGGCGCCGCGCTTGAGCGCGGGGAAGACCCGCAGCGCGCCGGACCTGCTCAGATGGCGGTGCGCGGGCAGCCCCCGGTTGTTGCGCGAGGTCAGGGCGAGGGCGTCGTAGAGGGTGACGCCCGCACCGATGTAGGCGCGCTCCCAGTGGTGGGAGAAGGGGAACAGGAAGGGCACCGGGCGGACCAGGTGCGGGGCGATGGTGGTGAGCAGCAGGCCGCGCTCCTGGAGCGCCTCCCGGACCAGTTCGAAGTCGAACTGTTCCAGGTAGCGCAGCCCGCCGTGGATGAGTTTGCTGGATCGGCTGGAGGTGCCCGACGCGAAGTCGCGCGCCTCGACCAGCCCCGTGGACAGTCCGCGCGAGACCGCGTCCAGGGCGATACCCGCCCCGACGATGCCTCCCCCGACCACGAGGACGTCGAGTTCCTCGTCGGCCATCGACGCGAGCGCCTCGGAGCGCCCCTTCGGTCCCAGCCAGGTGGTAGCCATCCGTCTCCTCCGTCTCGATGGTGTCCCTCCCAGGCGCATACCCGCCGGGGCCCGTGTCCATCGGAGAGGGNNNCCCGCCGCACCGGCGTGTCCCGGGGAGGTGGATCGGAGGAGACCGAGGGAGGGGACGAGGCGGGCGGGACCGTCGGACGGAGGTCAGTTCCCGCGCAGACCCAGCGCCAGGAAAGCGGCGGCCATGGTGGCCAGTCCTCCGACGAGGGAGGCGGCCCCGAGACCGGCTCCGCCCGCACCGGCCGCCGCGTCGGCGACCGCGACCAGCGCGGCCAGTCCGACCGCACCGCCGATCTGCTGGGAGGTGGACACCATGGCCGACCCCACACCCCGTTCGGCCTCGTCGACGGCGTTTCCGGCGGCGGTGAACACGATCGGGTAGGTGGTCCCGGCGGTGACGCCGAGCAGGACGACCACGGGGAGCATGGCCCAGTAGGAGTCGGCCGCGACGGCGACGGCGAAGAGCACCGCGGTGAGGCCCGCTCCGGCCGTGCCCGCGAG
>NZ_ANAX01000176.1:6490-17984 GCF_000341065.1 Nocardiopsis halotolerans DSM 44410 | reverse complement strand
CCCCAGCGGTTGAGCAGGGGCGGCAGCAGCAGCGAGGATCCGAGCATGGCCGCGGCGCCCTGGGGCAGGAAGCCGAGCCCGGCCACGAGCGGGCTGATGCCCAGGGTGGTCTGCACGTGGGTGGTGTAGACGTAGTGCAGCGTGTTGACCGCGCCCATGAGCACGAAGATCAGCGCCGTGGTGACCAGCAGGGACCTGTTGGTGAGGAGGCGGGGAGGCAGTAGCGGGTCGGCCGTGCGGCGTTCGGTCAGGAGCAGCGCGCCCAGGGCCAGGAGGCCGAGCAGGACGGCCCCGGAACTCCGCCACGCGGCCCAGCCGACGCTCTGCCCCTGGGAGATCCCGAGGACCAGCAGGAGCGCTCCGGCCGTGACCATGGCCGCCCCGGGAGCGTCGAACCCGGTCAGGCGGGGACGGTGCCCGTCGGCGGGCAGGACGCGTGGCGCGAGGAGTGTCACGGCGAGGAGGAGCGGGACGAGGGCCCAGAACACCGAGGACCAGCCGAAGGCACTGGTGAGGACGCCTCCGACCGCGCCGCCCGCCAGCGCGCCGAAGGCGCCCGCGGTTCCCCACACCGCCATGGCGCGGGTGCGTTCGGTTCCGGCGGGGAAGACGGAACCCACCAGGGCGAGGGTGGCGGGGAAGAGCGCGGCGGCGCCGAGGCCCTGGGCCGCGCGTGCGGCGATGAGCAGGCCGGGGTTCCAGGCGAGGGCGCCGACGACGGAGGCGGCGCCCATGAGTACGGCGCCGGACACGAGCACGCGGCGGGCGCCGAGGCGGTCCACGGCCCTGCCGCCGAGGAGCAGGAAACCGCCGTAGCCGAGGGCGAAGGCGTTGACCACCCACTGGAGCGAGGCCGGGGTGAAGCCGAGCGCGGCGCCGATCTCGGGCAACGCGATGTAGACGATGTTGAAGTCGACCGAGACGACGAAGTGGGCCGCGGCCAGGAGGGCGAGCGCCAACGGGATCCGTCCACCGCCGCGCGGCGGCGCGGCGGTGGACGGGTCCCGGGGCGGGGAGTCGGTCGCGGGGCCGGGGTCCGGGGTGGTGCGGTCCTGCGGGTCCGCCGTGGTCCGGGCCGCCTCAGGAGCAGCCGGGGGAGCCGCGAGGCGGTCGGACGCGGCGGGTTCGGCGAACCGCGTGGGCTGGGTGGGGTCGCTGGGGCCTGCGGAGGACATGGGTTCGCTCTCTCCAGGGGGTTGGGCTTTTTTAGTTCAGCACTGGAATGTTCAGCACGAGAGTAAGAGAAGATACTTCAGTGCGCAACATTCCAGCGTGGTAATATCTGCGCATGAGCGAACACGAGTGCCCCGACGCCACCGAGGAGCGCACCTGGGACGCCGCCACGCTGGCCTTCCGTCTGCTGGACCAGCGTGTGGAGCAGGACCTCCAGGAGGAGGTCGACCTGCCCCTGACCTACTACGAGCTGCTCGTCCTCCTGTCCAGGGCGGACCACCGGTCGGTGCGGATGAGCGATCTGGCCGTGCTCACCCACACCCGGCCCAGTCGTGTCTCGCACGCGGTCAGGAAGCTGTCCGAGGCCGGCCTGGTGGAGCGGGTGCACTGCGAGGAGGACCGGCGCAGCTGGTTCGCCGTGCTCACCGACGCGGGGCAGAGGGTGCTCGACGAGGCGGGCGCGCGGCATGTGCGCAGCATGCGGGAGAACCTGTTCGACGTGCTCAGCGCGGAGCAGCAGGCGCACCTGCTCGACATCAGCCGGACCCTGCTCGACCGGCTCGCCCCGGAGAGCGCCCTGGCCGGGGAGAACGCCCGCACCCGGGAGGACGGGCGAGCGCACCGGGAGACCTCCGCGCAGGGGTGAACCGAGCGGCCGCGACGCGCGGTCGGGCGAGGCGGCCGAGTGAAGCGACCGAAGGCGGCGGAGCGAGGCGGCCGGCGCGAGGCCGGACCGGAACGGGTCCGCGTCTCCCCTGTCGTCAGCCGCCGCTAGCGTTCCCGCCATGAGTTACGCGCTGACGACCTACGTGGTCGACCTCGACGTCCTGCACGGCTCCGTCGGATCGGGGGACGACAAACTGCGCCGGATGATCGGTGGCCGGTTCAAGCGGCACCTGGCCCACTTCGACGCCCAGTTCGCCCACGTCGTCGACGCGGGCGGCCCCGGCATCCGCGACGCGATCCGCGCGGTCGTCCACGGCGGCCCCTTCGACGAGCAGCACGGCACCATGTACGGCTACGCCTACAGATGGATCTGCGAGTTCCACGGCCGCGCCCTGTTCAACAACGACTTCTCCCCGATGAAGTTCCGGTGGCTGGAGACGGTCGACGAGGGGCTGGAAGAACTGGGCGTGACCGCCATCAGCGTCGAGGAGTTCAGCTACAGCAGCTTCCCTCCTCGGCTTCCACGGCCCAGGGACCTCCCGGGCTACGGCGAGTGGAGCCCCACCGAGTGCCAGAAGGCCCTCGAACAGTGGGAGACCGTCACCGACGAGCGCAGGGCCGCCCTCGACCCCCACGTCCTGGGCGCCGTCGAGTCCTGCGTGGACTGGTGCCGGACCGCCGCCGCGGCGGGGCGGGGCGTCGCGGGCTTCTTCAGCTGACCGGCGGTCGGGGCGCGGCTCCGGGCCCGACGGCCCGGGGCGCGGGCACGCCGAGGCGGAGGGGGCTGGGATCCCCCCGTTTCCAGGAGACCACGACGGCGGGCACCGGGAACAGGCCCCTCCCAGACCTGTGGACAACCGCTCGCCGCCCCTCCCTCCCCGCCCTTCGGTTGACCCCCGGTCCACACGGGTAGCGGGGTGGCGGAACCCAGCCGTCCGTCGTTGGAGAGGCCATGTACCAGCGCCTGGACCGAAGCCACGGCAACGTCCTCGGGTACGAGATCACCGGCAGGATCACCGAGGAGGAGTACCAACGGCTCGCCGGGGAGCTGCGCGCGGGGATCGGCGAGCACGGAAGCGTGCGCCTGCTGGTGCGGGCCCCGGGTCTCCCCACCGCCGAACTCTCCGCGCTGGATGACGACCTGGAGTTCGCCAAGGAGCATCTCGGTGACATCGAGCGCTACGCGGTCGTCAGCGACCGGAAACTGCTCCGGTTCCTGACGAGGGTGGGCGACAGGTTCGTCCGGGCCGAGTCCCGGGAGTTCGCCCTGGAGGACGAGGAGGCCGCCTGGGCCTGGCTGGAGGGTTGACGCCGGTGGCGGTGGAAGCCCCGGACACCGGACGACCCCGGCCCGGGGCACCCCGGTGTCAGGCGGCGTCGGCGTAGGCGTGCGCGTAGGCCAGGACGTCGGCGACGTACTCGTCGGAGTGGTTGTACGTCAGGATCGCGGCCTCCCAGTCGTCGGCGACGGTCAGTTCACGGCCCTCCCCGCACAGGTACCGGCCCGCGGAGAGCGCGGCGTCGTCGATGTTGTGCGGGTCGGGGTCGCCACCCGACAGGGAGGCGCCCCACTGCTCCCACGTACGCGGGATGAACTGCATCGGGCCGATCGCCCGGTCCCACTCGACGTCACCGTCGTACTGGCCGCCGTCGGTGTCCGGAATGGCCCGCGTGTGGTTGGTGCCGTCCAGCGGGATGCCGATGACGTCGACGGTCGTGTTCCCGTCCGGGTCGAGCTCGCCCCCGGCGTAGGTGCCGTGGTGCGACTCCACGTACCCGATCCCGGCCAGGGTCGGCCAGGACAGCTGGCACGAGGGCAGGTCCCGGGCGAGGACCAGTTGGGCACTGGCGTACCCCTCCAGGGCTCGGCGCGGAATACCGGTCGACTCCGACACCCGGTCGAGCCACTCGGCGCTGGGGCGCGTGGCCGGGTCGGCGGCGGGGGGCTGCCGCTCGTCGGCGCCCGCCCGCTCGGGCTCGGTCCCCTCCGAGGCGGGAGCCACGTCCGCGGGTTCGGGCGGACCGGTGAGTTCGTCGTGGGGCGGGGTCTGGATCGTCCCCACCGGCGGTTCGACGGAGGAGGCACCCGGCGGCGACCACTCGTTGAACGCGTTGGAGATCCGGTCGACCAGGACGACCACACCGCCGGTCACCAGGAGACAGACCGTCAGCGTCACGCAGACGGCGACCACCGGGCCACGACTCCGGCGCCCCTCGGCACCGGATCCACGCCGCTCACCCATCGGCACCTCACATCGTCAAGAAAACATCAAGTCCACATCACGCCGCCACCAAGGTACGCGACCGGCGACCGTGTACGTCCAGAGCCCCGGGGAACGCGGAATCCCCCGAGGACACGGGGTTCGGGCACGGTTCCGGAGCACTCCGGGGGCGCTTGGTGGCCCGGGGGGTTCGATGGACCGGGGAGCTTGGTGGTTCGGGGGTGTTCGGCGGTCGGGGGCTCACACGCGAGGGGCCGCGCCGGTGTCACCGGCGCGGCCCCTGGTCAGGACCCCGTCCCGACGGAACGCGTGTTCCGCGAAACCCGTGCCTAGCGGTGCGGGTTGACCACGACCTCGACCCGCTGGAACTCCTTGAGGTCGGTGTAACCGGACGTGGCCATCGTGCGGCGGAGGGCGCCCATGAGGTTCATGGAGCCGTCGCTGGTGGAGGCCGGGCCGTGCAGGATCGACTTCAGGTCGCCGATCGTGCCGACGTGGAGCCGCTCGCCGCGCGGCAGCTCGCCGTGGTGCGCCTCACTGCCCCAGTGGNTCGCTGGCGCGCGCCAGCGGCGAACCCACCATGACCGCGTCCGCGCCGCAGGCCAGGGCCTTGGCCATGTCACCGCTGCCGGTCATGCCCCCGTCGGCGATGACGTGCACGTAGCGGCCGCCGGACTCGTCCAGGTAGTCGCGGCGGGCCGCGGCCACGTCGCCGACGGCGCTGGCCATCGGCACGGCGACGCCCAGCACGGAACGGGTGGTGTGCCCGGAACCGCCGCCGAAGCCGACCAGCACACCGGCGGCACCGGTACGCATCAGGTGCAGGGCGGCGGTGTAGGTCGCGCAGCCGCCGACCACGACCGGCACGTCCAGCTCGTAGATGAACTGCTTGAGGTTGAGCGGTTCGGCGCGGCCGGAGACGTGCTCGGCCGACACCGTGGTACCGCGGATCACGAAGATGTCCACGCCCGCGTCGACGACCGCCTTGTGGTACTGGGCGGTGCGCTGCGGCGACAGCCGTGCGGCCGTGACCAGGCCCGCGTCCCGGATCTCCTCGATCCGGCGGCCGATCAGCTCCTCCTGGATGGGAGCCGCGTAGATCTCCTGGAGCCGCCGGGTGGCGGCGACGTCGTCGAGTTCGCGGATCTCCTGGAGCAGCGGCTCCGGATCCTCGTAGCGGGTCCAGAGCCCTTCGAGGTCGAGCACTCCGAGGCCGCCCTGCTCGCCCACGGCCACGACCGTCCTGGGTGAGGCGACGCTGTCCATGGGGCTCACCACCAGCGGCGTCTCGAACCGGTAGGCGTCGATCTGCCAGGCGATGGACACCTCCTCCGGGTCCCGCGTCCGCCGGGCAGGCACGATCCCGATCTCGTCGAGCTCATAGGCGCGGCGCCCGTTCTTACCCAGCCCGATCTCCACCTGAGCCAACGTTTCGATCCCCTCTGACGTGCGTCACCGGACGGTCTACCGGCGCGTTTTCTGCCGCCGTGAGTCTATCGATCCCAGGCGGGGACGTCGCCGGGCCCGTCCGGAAGGACCGGACGGGCCCGGCGTTCGGACCTCGGCGGGCGGTTCGGCCGCCGCCCGTGAGACGTCAGCGCACGTTGTAGTTGGGCGCCTCGACGGTCATCTTGATGTCGTGCGGGTGGCTCTCGCGCAGTCCGGCGCTGGTGATACGCATCAGCTGACCGCGCTCGCGCAGCTCGGCCACGGTGCGGGCACCGGCGTACCACATGGACTGGTGCAGGCCGCCGACGAGCTGGTGGGCGACCGCCTGGAGCGGACCGCGGAAGGGCACCTGGCCCTCGATGCCCTCGGGGATCAGCTTGTCCTCGGAGGCCACCTCGGCCTGCGCGTAGCGGTCCTTGGAGAAGGAACGCCCGCGCATGGCGCCGAGCGAACCCATACCGCGGTAGGCCTTGAACTGCTTGCCGTTGATGAAGATCAGCTCGCCGGGGCTCTCCTCCACACCCGCGAGCAGGCTGCCGAGCATCACGGTGCTGGCACCGGCGGCGATGGCCTTGGCGATCTCGCCGGAGTACTGGAGGCCGCCGTCCGCGATCAGCGGGACACCGGCCGGGCCGCAGGCCTTGGCGGCCTCCAGGATCGCGGTGAGCTGCGGCGCGCCCACACCGGCCACGACGCGGGTGGTGCAGATGGAGCCCGGGCCCACGCCCACCTTGACGGCGTCGGCTCCGGCGTCGATGAGCAGCTGCGCCCCGGCGCGGGTGGCGATGTTGCCCGCGACGACGTCGGCACGGGAGTTGGCCTTGAGCTTGGCGATCATGTCCGCGAGCCCGGCGGAGTGGCCGTGGGCGGTGTCCACGACGACGAAGTCGACGCCGGCCTCCACGAGCAGCCTGGCGCGCTCCTCGGCCTCGACGCCCACACCGACGGCGCCGCCGACGACGAGGCGGCCGTCGGCGTCCTTGGTGGCGTCGGGGAACTGCTCGCTCTTGATGAAGTCCTTGACGGTGATCAGGCCGCGCAGACGGTTCTGGCCGTCCACCAGCGGCAGCTTCTCCACCTTGTGCCTGCGCAGGAGGTCGAAGGCCCGCTCACGGCTGACGCCGACGGGCGCGGTGACCAGGTTCTCGGTGGTCATGACGTCGCGGACCAGTCGGGAGCGGTCGCTCTCGAAGCGCATGTCCCGGTTGGTGACGATGCCGACCAGGGCCCCGGTGCCGTCGGTGACGGGGACGCCGGAGATCCGGTAGTGGGCGCACAGGCGCTCGACCTCGGCGAGGGTGTCCTCGGGCTGACAGGTGACCGGGTCGGTGACCATGCCCGCCTCGGAACGCTTGACCAGGTCGACCTGGCTGGCCTGCTCCTCGGCGGAGAGGTTGCGGTGCAGCACGCCCGCGCCGCCCTGGCGGGCCATGGCCACGGCCATACGCGCCTCGGTGACGGTGTCCATCGCGGCGGACAGCAGCGGGAGGCGCAGGGTGAGGTTGCGGGAGAGCTGGGTGGTGGTGTCCACGTCCCCGGGCTGGAGGTCGGAGTAGGCCGGCACGAGGAGGACGTCGTCGTAGGTCAGCCCCGGCGGCAGCAGTTTGTCCCCGTAGTCGCTGTACTCCTGGCCCATGACACAACCTCCGCTTTCCCGGCACACCTGCGCGGTTTCGCCCCCGCGTGTCGTCTCATCCTAGGTCGTGGCCCCGTGCGCCCTCGGTGGAACGGGGTGTTTGACCCGTCACCTCGGCAGGAAAGTGACCAGCGTCACGGTTTCCCACGGTTCGGGTCGGAACCTCGGAGGGGTTCGCGAGAGCTTCCCTCCCCTTTCCCCACCCAACAGGCACACGGCGCCCGGTCTTCCCGTTCGGGAGTGCGGATGTCCTCAGCGCCGGGTGGGGCCGATGGCGCGGCAGCGGCCGCGCACCCGCGGCCGGTCAGGGCACCGTCGGCGTCCGGGGCGGGGGCGTCCGGAGTGCTCAGGGGATGAGGCGGTTCGCCACGGCCACCTGCCGAAGCCGAGCAATAGCTCGGTGCTGGGCAACCCGTACCGCTCCCGCCGACATTCCAAGGACATGTCCCGTCTCATCCGCCGTAAGTCCTGCGACCACCCTCATGATCAGCAGTTTGCGCTGCTGCTCCGGCAGCTCCTCCAGGAGCTCCCGGGCCTGGATCACCCGCACCGTCCACTCCTCGGGCCCCGGCCCCTCGTCGGGTCGCTCGGGTACGGAGTCGGTGGGGACCATCTCCACCCTGCCAGCGCCGCGCAGGGTGTCGGCCACCTTGTGGGCCGCGATGCCGAACACGAAGGCCGCGAACGGGCGGCCGCGGTCCTGGTAGCGCGGTATCGCCGAGAGCAGGGCGATACACACCTCCTGGGCCACGTCGTCCGAGTAGTGGGCCAGTCCCGAAACCCGGGCGAGACGAGCACGGCAGTACCTGACCACCATGGGCCGGACCTCGCGCAACAGCGAGTCCATCGCCCCGTCGTCCCCCCGGACCGCGAGCGACCCCAGATGGTTCAACCCCGTGTGGTCCCCGCGGGCACCTGCATCCGTCACGCTACGAATGATGCCCCCATCACGGGACCCAACCGCTCGGATCGGCAACTACAGAATGGTCACGTTTTGGGAAAATCGCCCAAAAACGCCCCATGTGGTCCCGTGAAATGTGTGACGTACGTGATAGGGGGCGGGAGGTTTCCCCGCCCCCTGTTCGGGTTAGTGGCTGTGGCCGTGACCCTCGTCGTCCTCGTCCTCGGGCTTGTCCGCGACCAGCGCTTCGGTGGTCAGCAGCATGCCCGCGATCGAGGCGGCGTTCTGGACGGCGGAGCGGGAGACCTTGACCGGGTCGAGGATGCCCTGCGAGGTCAGGTCGCCGTAGGCGTCGGTGGCGGCGTTGTAGCCGTGGCCGACCTCCAGCTCCGACACGCGGTGGGTGACCACGTAGCCCTCGGCGCCCGCGTTCTCCGCGATCCACCGGGCGGGCTCGACCAGGGCGCGGCGGACGATCGCCACACCGGTGGCCTCCT
Source organism: Nocardiopsis halotolerans DSM 44410 (assembly GCF_000341065.1). Classification (GTDB taxonomy): domain Bacteria; phylum Actinomycetota; class Actinomycetes; order Streptosporangiales; family Streptosporangiaceae; genus Nocardiopsis; species Nocardiopsis halotolerans. Next base: position 9,440 of record NZ_ANAX01000176.1, on the reverse strand, counting down.
CGCCGGACAGGCCGAGGTTGTCCTCCAGGACCTTGGCGGCGTGCACCAGGGAGGCGCCGCCACCGGCGACGATGCCCTCCTCGATGGCCGCGCGGGTCGCCGAGATGGCGTCCTCCAGGCGGTGCTTCTTCTCCTTGAGCTCCACCTCGGTGGCCGCACCCACGCGCAGGACGGACACACCGCCCGCGAGCTTGGCCAGGCGCTCCTGGAGCTTCTCGCGGTCCCAGTCGGAGTCGCTCGCCTCGATCTCCTTGCGGATCTGGCGGACGCGGTCATCGACCTCGGACTGCTCACCGGCACCGTCCACGATGGTCGTGGCGTCCTTGGTGACGGTGATGCGACGGGCGCTGCCCAGCGCGTCGAGCTCGATGTTCTCCAGGGTCAGGCCGACCTCCTCGGCGACGACCTGGCCGCCGGTGAGGACCGCGATGTCCTGGAGCATGGCCTTGCGGCGCTCGCCGAATCCGGGCGCCTTGACCGCGGCGACGTTGAGCATGCCGCGGATCTTGTTCAGCACCAGGGCGCCCAGGGCGTCGCCCTCGATGTCCTCGGCGATGATGAGCAGGGGCTTCTTGCTCTGGACGACCTTCTCCAGCACGGGCAGCAGGTCGTTGAGGCTGCTGATCTTGCCCTGGTGGATCAGGATCAGCGCGTCCTCCAGCACCGCCTCCTGGCGGTCGCCGTCGGTGACGAAGTAGGGAGAGACGTAGCCCTTGTCGAACTGGAGGCCCTCGGTGAAGTCCAGGTCCAGACCGAAGGTCGGGGCCTCCTCCACCGTGATGACGCCGTCCTTGCCGACCTTGTCGAACGCCTCGGCGATCAGGTCGCCGATCTGGGCGTCCTGGGCGGAGTTGGTGGCGACGTAGGCGATGTCACCGCGCTCCTCGACGGGGCGGGCGCGCTCCAGCAGGACCTCCGCCACCTTGGCCGCGGCGGCGTCGATGCCCTTCTTCAGGGACATCGGGGAGGCACCGGCGGCCACGCTGCGCAGCCCCTCCCGGACGAGGGCCTGGGCGAGGACGGTCGCGGTGGTGGTGCCGTCACCGGCGGCGTCGTTGGTCTTGGTGGCGACCTCCTTGACCAGCTGGGCGCCCAGGTTCTCGTAGGCGTCGTCCAGCTCGATCTCACGGGCGACGGTCACACCGTCGTTCGTGATGGTGGGGGCGCCGAACTTCTTGTCGATGACGACGTTGCGGCCACGCGGGCCCAGCGTCACCTTGACGGCGTTGGCGAGGCGGTCGACGCCCCTTTCGAGGGCGCGGCGGGCGTCGTCCTCGAACTCCAGGATCTTCGGCATGTGGGTGCTTCCTCTTCAGGCTGGTCAAAAGAGAGCATCCCGCCCGCCCGGCGATGTGCCGACCGGTGCGGGATGCGAAGGGTTCCGGGCGTGGCCGAGACCTACTTCTCGACGACCGCGAGGATGTCGCGGGCGGAGAGCACCAGGTACTCCTCACCGTCGTACTTGACCTCGGTGCCCCCGTACTTGCTGTACAGAACGACGTCGCCGACGTTCACGTCCAGCGGGATGCGCTTCTCGCCCTCGTCGTCCCAGCGACCCGGGCCCACGGCCAGGACCTTGCCCTCCTGGGGCTTCTCCTTGGCGGTGTCCGGGATGACCAGACCGGAAGCGGTGGTCTGCTCGGCCTCCAGCGTCTGGACCACGACGCGGTCCTCCAACGGCTTCAGCACGGTCTTGGTGGCGGTCGACACGGTGTGACCTCCCCCTTCAAGGTTTCGGTGTCCTGACTTCGGCCCACGCTGACGCACGGACCGTCTACGAAAAAGGGGCGACCACGGCGGCCTGTCGTCGCGGGTGCCAGACCGGCCTCGTCGCGATTAGCACTCTACCCCCGAGAGTGCCAGAATGGAAATGTGACCGTGACCCCCGGTCAGGGGCGTCCGCCAACTCCTTCACACACCGCTCTCCGACGCCTGAGGGGAACCCATGCGCACGCCCGCCTTCGAGGCCCTGCTCACCGACGCGGGCCGGGAGGTCCTGGCGGGCGTGGAACCGAAGGCCGCCGTCCGGGACCAGCTCGCCGCGGCCTCGCGGCTGCGCGGCGATCCGCGCGTGGCCGCCCTCGACCCCGGTCTACCCGTCTCCGAACTGGTAAACGCCGTCCTGACCCAGGTGTCGCTGCGCGAGCGCGGACGGGCCAAGTTCGGCGACCTGGCGACGCGGATGTTCTTCACCCCCCACGGGTTGGAGCAGTCCACCCGGCGCGTGGTGGCCGACTACCGCGCGGAGCGCACCGCGCGCGCCGCCCCGGCCGGGGGCACCGCGGGCGACCTGTGCTGCGGGATCGGCGCGGACCTGCTGGCGCTGGCCGCGCGCGGCGTCCCGGTGGAGGGCGTGGACTCCGACCCCCTGACCGTGGCGGTGGCGCGCGCCAACATCGGGGCCCTCGGCCTGTCCGACCTGGCGCGGGTCCGCGAGGGCGACGTCACGGAGACCGCGCCGGGCCGGTACCCGCTGCTGTTCTGCGATCCGGCCCGGCGGGGCGGGCGCGGCCGGGTGTTCGACCCCGACGCCTACTCCCCGCCATGGGACGTGGCGGTGGGGATGGCCGGGAACGCGGACGCGGCCTGCCTCAAGGCGGCACCGGGCATCCCGCACGAGGCGCTGCCCGAGGAGTCCGCGGCCGAGTGGATCTCGGTGGACGGCGAACTGAAGGAGACCGCGCTGTGGTTCGGCGCGCTGGCCGACGGGCCCCGGCGCCGCGCGACGGTGCTGCACGAGCGCGGGGAACCGCTGGCCCGCGAGGGAGCGGTCGTACACCTGGACGCCGAGCCCGGCCTGGGTCCGGCACCCGTGGCGGCGGCCCGGCGCTACCTGTACGACCCCGACCCGGCCGTGGTGCGTTCGCACCTGGTGGCGGAGGCGGCGGCCCGGGTGGACGGCGCCCTGCTGGACGAGCGGATCGCGTACTTCACGGCGGACACCGCGGTG